>NZ_BAAAQM010000034.1:0-110854 GCF_039531675.1 Catenulispora subtropica
GCCCGCCGACGTGACGGGGGATCCAGGACACCACAACTGTGTTCAGGAACCACGTGCCACACGAACCCTGACTTTCCCTCCGCGAGTGCCGTGTGACACGTGGATCAGTAACACAGTTGTCTCGTCCTGGATCCCCCGTCACGTCGGCGGGCGTAGCCAATCTGACCGGCCCGGCGGTGTCAAGCCGGGCGTTTCGCAACCACACGCTCGAATGATGCGGCTTGATACCGCCGGGCCGGTCTGATTCCGTCAGGCGACGATGTGACGGGGGATTCAGGACATGGCGACCAAAAAGCAGACCGCAGCCCGCGCGGGGGGTTGGTGATCCCCCGGAGCCGAGGCCCGCCGGAGGCTGCTCTTGACTTTCCAACCCGCGCACCGCGACACGGTCGCCCACCCCGAATCCGCAACCACCCTCACAGCCCGCAGCCGCCAACGCGCCAGCACCCCGCTCAGCGAACTGCGACTCCCCGCGGACTTTCACCACCATGGCCGAAGGTCGTATCAAGCCTTTCAACCACAGGCCAGCCGCCACCATCAGTCCCAGCCCAGCCCTGGTCCAAGCCCCAGCCCAAGCCCCAGCCCAAGCCCAAGCCCCAGCCCCAGCCCCCAGTGACCAGCCCTAGCCAGGCAGTTCCACCGACAGCCCATGCCGGAAGACATTGCGCGGATCGTACTTCGCCTTGACCTGCTGCAACCGCGGGTAGTTCCCCTGGTAGTAGAGGTCGTGCCACGGCACCCCCGACGTGTTCCACGCCGGGTCGGCCAGGTCGGTGTCCGGGTAGTTGATGTACGAGCCGTCGTTGACGTCGTTCGGCACCGGCACGCCGCCGGTCGCGGAGTAGACGCTGCGGTAGAAGCGCCGCACCCAGTCCACGTTGTCGGCGTCGTCGGGCTCGGCCAGCCAGTGGTTCGAGAAGACGGCCTTCATGACGACCGAGCGCTGCGCCAGCGCCGTGGCGTCCGGTGCCACCGCCTGGACCTGGCCGCCGTAGCCGATGAGCAGGAAGCCGGAGCCCGCGGTGCCGCTCGGGTCGGTCAGGCCCGTGTAGATCGCGGAGAGCTGGTCGGCGGAGAAGGACTTCTTCAGGTACGCGGCCTTGATCTTGTAGCGGCGGGTCAGCTTGTCGCCGCCCTCGCCGTCGGTGGGCCACGTCGTCATGTGCAGCCAGGGGAACACGGCGCCCTGGTTGACGTACGGCTTGACCGTGGTGCCGGCCGTGACCGCGTCGATCAGGCCCTGGAGGGTGGCGCCGATGTTCGGGAGGCTCGCGTCGGCCTGGACCGCCATGAGGAAGGTGCCGGACAGGCGGTTGCCGACGTTGAGGACGGCGTACAGGCCGGTGCCCGGGGCGCCGGGGGCGCTGTTCTGCTCGTGCCAGACCCCGAAGTTGCGGACGATGGTGCTGAACTCCGCCTCGGTCATGGAGGCGTCGAACGGCCACTCCACCAGCCAGAACAGCATCTCGCCGGGCGCCGGCGGCAGCTGCCCGGCCGGGTCGGTCCCGACCGCGTCCGGTGAGCGGAACCAGAACCGGGTCACGATGCCGAAGTTGCCGCCGCCCCCGCCGGTGTGGGCCCACCACAGGTCGTGGTTCGGGTCGTCCGGCTCGCGGGTGGCGACGACCGTGCGGACGGTGCCGTCGGCGGCGACCACCACGACCTCGACCGCGTAGAGGTGGTCCACGACGGAGCCGTAGCGGCGGGACAGCGGGCCGTACCCGCCGCCGACGAAGTGGCCGCCGGCGCCCATGTGCGGGCAGCCGCCGGCCGGCAGGGTGACGCCCCAGCCCTTGAAAAGCGCCGTGTAGACCTCGCCGACGCGCGCGCCGGCCTGGATCGAGAACGCGCGCATCACCGGGTCGTAGCCGACGGCGTTCATCGGCGACATGTCCAGCAGGAGCTTGATGCCGGGGTCGGCGGTGAAGTTCTCGAAGCAGTGGCCGCCGCTGCGCGCCGCGATCCACCGGCCGGAGCGGACCGCGTCGGTGACGGCGCGGACCACGTCCTGGGTGCAGGTCACGACGCGGACCTCGTCGGGATGGCCGACGAAGCGGAAGTTGTCGCCGCGCAGCAGACTGTCGTAGCGGACGTCGCCGGGTTTGACGGTCACCGGGGGCAGGCCGCCGGCGGTGGTGGCGGTATCAGCGTTCGTGTATGTGTTCGCGTTCGCGTTCGCGTTCGTGTACGCGTTCGGGTGAGTGCTCGCGTCCGTGGTCGCCGCCTCGGCGGTCGTCGCCCCGAAGCCGGCGAGCGCGCCCGACCCGACCGCCACGGCCCCGGCCCGCCCCAGCAGCCCGCGCCGGCTCAGTGCGCCCTGTCCGTCGCTCATTCGATCCTCCATCAGCGTCACTACAAACCTCTGATGTCAGAGAACTTACACGCCTCGGGCTCCGAAGGGGCGCGCTCAGACCGGGAACTCGATGTGCGGCAGCACCGCCAGCCCGGGCCCGAACCGCGTCGGGATCGGCGGCTCGTCCCCCGCGGCGAGCAGCGGCGGCTCGGCGAAGTCCAGCTCGAACTCCGCGCGGTGCAGCGCCATCAGATCCGGTGCCGACGGCAACGCGGGCTGCTCCACGACCAGCAACGGCCGCTCCAGCACCGGCGCCAGCAGGTCCAGCACGCCGTCCACCGGCGCGGGCTGCGCGGGCTCCCGCAGATCGAGGAACGCCGGCGCCGCGACCTCGACGGTCTTGGCCGCGGCCGCCTCCGCCACCTGCCGCGCGGCGTCCTCGGCGGCCGCGATCGCCTTCGACGCGGCGTCCACGACCGCCACGACCTCGGCGACGGTCTCCGGGAGGACCACCTCGGTCGACGCCAGGGCGCGGAAGGAGACGGTGGCCGCCTCGGCGAGGACGGCGGGCTTGGGGAGCTCGGGGGGTGTGGTGGCGGGGACGAGCTCCGAGGACGAGGTCGACGCCGACCGGCCGAAGACGGCTGGCGAGGAGTCGGTCGGGGCGGGGTCGGGAGCGGGGTTGCCCGATGCGGGTTCGGACACGCGGTCGGGAGCAGCACTGTCCGAAGCGGCTTCGGACGCGAGGTCGGGAGCAGGGTTGGCCGAAGCTGTTTCGGACGCGAGGTCGGGAGCAGCGCTGTCCGATGCGGCCTCGGACGAGAGCTCGGCAGCAGCGCTGTCCGAGGTGACTTCATCCACGACGGCACTGTTCGCAGAGTCGCTCGGCGAGTCAGTGGCCTGACCGGCCGACGCCTGACCGGCCGACGCCCGACCGGCCGGCGCCTCATCGTCGCGCAGCACCGGGAGCGGCTCGGTCGGTGCTCCGTGCGGAGCCGTGTCGGTCCGTATCGCGGGCATGGGCATGGTCATCGCCGCCGCGGCCGCGTCGCGCACCGCGTTGCCGATCACATCGGCGGAGCCGGGGACGACGTTCGGGATCGGCACCGTGCGCGCCGAGTCTGCGCCGGCGTCGGCCGGCACCCGCGGCATCGGCTTGGTCATGGCCACGTCGTCGGCACCGGGATGCACCCGCGGCATCGGCCGCGTCGGGGCCGATGCCCCGTTGGCCGGCTTCGGCATCGGCACGGTCCGTGCGGCGGGCTCGGTCTCGGCCCACACCCTCGGTATTCGCTCGGTCCGTGCGACGGCCGACTCGGCCGCTATGCCGGACTCGGCATCCGGCCCATCCGAGCTGGCATCCGGCCCATCCGGCCCGTCCGGCCCATCCGGCCCATCCGACCTGGCATCCGGCCCAGCACCCGGCCTCCCGGCACCCGGTCCCCCGGCGTCCGGCCCGCCATCCGGCTCGGCGACGGCTCGCGCAGCCTCCACGCCGGCCTCCGCCTCAGACCCCGCATCGCTCACCGCGGCCTTCACCTCCCCCTCACCGCCAGCAGGCACGTTGCGGTTCTTCTCGTCGGGCTCCATCGTCCCGGGTTCGATCCGGACAGTATGCGTCGTCGCTTCGTTCACCGGCATCAGGGGCTCGCGGGGTCGTCGTTCCGGGTGCTCCGGGCGTGGAGTTCGCGGAGCTCGTCGTCGTCGGGGAAGTGGTCGACGGTGCGTTTGATCAGGCTGCGGGCCTTCGGGTAGAGGTGCCAGTGGAAGGGCTGCATGCCGTCGGGGTCGGCGTTCGGAGTGCGGGTGAGGTTCAGGGTGGCGTTCGGGTCCTCCTCCAGCTGCACCGCCTCCTCCAGCAACGCCGCGCACAGTCCATAATGCCGCGTCTCGTACTGGAACGTGGCCTCGTTCTTCCACAGCGCGATCATCAGGGCCCGCAGTTCGGGGGTGTCGCGGTAGGCCAGTGCGGTGCGCAGGCGGGTCGCCCGCTCGTGGAAGGGCTTCGGGTGCTCCTCGTCCATGGCCTGGGCGATCAGCTGGTGGGCGATCTGGTGCGGCGCCGCGGCGTCGGCGTCGCCGCTCCACTGCGGGTCGGCCAGCAGCGACCACGCCATGCGGTCCAGGGCCAGCGGACGCCGCCCGGCCACCGCCGCCGAACACGCCAGCAGGCCCAGCGCCCGCGACAGCCCGGCCTGGTACTCCGGCTTCGGGTCGATCTCACTGAGCTCCTGCCACCACTGCACCGCCTCCAGCAGGTCCCCGTCGGGACCCGGCCGGGTCAGGGAGCCGGCCCGCTCGGCGAGCACCACCTCCAGCAGCGCGAACGCCTCCGGGTCGTCCGGCGTCAGGTCCAGCGCGCGCCGGACGTGGGCGAGGGCCAGCACGTAGTCCTTCTGGACGACGCGCAGTTCGGCGGACTTGCGCGTGTGCGCCACGGCGAGGTCGGCGAGCAGGTCGGCGTCGTCCGGGGCGACGGTGAGCGCCTTCTCCAGCACGGCGATCACGGCCTGCCAGTCGTCCGGCGCCGGCACCGCGATCTCGGTGGTCTTGGCGAGGTCGACGGTCCGGGCCGCGGCTCCGAGCTCGACGGTGCGGGCCTCGCTGTCGGGACCGCCGCCGTCCCCGCTCCGGCCGCCGGCCGCCGAACCGCCGGCGCCGGCCGCGTCGCCGCCGCGCACCGGCCGCCCCAGCACGACCCGCGCCGCGTTCAGCCCGGACTCCGCCGCGATCTCGACCAGCATGGACTCGGGCGCCGTATCAGGAGTCAGCGACGCCGCCCGCGCTATGCAGTCCAGCGCGTCGGCCCACTGCTCGTCCAGATGCAGCTCCATGCCCCGCATCACGAGCGTCTTGCGCAGCAGGACGGTCCACTCCTCGCCGCGGTCCTCCTCCGCGACGGTGTCCAGCGCCGCGATCGCCGCCTTGAACCGCCCGTCCTCGTACAGGTAGTGCTGCGGCCCGAGTTCGCCGTAGAGCGCGACGGTCCGGTTCCGCTCGGCCTCCTCGTCGCCGGACGCCTCGGCCTCGGCCATCTCGGCCAGCTCCGCGGCGCGCAGCGTGTCGGCCAGGTCCCGCCACTCCAGCAGCGCCGGGGTCTCCGGCTGCTCCCGCAGCAGCCGGTCCAGCGTCGGGCTGAGGATCGGGTTGGTCTCGCAGGCGAACACGTCCATCCCGAGCCGCACGGTCCAGGCGTCGGCCTCCTCGCCGGTCCGCCCGTTGGCCTCGTCGACGGCGCGTAGGGTGTCGCGCAGTTCCTCCATCAGGGACCCGCGGTCGGCGACGAACCGCTCCTGTCCCGGGGCCAGCGCCTCCGGGGTCGCGCCGGTGGCCTGCGGCCGGAAGTCGGGCGCGTAGAGCGCCGAGACCAGGCAGCCGATCGTCCACATCCAGTGCTCGGCGCTGCCGGTGGTCCGCGCGATCCGGTAGGCGGCCAGGCCGAGGGCGTGCAGCAGCCGGGGGTTCGTCGGGGCGTCGCGGACCAGGCGCAGGTAGCCGTCGAAGGCCTCCTGGTTCCGCTGCTCCTCGGCGTGCTGGCGCGCCTCGTACTCGGCGAGCGCTTCCAGGGCGGCCAGGGCCTGCGGCTGGTCGGGCCGCACCTGGAGGGCCTGCCGCAGGTCGCCGAGCGCCAGGTACGGCTCGCCGCGGCGGATGGCCTCGGCGGCGCGGCGGATGAGCAGGTCGACGCGTTCGGCCTCGGCGTCGGCGGGCAGCCGTTCCAGGGCGCCGTCCAGGTCGCCGGCCTCGGCGCGCAGCATGGCGAGCTGGCGGCGCAGGCGCGGGGTGAGGCCGGTGCCGTGCAGGGCGGTGGCCCACTTCGTCAGGATGCGTTCGGCCTCGGTCGGTATGCCGGCGCGGCGGGCGGCGTAGAGGACGGCGTGCAGCGCCGACTCGACGCAGCGCTCGCAACGGTGGGAGTGCGTCTCCGTGGGCCGGAACAGGTGCGCGTCGCAGCCTTCGCGGCCGCAGCCGGCACAGGTCGCGGCGGCCTCCCGGGTGCACTCAACGCCGACCGCGGTGGCGCACAGCGGGCCGGGCGCCTCGGCCACGGCCGCCTCGGCGGCCTTCTTCGCGGCGGCGCGCTCGCCGGCCAGGGCTATCTCGTTGACGTCCAGGGTCAGCGTGCTCTCGGCGTCGTCCTCGCCCGCGCCGCCGCGCTCGGAATCGGCGTCCTCCGAAGCCGCCGATTCCGCGCCCGCGACCGGGGCCACGTCGTTGTCCAGGAAGCGTCTGTACCAGAGCACCGCTTCGGCCCATTCCCCGGTCCGCTCGGCGACCAGGGCCCGCACCCGCGCGATCTCCGGGTCGCAGCCGGGATCGGCGGGCAGGCCGGCGAGCAGCGCCACCGCCTGGTCGACGCGGCCCTCGACGAGCGCGGCCACGGCCAGGTGGCAGCGGTCGCGCACGGGGCCGGCGGGGTCGAGGAAGTCCGGCAGGTTCGCGGTCGTCCCGCCGGCCAGGTCGACCAGGGCCCGCAGCCGGTTCTGGCGGGTGCGGTGCGTGTCCACCCGCGCCTCGACCGGCAGCGAGGCGGCCAGGTCCAGGGCCGCCGCCGCCTTCTCGCGGTTCTCGGGCAGCTCGCGCCCGGCCAGCAGCAGCCACGCCGCCTCCCGCAGCGCGGCCTCGCGCAGCGCCGCGCGGCGTTCGGTGGCCTCGGGGGCGTCCAGCAGCGCGAGCTGCAGTTGGATGCGCGCGGCGGTGGGGTCGCTGTCGAGCAGTCTGCGGGCCTCGCGGTCGCGGGCCACGGCGATCCACTCGCGCAGTTCGCCGGTGCGCAGCTTCTCCCAGGTCTCCAGGGCGCCGGCCGGGTTGCTGGCCCGCAGCTGCGCCAGTCCGTAGTGGAACGACGCCATTCCGCCCCAGTAGGAGGACTCCTCCGCCTCCGGGTGCAGCAGTTCCTCGGCCTCGTCCCGGCGGCCGGCGGCGAGCAGCACCGCACCGAGCCGGATGCGCGCGGCCCGCGAGGTGTTGTCGTGCCGCAGCGCCGCCTGGTAGTGCGCGATCGCCTCGGCCGGGCGGCCGGACTGCTCGCGCAGCAGGGCCAGGCCGAGGCGGGCCGGGGCGAAGGCGGATTCCACCGCCAGCGCCGTCGAGAAGTGGCTCCAGGCCTGGTAGTCGGCACCGAGCTGGACCGAGAGCCGGCCCAGCGAGTAGTGCACGCGCGGGTCCTGCGGGGCGACGTCCGCGGCGGCGCGCAGGTCGCGCTCGGCCTGTTCGGTGCGGCCCATCTGCTGGTGCGCCAGGCCCCGGAACAGCATCGCCTCCGGGCGCAGCCACGGACCGCGCGACCAGGGCGAGGCCGGGCCGGTGCCGCGGCGCTCGGCTTCGTCGTAGGCTGATATCGCCTGGTCGTAGCGGCGCAGGGTGCTGAGCTGGATGCCCCATCGGAACCACAGTTCCCCGCTGCCGCCGGGCACCCAGGCGGCCAGCAGGTCCTCGGCCTCCTTCACCCGGCCGTCGCGGCGCAGCATGGTGGTCAGGGCCAGCACCGGCCAGTCCACCCCGGGCAGGGCGGCCAGCGCCGCCCGGGCGGTGGCCTCGCGCTGGGCGTTCGGGCCGGTCAGGCAGCGCTCCTGGAGCCAGACGATGGTGCGGACCGCGGTCTCCTCGTCGCCGGCCTCGACGCCGTAGGCGAGGGCCTGCAGGAAGTCGATCACCGGCCGCAGGTCGCCGTCCTCGACGCGGAGCCGCTCCTCGGCGAACTGGCGCACCAGCCAGCGGGGCAGCTGCCGGAAGGGCTCGGTCAGCAGCGGGTAGGCCTCGCGGAAGCGGGCCATGGCGTCGGTGAAGATCCCCATCGCGAGGATGGTCTCGGCCTCGCCGAGCAGGGCCAGGCCGCGGTAGTGCCGCACGTCCTCAGGGGCCGTCGACAACCTCCGCGCCAGCCTGGCGTACCGGTCGCGGGCCCGCTCCATCTGCCCGGCCGCCGCGAGGTCCTCGGCCCTCGCGAACTCCTGGGTGATCCACTGCGGGTCCGTCCCACGTCCACGCCCACGCAAGGCCACACCGTCCCATCGACTCGTATCGCTGGCTACAGCTTGACATACGGGCCCGCCACCGCGCCGGACCGGATTCCGGCCGGTCCGCGCCGACCTCGGGATTTCCCGGGCGATGCCACGTAGTTCACCTTCATTACAGACGTCGCTCACATCGCGTTGCGTTCCATCGGCCCGGTGCCGGCCTTCCACGGGTACCCCGTCCGCGCGGGCGGACGCGCCGTCGCGCCGGAATGGCCCGCGACGGCGAAGCAGCTGCACGCGCGCCCGAACACGGTGCGCTACCGGCTGCGGCGTTGGAGGAGCGGACGGGGCGGCCTCGGTCGGATCCGCGACGGCTGACGGAGTCGAGCCCGGCCTACGAGATCGAGCTGCGGCAGGCGGGGGTCGTCGAGCGGGTCATCGAGAGGTGACCTCCGCAGGCTCCGCGCCGCGTCGGCCCCACACCTGGAATATCCGGGGCTGAGCGATCACCGTCTCCGGGTCGGCGGCGAGCGCCTCCAACTCCGCGTGCAGGGCCGCGATCTCGTCGCGCTCCGCCAGACCGGCGCCGAGGAGCGCGTCGGCGATGTTGGCGAGCGTCAGGGTGTGGAGGGTCTTGGCGCGGCCGGTGACGTGCGCCGGGTGCGCCAGGCTAAGGTCGATCCCGGTCAGCCCGGCCCGCCGGAACAGCCCCGGGAGCTTCGGGCCGATCGCCGGATCCCCGCCCCGGTGCCGGTGCAGATCGGCGTGGATGCTCCGATATCGGTCGAAACCCGCGGCCGGCGGGTGGCAGAACACGCCGTCCCAGTCCAGGTCCTCGACGACCACCAGCCCGCCCCGGCGTGTCACCCGCACCATCTCCCGCAGGGCGTCGAGCGGCTCCGGCAGATGCGTCAGCAGCAGGCGGGCGTAGGCGACGTCGAAGTGTTCGTCCTCGAAGGGCAGCCGGACCGCGTCGCCGGTCTGGAACTCGACGTTGTCCAGGCCGTCGGCCTCGGCGTCGCGGCGGGCCAGGTCCACGATCGCGGGGTCGATGTCCACGCCGACCACCCGGCCGAGCGGCCCGACGGCGTGCGCCAGCTGCCGTGAGGCGTGTCCGCCGCCGGCGCCGACCTCCACGCACCGTGCGCTCTCCGCGACCCCGCTGCGGCGCAGCAGCTCCGCCGTGCCGTCGCGATACGCCAGGTCGAGGACGTCCAAGCGGTCCTTTCCCGCTTGGCCTCCGCGGATCATGTAGCCGCCGACAACGCTCCCGGACTTCATAGGGCTCCCCGTGGACCGCGGCCCCCTCGCGGCGGCCGTCACCGTTGTGAACGTCGGCCAACATAGAATCAGTTCCCTGCTATGACCGGATAGCAGGGAACCGGTTCGGCGCCCCGCCGTCAGTCCCGTCCCCGCGCCGTCTTGATGAACACCGGGTTCGTCAGCGCCGCCATCGGCCCGAACAACAACGCGTCCCCCATCGTGTTGCCCTGGCCCGGAGTCCCGTCGGCCATCGGGTGGCGGATCTCGGCGCGGACGTAGGCGGCGAGGGAGGGGGTGGTACGCCAGACGACGACGCCGTCGCCGTCGGCGTCCAGCGACTGCTGGAACATCTGGCCCTCGTCGGTGATCAGGCGGACGGTGCCGTTGGGCACGCCGTGGGCTTCGAGGCGGACGTCGATCGGGGCGAGGGCGGGGAGGGTGATGGTCTCGCCGATGCCCGCGTGCTCGCCGCCGCCGGTGACACTGAAGTCCAGCTTCACCGCGGACGACTCGGCGATCCAGCTGCGGCCGGCGCGCAGGCCGTCCATGACCGAGCCGGTGGACAGGTCGTCGGCGTGGACGACGTTGTGGGGCAGGCCGATGACGTTCGGGACGCTGTGCGCGTCGCTGTTGCCCATCGCCGGGATCCAGCGCTTGCCCTCGCGGACGGCTTCGCCGAGCTTCTGGTCCCAGGTGCTGACCGCGTGTTCGTCGTCGTAGGTCCAGGGGCCGGTCCAGACCTCGGTGGCGTCGGCGTCGTCGAAGCCGAACTTCCACTGGCAGGCCACGTACGCGCAGTACATGTGCGCGGGCACCACCAGACCGCCGTGCCGGCGGACCTGGCGGGCGAAGCGGGAGAAGGCGTCGTCGCGGGAGCGGTAGCGCCAGTCGATCCACTCGCCGGCCGGCAGGCCCAGCGCCAGCCAGTGGCCGTTGCGGGTGGTCACTTCCTCGCCGGTGATGATCAGCAGGTCCGGGCCCGCGTACTGGCCCCACACCGCGTGCGAGGAGGAGGTGTTGTGGTCCGTGGAGACCATGAAGTCCAGGCCCGCGGCGCGCGCCCCGGCGGCGACCTCGCCCGGCAGGCGACGGCCGTCGGAGTAGACGGTGTGCAGGTGGCAGTCGCCGCGGTACCAGTCGCGGCCGCGGCCCTTGGCCCGGGTCGGCGGATGGTCGGGCACGAAGGCGGTCCCGGGCTCGCCGTAGGTCAGCGTGACCTGGACCTGGTAGTTCAGGCCCTGCGGGGCCACCTGGTACGGGCCCAGGACGATGTGCCAGGTGCCGCGGTTGACGGGGCCGGGCAGGTAGCCCGGGGTGGCGTCGGAGGCGCTGATCGAGAAGGCGGTGCGGAAGCCGCCGGACCAGCCGCGGAAGCCCTTGCCGCCGAGCTCGACGCCGCGCTCGTCGAAGATGCCGATGTCGCAGGAGTTGGCCTTGGTCCCGTTCGGCACGGGGGGCCGGTCGTAGGAGTACTGCACGTCGATCTGGCGGACCCCGGCCGGGATCTCGAGGGGGAGGTACACGAAGTCGGCGGCCCCGGTGTCCAGGTGGCCGCTGATGGTCCGGGTGACCTGTGTGCCGTCGGCCGGGGTGCCGGCGGAGCCGGTGGTGGCGGAGCCGTCGGCGGCGTGGGCGAAGGTCATCGGGCCCAGGGTGAGGGCGGCGGTCGCGGCGCCGGCGGTCAGCACGCCCCGGCGGGACAGGCCGGAGCCGGCGGCGTCCGGCTCGGGCAGCGGGTCGACGTTGTGCTCGCAGTATCCATCAGTGCACATGTCTTCCGACCATCGGCGACGGTGGTGAATGGCACGTGAGATCGAAGCGAAGGGCACAGGGCGGCGCGGGGACCGCCGCAAACAGCCCCCGCGCCGCCGGAAGGTGATCGCAGCCCTTTGAATCCGTGCGCTCAGATCACGCCCTGGGCCACCATCGCGTCCGCGACCCGCTCGAACCCCGCGATGTTGGCGCCGGTCACGTAGTCGCCGGGCGTCCCGTAGTGCTCGGCGGTCTCGAAGCAGGTCTGGTGGATGCTCTGCATGATCCGCGTCAGCTCGCCCTCGACCTGCTCGAAGGTCCAGGTCTCGCGCCCGGCGTTCTGCCGCATCTCCAGTCCGCTGGTCGCCACGCCGCCGGCGTTGGCCGCCTTGCCGGGCCCGAACGCGACGCCGGCCTCCTGGAACAGGCGCACCGCGCCCGGCGTCGCGGGCATGTTCGCCCCCTCCGACACCGCCTTCACGCCGTTGCGGATCAGGGTGCGGGCCGCGTCGGTGTCCAGCTCGTTCTGCGTCGCCGAGGGCAGGGCGATGTCGGCCGGGACGTCCCACACCGAGCCGTCCTTCACGAACGTCGCCGAGGGCCCGCGCCGGTCGGCGTAGTCCGAGACCCGGCCGCGCTCGTGCTCCTTCACCTGCTTGAGCAGTTCGAGGTCGATGCCGTGGTCGTCGAAGACGTAGCCGCCGGAGTCGGAGACGGTCACCACGGTGGCGCCCAGCGCCTGCGCCTTCTCGATCGAGTAGATGGCGACGTTGCCGCTGCCGGAGACCACGACCTGCTGGCCGTCCAGGTCCTCGCCGCGGGTCTTCAGCATCTCCTGGGTGAAGACCACGTTCCCGTACCCGGTGGCCTCGGTGCGCCCGGCCGAGCCGCCCCAGTCCAGGCCCTTGCCGGTCAGCACCCCGGCCTCCCAGCGCCGGGTGATGCGCCGGTACTGGCCGAACATGTAGCCGATCTCGCGGCCGCCCACGCCGATGTCGCCGGCCGGCACGTCGATGTCGGCGCCGAGGTGCCGGTGCAGTTCGGTCATGAACGACTGGGCGAACCGCATCACCTCGAAGTCCGAGCGGCCGTGCGGGTCGAAGTCGCTGCCGCCCTTGCCGCCGCCCATGTTCAGGCCGGTCAGGGCGTTCTTGAAGATCTGCTCGAAGCCGAGGAACTTCACCGTCCCCAGCGTCACGCTCGGGTGGAAGCGCAGCCCGCCCTTGTAGGGACCCAGGGCGCTGTTGAACTCGATGCGGAACCCGCGGTTGACGTGGATCTCGCCCTCGTCGTCGGTCCACGGCACCCGGAAGAGGAACTGCCGCTCGGGCTCCACGATCCGCTCCAGGACGTGGGCGTCGGCCAGATCGGGGCGGGCGTCCAGCACCGGAGCGAGGCTCTCCAGGACCTCGCGGACGGCCTGGTGGAACTCCGGCTCACCGGGGTTGCGGCGCAGGATCTCGGCGTAGATGTCCTCGATGCGGGCCGCGGACGACGCCGACACGGACGGGCTGAAGTGGAAAGACGTCACCGTTGCTCCCTGGGTTCGGATGTCCGAGCGCTGTCGGGGCGCAGTATCGGAAGGGGCCCTCGGGCCGCGCTAGAAGAAATCAAGGGCGGCGCCACCTCGGTGTGGCGCCGCCCGGGGTCCGCGCTCCCCCGAAAGCCGGGATCGGGCCGTCAGTTGACGCCCAGGCTGTAGGTCTCGGACTCCCGGTTGCCCACCGCCGGCGCCGGGGACAGCTTCGCGGCCCGCGCCCAGATCCCGAGGGTCCGCGTGACCAGCATGGCGATCGCCATGAAGACCAGTGCGTCGGTCAGGTCGGCCACGCTCACCTTGTGCGAGACGCCCCAGTGCACCAGCTGGTCCGGCCACCAGTGGGAGTTGCCGTAGGAGAAGACGGCCCGGGCGCCGATGACCACGGTCCACAGCGCCGCGTAGCTCCAGCCCGCCCGGCTGACGGGCTTGCCGGTCTGCGGACTCCGGTAGACCGTCATCAGGGCGATCGCGGCCAGGCCGCAGAGCATGCCCAGCAGGATGCCGGCGATCTGCATCTCCAGGCTGGTCCCCTTCAGGTCCGGCTTCTTGACGAACAGCGGCACGATGACCGCGGCGACCACCAGCGGCCGCACGATGCGCATCGTGCCCACCTTCCGGGCCGGGCCCAGGTCGGTCCCCAGGACCGAGCCCCAGACGGCGGCGTTGACGATCATGGCTTGGGTCAGCTCGGACGCCATATGCGATCTCCGTTCGTGTGTCCTGTGCTTCCGGGTGGCGCGGGACAAGGCCACAGCGGCCGCGCGAAAGGCGGCAACCGGGCGTACCGTCCCAAGGCGGACTGGAGGCCCGCTCGCGCGGCCCTCGCGGCGTGCTCGAACCCTGCTGGAGTCCGGCTCCCACGTCCCCCGCCACCGGCGGATACTGGTGCCCATGCAGCAGAAGATGGCCTGGGCCGGCCGCGCGTTCGGGTTCGTCTGGATCGGGCTGCTCACCATCGGCACCTCGCTCCACGCGCACGACCGGCGCACCCTGACGATCCAGATCGCCGGCTACGCCGTGATCGGCGCGGCGATGCTCGGCTGGGCCCTGATCGAGACCCGCACGCCGCCCAACACCCCGGCCGGCCGCGCCATGATCTTCCTGCTCGCCCTGGTGGCGGGTACCTCCGGTTTCCTGTGCACCAGCCACAACGGCGCCCTGCTGGTCCTGTTCGCCGCCATCGCCGCCCTGATCGCCGGCGGCGACGTCGCCCTGGAGGCGGCCCTGGCCGTGGCCGGCGTCGGCATCTTCGGCGTGATGGCCGGCGCCCTGGCCTTCGGCAGCACCGACGCCGCCGCCCTGATCGGCTTCCCCGCCACCATGCTCAGCGCCCTGTTCATCGGCCGCCACCGCCGCGCGTACCGCGTCCAGGCCGAGCAGGCCACCGCCCTGCTGGAGCGCACCCGGGAACTGCAGGAGCTGCAACGCCACGCCGACGTCCTCGACGAACGCACCCGCATCGCCCGCGAGATCCACGACGTCCTGGCGCACTCCCTGGGCGGACTCAGCATCCAGATCCAGGCGGCCCGCGCGGTGCTGGAGGACGGGAACGTCGGCAAGGCCCTCCAGGTCCTGGACACCGCCCAGCGCATCGCGAGCGACGGCCTCGTGGAGACCAAGCGCGCGGTCCACGCCCTGCGCGCCGACATCGCCCTCGACCAGGAGCTCAGTACCCTGACCAAGACGCACAACAGCCAGTACGGTTCGGAGGTGGACCTCCGGATCGACGGTGAGCCGCGCGAACTCCCGCCGGCCGCGACCATGGCGCTCCTCCGCGTCGCGCAGGAGGCGCTCGTCAACGCCGCGAAGCACGCCGCCGGCGAACCCATCGGGCTGATCCTCGCCTATGACGACGGCGAAGTCCGCCTCACTGTCACCAACGCGATCGCCGACGGCGCGCCCAGCGCCCTGAAGACGGTCAACGGCGGCTACGGCCTCACCGGCATGAAGGAGCGCCTGCTGCTGATCGGCGGCTCCCTCGACGCCGAGCGTCGTGACGACACCTGGACGGTCGTCGCCACCGCACCGACCCCGGGCCCGGGCCCGGGCCCGGCGCCAGCCCCGGGCTCAGCGCCAGCCTCCGCCTCCGCCTCCGCCTCCGCGGCATGAGAAACGCCGCGGACGTCATCCCCTGACGTCCGCGGCGCGCTGTCCCGCGGCTCTCTCACACGCGCTCGCGGACCCGTCCCTCAGCGAAGTGCCGGTCCAGCATCCCGTTGATCTCCGGCCCGTTGTCCGCCAGGAAGAAGTGCCCGCCGGAGTACACCTGCAGCTCGAAGCCGCCGAGCGTGTGGCCGGCCCAGGCCCGGCACTCGTCCAGCGTCGTCTTCGGATCCCGGTCCCCGGTCAGCGCCGTGATCGGGGCGTCGATCGCGACGCCCGGCGCGCACCGGTACGACTCCGTGGCCAGGTAGTCGGCGCGCAGCGCGGGCAGCGCGGCCCGCATCATCTCCTCGTCGTTCAGGATGGCCGCCGCCGTGCCGTCGGTCGCCCGCAGCTCGTCGATGATGCCCTGATCGTCCCGCGTGTGGATGGTCTCGTCCCGATGCGTGGACGGCGCCCGCCGCCCGGACACGAAGACGTGCACCGGCCCGTGGCCGCCGGCCTCCAGCCGCCGGGTCACCTCGAACGCCAGCACGGCGCCCATGCTGTGGCCGAACAGCGTCAGCGGCAGCTCCGTCTGGCGCTCCAGGATCTCCGCGACCCGGTCCGCCAGCTCGTTCATGTCGCTGATCGGCGTCTCCTGCCGCCGGTCCTGCCGGCCGGGATACTGCACCGCGACGACGTCGACGGCCGGGTCCAGCGCCAGCGCGACCGGCCGGAAGTAGGGAGCCGACCCGCCGGCGTAGGGCAGGCACACCAGCCGCGCGGCCGGGTTCTGCGCGGGACGGTAGCGACGCAGCCAGGCGGCGTCGTCGGAAGAAGTCTGCGACATGCCGATCCCCCAAGAATCGTATATAAGGGCTCCCAGCGAGAGTAGGCACCGGCCCGAAACTGTTCAACTGCGCCGACTCGTCACTTGAACACCCCGCCAACAGGTCACGAGAATACCCCTCAGGGTGTTCAGAAGCACCGTTGCACACCATCGCGCCCCCGGCTACCTTCAATGGCGCTAGTGACCCGAACCCCAATGCCCTGAAAAACTCAGGGCGGTGAAGGAAATCGAGGGGAGACCACGTTGGGATACAACTTCTCTCTGGTGCTCAACCGGGAGATCACCGACAGCGAGTCCGAGACCCTGAAGCAGTCGGGTTGCTCGCAGGCAGCGTTCACCACCGACTCACTCCCGACCGACGCCAGCGTCCCGGTGACGAGACTGGACTTCGACGACACCCTGTCCCCCACCCTGGCCGCGGCCATCGAGGCGGCCCTGGAAGCCGTGAAGAAGGTCCCGGACATCACCGTCCCGGGCCTGACCGTCCCGGCCCAGCCGGCCGAACCCGTGCAGCAGGCAGAGCCCGTGGCCACCGCCGCGGGCGCGGAGTGACACCGCTCTCCCCATAACCGGCTCCGGCCGGCCGCACGGACCCGAAAAGCGTCCGCTCCCGTACACCCCCCGGCGGGACGGACGCTTTTCCCTGTCCGCAAAAAAGCCGGGGCCGCCATCATCCGAGAAGAGGTGCCCCGTGCTCGAAGAACTGACGCTTGAAGACCTCAAGCCGATTCCTGTAGAAAGACTCGCGGAACGCTTGAAGCCTCCTACATTCCCCACTCCGGCGCACGAACGCCGTCATCGCAAAGAACGCCTCACGGCAGCCCTCCGCCTTTTCGCCCGCTTCGGCTTCGAGGAAGGCGTGGCGGGCCACATAACGGCCCGCGACCCGGAGTTCCCCCACTGCTTCTGGGTCAACCCCTTCGGCGTCCCCTTCCGCCACACGAAGGTCAGCGACCTGCTCCTGGTCGACGAGGACGGCAACGTCCTGAAGGGCGACCACATCGTCAACAAAGCGGCCTTCGTGATCCACAGCTCGGTCCACAAGGCCCGCCCCGACGTCGTGGGAGCAGCCCACGCCCACAGCCTCTACGGCAAGGCTCTGTCGAGCACCGACCAGACCATCGAACCGCTGACCCAGGACGCCTGCGCCTTCTGGGAGGACCACGCGGTCTTCGAGGACTACACCGGCCTGGTGAACGACTTGGGCGAGGGTCGACGCATCGCCGAGAGGCTGGGAGACCGCAAGGCCGTGATCCTGCGGAACCACGGGCTGTTGACGGTGGGCGCGTCGGTCGAGGGCGCGGCGTGGTGGTTCATCACCATGGAGCGCACGGCGCAGGCGCAGTTGCTGGCGAAGGCTGCGGGGACGACGTACCCGATCAGCCCGGAGAACGCGAAGGCGACGTACGCGGAGCTGGGGCATGAGTACGCGGGGTACATCCAGTTCCAGCCGCTGTTCGAGGAGATCGCTCGGGACGAGCCGGATCTGTTCGATTAGGCGGCACCCTCGACCGGGGCCGGATCATCCACGACCCGACCCCGGCCTACCACGCCCTGCGCCGACCGATCGAGCTACTTGCGCTTGACGGTCCACGTGAACGTCGTCGAACCAGACGCCGTACCCGAGCTCGCCGTCACCGTCACCGTCGTGCTGCCGGCCGTGGTCGGCGTCCCGCTGATCAGACCCGACGAGCTGATCGCCAGACCGGCGGGCAGGCCGGTGGCCGAGTAGGTCAGGACCTTGCCGGCCGAGTCGGTCGCCGAGATCTGCAGGCCGGTGACCGGCTTGTTGCGGACGCTGGACTGGTTGCCCGGGTTGTTGACCGTGACGGTCTCGGACGCCTGCGGGGCGACCGTCCACGTGAACGTCGTCGAGCCCGAGGCGGTGCCCGAGGACGCCGTCACGGTGACCGTCGAGGTGCCGGTGGCCGTGGGCGTGCCGGTGATCAGGCCCGAGGAGCTGATGGCCAGGCCGGCGGGGAGGCCGGTCGCGGAGTAGGTCAGGGCCTTGCCGGACGAGTCGGTCGCCGAGATCTGCAGGCCGGGGACGGCCTGGTTCACGGTGGAGGTCTGGTCGCCCGGGTCGGTGACCGTGACGGTCTCGGCCTGTGTGCCCCAGACGTCGGTGATCGGCGTCGCCGTGGCGGCCGCGCCCGCGTAGGGTAGGCCGTACATGTCCTCGATGGTGCGCAGGACGTTGAAGTGGTTGATGTGCTCGCCGTAGCGGCCCGGCTTGACGCCGGCGCCGTAGAAGATCGTCGGGATCTGGTTGCTCATCGACGAATCGTCTTCATCCCAGGTCACGATGAGCAGGCTGTTGTTGGCCCGCGCCCACTGCGCGTAGGCGTCCAGGTGGCTCTGCAGCCAGGTGTCACCTTGGGCGATGGTGCCGTCGTGCATGTCGTCGTTGAGGTTCGGGATGACCCACGACACCGTCGGCAGCGAGGCGAAGTCCGCCGGCCAGCTGGTGAGCGGCAGGTTGTCGGCGGCCGGGATGTGGTTGGCCGAAGTGCTCGGCGCCAGCTGGAAGTTCACCCACGGGTCGTGCTTGCTGGCGTAGGCCCCGGAGGTGCACGTCGTCGAGCCGGCCGAGGGCAGGTCCTCGTTGTAGCTCAGGAAGGTGTCGCCGGCCGCGAGCAGCTGCGCGCCCTCGTTCGGCGCGTCGATCGCCACCGGGCACTTGTCGGTGGTGACGCCCTGGTTGGAGCCGGAGAAGATGTCGAGGTAGTTCGGCTCGGACGGGTGCTCGATCGCGAAGGACTGGGTGAACAGCGCGCCCCCGGCGGCCAGGGTGTTGTTGATGTACGGTGCGCTGGACGAGCCGATGATCTCGTTGTAGGAGTGGTTCTCCTCCATCACCACCACGACGTGGTTGTAGCGCGGCACGCCGTTGAGCGCGCTCGCGCCGCCGGCGGTGGCCACACTCACGCCGACGGCGGCCAGAGCGGTGCCGCAGAGCACGGCGAGGATCCGCCGGATCGAGGGCTTTCTGGGTGCTGACACGGGCTTCCCTTCGGTGGGGACCTCCGCCGGGTCGGGGCGCCCGGCGGCGTGGCGAGGGATGGCATGCTGGTGACAGCTAGCGACCGTATCAATACGATTCTGAACACTGCGGCGCCGCTCGGTGAACAGCTCCGGTCGGGTCGGTCCGTCACCCCGTCAGCCCGAGCTCCCGATCGATGAGGCTGAACATCTCGTCGTCGGTGGCGTCCTCGATCTCCTGGTTGCTCTGCGCGTTGGCGCTCCCACCGGTGCGCAGGTCCTGGAGGATGCCCTCCAGCCGCGTGATGAGTTTCAACGGGTTCTCCGCCGACCGGGCCGCGAGCAACGCCTCGAACCGGTCGAGCTCCTTCAGGAGCGCCGTACCGCTCATGTCGTCGGCGCCGTCCTCGCCGCCGACGGTCTCCGCGCGGAGGTACTCCGCCAGGTCGTCAGGCGTCGGGTAGTCGAAGATCATCGTCGCGGGAAGCGGCAGGCCGGTGGCCGCCGTGAGCCGGTTCCGCAGCTCGACCGCGGTCAGCGAGTCGAACCCGAGCTCCCGGAACGTCCGGTGGGTGTCGACGCTCTGCTGCCCGGCGATCCCCAGCACCAGGGCGATCTGCGTCCGGACGATCGCCCGCAGCGCCTCCTGCTGGTCCGCCTTCGACAGCAGCGCCAGACGCTCGGCCAGCCCCTGCTGGGCCAGCGCGGCGTTCTGCGAGGGCGCACGCCCCGGGCCGCGCCGGACCAGGTTGGCGAACAGCGGCAGCGGTTCGGCGCCCTTGCGCGACAGCCGCGCCAGATCCAACCGCGCGGCCACCAGCAGCGAGTCGTCGGCTTCGCGCGCGCGGTCCAGGAGCGCCAGCCCGTCGGCCCCGGACAGCGGCGCCAGGCCCTGCCGCGCCATCCGCTCCCGGTGAGCGCTGTCGAGCGTGTCGGCCATGCCTCCGGCGGCGCCGCTCTCCACGTGCCACGGGCCCCACGCCACCGACACGGCCGGCAGCCCGGCCCGCTGCCGGTGCGCCGCCAGGGCGTCCAGGAAGGTGTTCCCCGCCGCGTAGTTGGCCTGGCCCGCCGCCCCGAAGATCCCCGCCACGGACGAGAACATCACGAACGAGTCCAGGTCCATGTCCTGCGTCAGCTCGTGCAGATGCCACGCGCCGTCCAGCTTCGGCCGCAGCACCGCCTCCGTCCGCTCCGCGGTCAGCGACCCGAGGACCGAGTCGTCCAGGACGCCGGCCGTGTGCATGATCCCGCTCAGCCGGACTCCGCGCCGCTCCAGTGATCCGAGCATCTCCGCGACCTGCTCCCGGTCCGCGACGTCGCAGGCCACCAGTTCCACACTCGCGCCGTACGCCGCCAGATCGGCGGCCAACGCCGCGACGCCGCCGGCGTTCGCGCCGCGCCTCGACGCCAGGATCAGGCTCTCCGCATGCCCGCCGTCGACCAGGTGCCGGGCCACCAGTCCGCCCAGCGCCCCCGAGGCGCCGGTGACCAGCACGGCCCCCTTCTCCCGCAGCGCCGGCAGGGTCAGCACGACCTTGCCCACGTTCAGCCCCTGGCTCAGGAACCGGAAGGCGTCCACGGCGCGGCGGACGTCCCAGCAGGTCACCGGCAGCGGCTCCAGCACGCCCGAGGTGATCAGCGCGCTGATCCGCTCCAAGATGCGGCCGACGCGCTCGGTCTCGGACCCGGACAGCAGATCAGGGATCAGATACACGGCGTCCCCGACCTCCTCCCGCAGGTCCGTCTTCCCCAACTCGACGAACCGCCCGCCGGGGCGCAGCGCCCGCAGCGAGGCGTCGATCAGCTCACCGGTCAGCGAGTTGACCACGACGTCCACGCCGGAGAAGACATCCCCGAACTCCGCCGTCCGCGACGAGGCGATCTGGTCCCCCGGCACCCCGAGCCCTCGCACGGCGTCCCACTTCGCCGGACTGGCCGTCGCATAGACCTCAGCGCCGAGGTGCCGTGCCAGCTGCACCGCGGCTCCTCCGACACCACCCGCCGCCGCGTGCACCAGGACCGACTCGCCGGCCTCCACGCCCGCCAACTCCACCAGCGCGTGATAGGCCGTCACGAACGCCACCGGCACCGCCGCCGCCTGCGCGAACGTCCAGCCCTCCGGCATCGGGATCAGGGTCCTCGCATCGGCGACCGCCACGGGCCCGAAGGCCTCGCGGAACAGCCCCGCGACCGCGTCCCCGACCGCGAACCGCTCGGCGCCCGGCCCGACCTCGACGACGACGCCCGCGCCCTCGAGACCCAACGGCCCGGCGGGCCCCGGATACACGCCCAGCACCGTCAGCACGTCGCGGAAGTTGACCCCGGCCGCTCGCACCGCGATCCGCACCTGGCCGGCCGCCAGCGGTGCCTCGGCGCCGAGGCTCGGCACCAGTCGCAGAGCTTCAAGGGTCCCCTGTCCCTCATACCCGAGCCGCCAGTCCCCTTCGGGCACCTTCAAGCCACGCTCCGCCCGCACCAGCCGCGGCACGCGTATCTGTCCGGCCCGCACCGCGAACTCGGTCTCGCCGACGCTCAGGCCCGCGGCGATGGAAGGGCCGCTTCCGGCGACGTCGTCGACGTCCACCGCCGCGATCCGTCCGGGGTTCTCCGACGCCGCCACCCGCACCATGCCCCACACGCCCGCGACACCCGGCCGCACCGCGGCCTCGGCGCCGGCGTCCACCGCACGACGCGTCACCACGACCAACCGCGACGTCGTCAGTCCCTCGGCCGTCAGCCACGCCTGCAAGAGCGCCTGAACGCCGACGACGGCACCGCGTGCGGCGTCGGGGTCGGCGTCCGAGCCCTGATCCTCGGCGCAGACCACCACCGTCTTCGGTGCCGGCGCTCCTTCCGCGACGGCGGCGGTCAGCGCGTGGAGGTCCTCATACGCGGCCGCGGCCTCAAGCCCCAGCCCGGGATCGGCCCCGATGACGGCCCAGCCCTCGCCCACCGCTTCGGCGACCGCGACCGGCAGCGCCTGCCAGCTCACGCGGAACAGCGCCTCGCGCGCCAAGGCGGCACCGGCGTCGAAGACGTCCGACGGCAGATCCCCGACCGCCACCGCGCCCACCGACGCGATCAGCCCGCCGGTCGCATCGGCCAGGACGACCCGGTAGCCGTCGGCACCGGGGGTGACGCGGACCCGTGCGGTGACCGCGTCCACGGCATGGACCTGCACATCAGCCCACTCATACCCGGCCTGCGGACGCCCGCCGCCACCGTGATCCCCCACCAGCCCGACGACCTGCACCGCCGCGTCCAGCAGAGCCGGGTGCACGCCGAACCCCGCGCCGCCGACCCCGTCGGGCAACGTCACCTCGGCGAAGACCTCGCCGTCGCGCTCCCAGGCCGCTCGCACCCCCCGGAAGACTTCGCCGTACTCGAAGCCCGGCCGGTCGTAGAACCCCGTGACGTCGAGCGCCTCCGCATCCGGCGGCGGCCACTGCGTCAGCCCCGGATCGGCCACCGTCTCCGGCTCCGGCTCCAGAACCCCCACCACGTGCCGCACCCACGCCGCGCCCTCGATCTCGGGCCTGGCGAACAGCGCGACCTCACGTGCCCCGTCCTCGTCCGCGGCTCCGATCGCGACCTGGACCTTCACGCCGCCGCTGTCCGGCACCGCCAGGGGCGCCTCGACCGTCAGGGTGCCGACCCGCCCGCACCCGACCTCGTCCCCGGCCCGCATCGCCATCTCCACCAGCGCCGCGCTCGGCACCACCGCGACGCCGCCGACCGCGCAGTCCCGCAGCCAGCGCTGGGTCTGCAACGCCAGGCGGCCGGTCAGCAGCGTCCCGCCGGTCTCCGGCACGTCCAGCGCCGCGCCGAGCAGCCCGTGATCGGCTCCCGCCAGCCCCAGACCCAGCACGTCCCCGGCCCCGGCCGTCTTGCTCAGCCAGAAGTGCCGTCGTTGAAACGCATACGTCGGCAGCTCGACACGACTCGCATCGCAGCCCTCGTAGTACCTCGCCCAGTCGACGTCGCCGCCCCGCACCCACACCCCCGCCACGGCCGCGAGCAGCGCCTCGATCTCGGGTCGCCGGCGGCGCAGCACGGGCAGCCACGTCTCCCCAGCCGTCGGCGTCACCATCGGGGTCAGCGCCGCGTCGGGCCCGATCTCGACGAAGGTCTGTGCCCCGGCCTCCCTCAGCGCGGCGACCGCGTCGCCGAACCGCACCGCCTCGCGCACATGGCGGACCCAGTACCCGGCCTCGGTGACCTCGTCGCCGACCAGCGCGCCGGTCAGTCCGGACACCAGCCCGATCTTCGGTGCGTTCAGCTCGACGCCCGCCACGACGGCCTCGAACTCGGCCAGCATCGGATCCATCAGCGGCGAGTGGAACGCGTGCGAGACGCGCAGCCGCTTGCAGCGCACCCCGCGGTCGGTCAGCTCGGCGACAGCCCGCTCGACCCCGGCCTCGTCCCCTGACACGACCACGGACTCGGCGGCGTTCACCGCCGCGATCGCCACCTGCTCGCCGCACCGCGCCACGACCTCCGCGACCACGGCCTCCGACGCCGCGACCGCCGCCATCGCCCCGCCCCGCGGCAGCTGCTGCATCAGCCGCCCCCGGGCCGCCACGACCGCGCACGCGTCCGGCAGGGAGAAGACCCCCGCCACATACGCCGCCGCCAGCTCACCGATCGAGTGCCCCGCCAGGAGCTGCGGAACGACGCCCCACGACCCCAGCAACGCACACAACGCGACCTCGACCGCGAACAGCCCGGATTGAGCCCAGACCGTCTCGTTCACGACCTCGGCGTCAGCACCGTGGATCACCGACGCCACGGAGCCGGCGCCACCCAGGTGCTGGTCGAGCTCCGCGCACACCTCGTCGAGCTTCGCGGCGAACACCGGGTACTTCGCATACAGCTCCGCACCCATCCCCAGCCGCTGCGCACCCTGGCCCGAGAACACAAAGGCCGGCGCTCCAGCGGCATCGGCGGTGCCGGTCACGACGCCGACGGCGTCCTCGCCCGCCGCCAGGGCCGCCAGACCTTGGGCGTGCTCCCCCATGATCGCGGCACGGTGCTCGAAGGCTGCCCGCGTCGTCGCCGACGCCGCCCCGACCTCATCGGCCTCCAGCTCCGGATGCGCCGCCACGTACTTCAGCAGCCGCTCCGCCTGCGCCGTCAGCCCTGCCGCGGTCCTTCCTGAGACCAGCCACACCGGAACCGCAGAGCCCTGGGTTGCCGGCGAAGGCTCCTCCTGCGGCGCCTGCTCCACGATCACATGGCAGTTCGTCCCGCTGATCCCGAACGAGGACACCGCGGCCCGTCGCGGCCGCCCGGTCTCCGGCCACGCCACCGCCTCCGGCACCAGCCGCACCGTCCCCGCCGACCAGTCCACGTTCGTCGACGCCCGCTCCACGTGCAGCGTCGCGGGCACCACCCCGCGCCGCATGGCCTCGACCATCTTGATGATCCCCGCGACGCCCGCCGCGGCCAGCGTGTGCCCGATGTTCGACTTCACCGACCCCAGCAGCAGCGGCCGCTCCGGGTCCCGGTCGCGGCCGTACGTCGCGAGCAGCGCCTGCGCCTCGATCGGGTCGCCGAGCGCCGTGCCCGTCCCGTGGCCCTCGATCACGTCCACTTCCGCCGGCGACAGGCCCGCGTTCGTCAGCGCGGCGCGGATCACCCGCTGCTGCGACTGCCCGTTGGGCGCCGTCAGGCCGTTCGACGCGCCGTCCTGGTTGACCGCCGTCCCGCGCACGAGCGCCAGCACCTTGTGGCCGTTGCGCACCGCGTCCGACAGCCGCTCGACCACCAGCACGCCGACGCCCTCGCCCCAGCCGGTGCCGTCCGCGGCGTCCGAGTACGCCTTGCAGCGGCCGTCGTGCGCCAGGCCGCCCTGGCGTGAGAACTCCGTGTACATCATCGGCGTCGAGTGCACGGTGACGCCGCCCACCAGCGCCAGCGACGACTCCCCCGACCGCACCGAGTTCGCCGCCAGGTGCAGCGCCACCAGCGACGACGAGCACGCGGTGTCCAGCGTCACCGCGGGGCCCTGCAACCCCAGCGTGAACGAGACCCGGCCGGCGTACACGCTCACCGCGACGCCGGTCATCAGGAAGCCCTCGAGCGACTCGCCGCTCTCCTGCTTCCCGACGTTCAGGTCCCCCGGCGTCCCGCTGCCGTAACCCAGCGCGAACCCACCGGTGAACACCCCGGTCTGCGAGCCGCGCAGCGTGGTCGGGTCGATGCCGGCCCGCTCCAGCGCCTCCCAGGTCGCCTCCATCAGCAGCCGCTGCTGCGGGTCCATCGCCATCGCCTCGCGCGGGCTGATCCCGAAGAACTCCGGGTCGAAGTCGCCCGCGTCGTACAGCCACCCGCCGACGTCCGCGTAGGACGTCCCGGGATGCTCCGGATCCGGGTCGAACAGGTTGTCCAGGTCCCATCCGCGGTTCCCGGGGAACTCCGCTATCGCGTCGCGCCCCTCGGCGACCAGGTCCCAGAACGTCTCGGGGCTGTCCACTCCGCCGGGGAACCGGCAGCTCATGCCGATGATCGCGATGGGCTCCTGCTGCCGCTCCTCCAGGTCCCGCAGGCGCTCCCGGGTCTGGGCCAGATCGGTGGTGACCCGCTTCAGATAGTCGCGAAGCTTGTCCTCGTTCGCCATCGATCCACTCCTCTTCCCCTGCGTCGCGGGACCTGGTTCTGCGCCGTGCCGGGCCCGGCTCAGATGCCGAGCTGGTTGTCGATGAAGTCGAAGATGTCGTCGTCGTCCGCGTCCTGGATCTGGTCGGCGACCGAGGCGCCGGCCCCCTCCTCGCCGGCGCCGAGCGCGGTCAGGATGCCGCGCAGCCGCGTCTCCAGCCGCCCGCGGGCCGACGTGTCGGTGACGATCTTCGCGAGGAACGACTCGACCTTCTCCAGTCCGGAGAACGCCGACACCAGCGGGGCGTCGTCGTCGGCCGGGGCGCCGCCGCCCAGTTCGGCCGCGATGTGCTCGGCCAGGGCGTCCGGGGTCGGGAAGTCGAAGATCATGGTGGCCGGGAGCGCCAGGCCGGTGGCCGCGGTGAGGCGGTTGCGCAGCTCGACCGCGGTGAGCGAGTCGAAGCCGAGGTCGCGGAAGGACCGGTGGGTCTGGATCGCCTGGGCGTTGCCGATGCCCAGGACCAGCGCGGTCTGCGTGCGCAGGATCTGCAGCAGCGCCTCGTGCCGCTCCTCCGGCGCGAGCGTCGCGAGCCGCTCGGCCAGCCCCTGCTGGGCCTGCGCCCCGCCGCGCCCGGCGGCCCGCCGCGCTCCGGCGCCACCGCCCCGGCGCACCAGCTGCGAGAGCATCGGGATCGGGTCGGTCCCCTGGCGCGCGAGCCGGGCCAGGTCCATCTTCGCCGCGACCAGCAACGCGTCCGAGGCTCCCGCCGCGACGTCCAGCAGCGTGAGCCCGTCCGGCCCGGACAGCGGCGCCAGCCCCTGCCGCGCCATCCGGTCCCAGTGCCCGCTGTCCAGCGTCCCGGCCATGCCGCCGGCGGCCGTGTCCTCCAGCTTCCACGGCCCCCACGCCATCGACACCGCCGGCAGGCCACTGCGACGCCGGAAGCCGGCCAGGGCGTCCATGAACGTGTTCCCGGCCGCGTAGTTGCCCTGGCCGGCGGATCCGATGACGCCGGCGACCGACGAGAACAGCACGAACAGGTCCAGGTCCAGATCGCGCGTCACCTCGTGCAGGTGCCACGCGCCGTCCAGCTTGGGCCGCAGCACCGCCTCGGTCCGCTCCGGCGTCAGCGAGCCGAACACCGCGTCGTCCAGCACACCCGCGGTGTGCACGACCCCGCGCACGAGCGTCCCGGTCTGCTTGAGCTTCGTGAACATCCCGCCCAGCTGCTTGGCGGAGGCGACGTCGCACGCCGCCACCCGGACGTCCGTCCCCAGCTCGGCGAGCTCGGCGGCCAGCGCCGCGGCGCCCTCGGCGTCCGCACCGCGCCGGGAGGCCAGGATCAGCTCCCCGGCCTGTCCGGTCGCCGCCAGGTGCCGCGCGACCAGGGCGCCCAGGGCACCCGAGGCCCCGGTGACCAGCACCGGGCCGGGTGTGCGCACCGCCGCGGGCAGCGTCAGCACGACCTTGCCGATGTTGAAGCCCTGGCTCAGGAACCGGAACGCCTCGGCGGCACGCCGCACGTCCCAGCACGCGACCGGCGGCGCGTGGAGCACGCCGGACCGGAACAGCGGGTCGAGTTCGGCCAGGATGGCGCCGATCTTCTCCGTGCCCTCCTCCAACAAGTCGAAGGCCTGATACGAGACGCCGTACTCGCCGGTGACGGTCCCGGGCTCGCGCAGGTCCGTCTTGCCCATCTCGACGAACCGCCCGCCCCGGTGCATCAGCCGCAGCGAGGCGTCGATGAACTCACCGGTCAGCGAGTTCAGGACCACGTCGATGCCGCGGCCGCCGGTCAGGTCGGCGAACTTCTCCTCGAAGTCGAGCGTCCGCGAGGACGCGATGTGCTCGGGCGTCACGCCGAGGTCCTGCACCACCGGCCACTTCGACGGGCTCGCGGTGCCGTAGACGTCGGCGCCGAGGTGCCGGGCCAGTTGCACCGCCGCGCTCCCGACGCCGCCGGCCGCGGCGTGGATCAGCACCGACTCGCCGCGGCTCAGACCGGCCAGCTCGACCAGCGCGTAGTGCGCGGTGGCGAACGCCACCGGGGCTCCGGCCGCCTGCGCGAACGTCCAGCCGTCCGGGACTGGAATCAGGGCCCTGGTGTCGGCGGCGATCACCGGCGAGAACCCGCCGGTGAACAGGCCCATCACGCGGTCGCCGACACGGAACTTGCTGACCCCCGGCCCGACTTCCAGCACCACGCCCGCGCCTTCCAGACCAAGCGGTCCGGGCGGCCCGGGGTAGACGCCGAGCACGGTGAGCACGTCCCTGAAGTTCACCCCGGTGGCGCGCAGCCCGACCCGGACCTGTCCGGCTTCCAGCTCGACCGTGGCGCCGTCGGCGGGGACCAGTCGCAGACACTCCAGCGTGCCCTGGCCCTCGTAGCCGAGAGCCCAGCCGCCCGGCGCGACGCCCTCGGGCACCGTCAGGCCTCTGTCGGCGCGCACCATGCGCGGCACCCGGATCTGCCCGCCCCGCACCGCGAACTCGGCCTCGCCGACCGCCAGTCCGGCGGCCAGCGCGGGCCCGCTGCCCGCGACGTCGTCCACATCGGCGGCGAAGACCCGGCCCGGGTTCTCCGACGCGGCGACGCGGATCAGGCCCCAGACACCGGCCGTCCCCGGCCGCACCGCGGCCTCGGCCCCGGCGTCCACCGCGCGGTGCGTCACGACCACCAGCCGCGACGCCGTCAGCCCGTCGGCCTTCAGCCACGCCTGCACCAGGGTCTGCGTGCCGACGACCACGCCCCGGGCCAGCCCGGCGGCGTCGTGGTAGTCGCCGCCGCCGCTCGGGGCGGTGGCCGCGAAACCCTTCACCGCCCCGGCGAAGCTGCCGGCCACGCTGCCCACAACCTTGTCGGCCACTTTGCCCGCGACGGACTGGATCCCGGCGCCCTTCGCGACGCCGGTCAGGGCCCCGCTGACCGCGCCGAGCACGCCGCCCTTGATGTTCGTCGCGGGCTTGTCCGGCTTCGGCGGCGCCTGACAGAACGCGACGACGGTATGCGGCACCGGAGCGCCGTCGGCGAGCGCCGCGGTCAGCGCGTCCAGGTCCGCGTAGTGCGCGGCCCGCGGCAGGTCCAGTCCGCGGTCGGGCCCGAGGATCGCCCAGCCCGTGCCGTCGGTCTCGGCGTCGTCCGCCTCCTCTACCGCCGGGGCGGGCTGCCAGCTGACGCGGAACAGGGCTTCGCGGGCCAGGGCGGCTCCGGCATCGAAGGTGTCCGAGGGCAGTTCGCGCATCGTCAGCGAGCCCACGGAGACGATCAGTCCTCCGGTGGCGTCGGCGAGGTCGACGCGGACTCCGGCCGGGCCCGGGGCGATGCGCACCCGGGCCGCGGTGGCGTCGACGGCGTGGACCTGGACGTCGGCCCACGCGAAGGGCACCTGCGGCGTTCCGCCGAAGCCGTCGCCGGCCAGCGAGATGGTCTGCAGGGCGGCGTCGAGCAGCGCCGGGTGCACGCCGAATCCGGTGGCGGTGGCGCCGTCGGGCAGGGCGACCTCGGCGAAGACGTCCTCGTCGCGCTTCCACGCGGCCCGCACGCCCTGGAACACCGGTCCGTAGCAGAGCCCTGCTTGGGCCAGCGTGCTGTAGAACTCCTCGAGGTCGACCGGCTGGGCGTTGGACGGCGGCCACTGTGTCAGGCCGGGGTCGTCGACGGGTTCGGACTCGGAGGCGAGGACGCCGGAGGCGTGGCGGATCCAGGGTTCGTCGACGCCGTCGCCTTCGACGCGCGCGTAGAGGCCGACTTCGCGGGCTCCGGAGTCGTCGGCGGCACCGACCGAGACCTGCACCCGCACGCCGCCGGTCTCCGGGATCACCAGCGGAGCCTCGATCACCAGTTCGCCCAGGCGTCCGCAGCCGACTTCGTCGCCGGCCCGGATCGCCATCTCCACCAGCGCGGTGCCCGGGACGATCACCGCTCCGGCCACGGCGTGGTCGACGAGCCACGGATGCGACTGGCGGGTGAGGCGGCCGGTGAGCACGATCCCGCCGCTTTCGGGCAGCTCCACGGCCGCGCCGAGCAGACCGTGCTCGGCCCCTGCGACGCCGAGGCCCGCGATGTCGCCGGTGCCGCCGGCCCGGGCCATCCAGAACCGCTTGCGGTCGAAGGCGTAGGTGGGCAGGTCGACGCGGCGCGCGCCGCTGCCGGCGTAGAAGCGGGACCAGTCGACGCCCGCGCCGCGGACCCACAGTCCGGCCAGCGCCGCGGTGAGCGTCTCGGCCTCGTCCCGCTGGCGCCGCAGCACCGGCAGCCATGCTTCGCCGGGGGCGGCGGTGACCATCGGGGTGAGCGCGGCGTCGGGTCCGATCTCGACGAAGGTGCGGACGCCGGCGGTGCGCAGCGAGGCGACGGCGTCGCCGAAGCGCACGGCTTCTCGGACGTGCCGGATCCAGTAGGCGGGGTCGGTGACCTCGGCGGTGACGGGCTGTCCGGTGAGGCCGGACACCAGCGCCACCTTCGGCTCCTGGTACTCCAGACTCCTGGCGACCCGGCCGAACTCGGCGAGCATCGGCTCCATCAGCGGGGAGTGGAAGGCGTGCGAGACGCGGAGCCGCTTGCAGCGCACGCCCTCGGCGGAGAGCCGGTCGACGGCGGCGTCGACCTGGTCCTCGGCCCCGGAGACGACGACCGAGGCGGCGGCGTTGACCGCGGCGATCGCGACCAGGGGGGCACCGTCCGCACCGGCGCCGCAGTCGGCAAGGATCGCAGCGACCTGATCCTCGGTGGCCGTCATGGCGACCATGGCGCCGCCGCGGGGCAGGGCCTGCATCAGCCGGCCGCGGGCGGCGACCAGAGCGCAGGCGTCGGGCAGCGACCAGACGCCGGCGACGTGGGCGGCGGCGAGCTCGCCGATGGAGTGCCCGGCGACGAGTTGCGGGGTGACGCCCCAGGAGGCGAGCAGTTCGCACAGGGACACTTCGACGGCGAACAGGCCGCACTGGGCCCACACGGTCTCGTTGACGAGGTCGGCGTCGGTGCCGTGGAAGACCCTGGAGACCGAGCGCACGCCGTCCGCGGGCTCGGCGCCGGGCAGTTCGACGCCTTCCAGGTGCTTGTCGAGTTCGGCGCAGACCTTGTCGAAGGCGTGGGCGAAGACAGGGTGCTGAGCATAGAGTTCGGCGCCCATGCCGAGCCGCTGCGCGCCCTGGCCGGAGAACACGAATCCCAGGGCTCCGAGCGTGCCGGTGACACCCGTGACGACGCCGGTGGCCTCCTGGCCGGTGGCCACGGCGGCGAGCCCGGCTGCCAGCTCTTCCCGGCCGGTGCCGGTGACCACGGCCCGCTGTTCCAGAGCGGACCGGGTGGAGGCCAGCGACCAGCCGATGTCGGCCGGCGTGTGCTCGGGATGTCCGAGGACGAATTCGCGCAGACGGCCGGCCTGGGACGGCAGGCCCTCGGAGCCGCGTCCGGAGATCGGCCAGGCCGCCAGGCGGGTGCCGTCGGGCTCGGGGTTCCCGGTCCCGGCGTTCGCGGCGAGGTTCCGGTCGACGTCCAGATCGGCGGACAGCCCGCCCGGCACTCCCGCCAGGTCCGGCGCGGCACCCACGTTCGCGTCGGTGCGGTCCTCCTCAGGGGCCTGTTCCAGGATGACGTGGGAGTTGGTGCCGCTGATGCCGAAGGAGGAGATGCCGAAGCGGCGCGGGCGGCCCTCGTCCGGCCAGGGTTCGGCGGCGGTGACCAGCCGCACGGTGCCGGCCGACCAGTCGACCTTCGGGTTCGGGGTGGTGACGTGCAGCGTCTGGGGCACCACGCCGTGCCGCATGGCCTCGACCATCTTGATGATGCCGGCGACGCCGGCGGCGGCCATGGCGTGGCCGATGTTGGACTTGATCGAGCCGAGCAGCAGCGGGTGCGCGGCGTCGCGGGCCCGGCCGTAGGTGGCGATCAGCGCCTGGGCCTCGATCGGGTCGCCGAGCGGGGTGCCGGTGCCGTGACCCTCGACGACCTCGACGTCGGCGGCGGTCAGGGCGGCGTTGGCGAGGGCGGCGCGGATCACCTGCTGCTGGGAGACGCCGCTGGGGGCGGTGAGGCCGTTGGACGCGCCGTCCTGGTTGACCGCGCTGCCGCGGACGAGGGCCAGGACGCGGTGGCCGTTGCGGCGCGCGTCGGACAGGCGCTCCACGACCAGCACGCCGACCCCCTCGGCGAGGCCGACGCCGTCGGCGCTCTCGGAGTAGGCCTTGGACTCGCCGTCCGGCGCCAGGCCGCGCTGGGCGGCGAACCAGGCCAGCCAGCCGGCGGTGGCGTGCACGGTGGCGCCGCCGACGAGCGCGAGGTCGGTCTCGCCGGAGCGCAGCGACTGGCAGGCCAGGTGCAGGGCCACGAGCGAGGACGAGCAGGCGGTGTCCATGGTGACGGCCGGGCCCATCAGGCCGAGGTTGTAGGAGACGCGGCCGGAGGCGACGGAGGTCGCGGTGCCGGTCAGCATGTAGGTCTCGGCGGAGTCCTTCTCGACCGTGCCGGGCAGTCCGCCGCCGTACTCGGAGGCGAAGGTGCCGGTGAAGACGCCGGTCTGGGTGCCCCGCAGGCTCACCGGGTCGATGCCGGCCCGCTCCAGCGCTTCCCAGCTGCCCTCCATCAGCAACCGTTGTTGCGGCTCCATGGTGAGGGCCTCGCGCGGGCTGATGCCGAAGAACTCGGCGTCGAACTCGTCGGCGTCGGCGACGAAGCCGCCGCGCTGGACCGGGGTGGCGCCGCCGGAGCCGTCGGCGTCCAGCATCGTCACCTGGTCCACGCCCCAGGCCCGGTCGGCCGGGAACTCGCTGATGGCACAGGTGCCCTCGGCGACCAGGTGCCACAGGTCCTCGGGGCTCTCGACCCCGCCGGGCAGGCGGCAGCTCATGCCGATCACCGCGATCGGATCGTCGGCGGTGCTCGCGCCGACGGCTCCGGCGGCGCCGCCGAGGTCGGCGTCGCCGCCGCCCAGCGCCTCGGCTCGGAGGAAGCGGGCCAGCGCGACAGGGGTCGAATAATCGAACACGACGGTGGTCGGCAGGGTCAGACCGGTGGCCGCGTTGACGCGGTTGCGCAGGTCGACGGCGGTGACCGAGTCCAGGCCGAGCTGTTTGAAGGTGAGCGTCGGGTCGACGGCGTGCGGCGAGGCGTGGCCGAGGATCGCGGCGGCGTGCGTACGGACCAGGTCCAGCGTCAGCTGCTCTTGTTCGAGCTCTGACAGGCCGGACAGCTGACGGTGCAGCAGGGTGGTCTCGACGGGCTCCGGGACGTGGGTGGCGGTCGTGGCCGTGCCGGGCGCCGAGTCGTCGGTGAGCCAGAACCGCTGACGCTGGAAGGCGTAGGTGGGCAGCTCGACGCGGCGGCCCGGGCGCAGGAGCGCGGGCCAGTCGACGGCGACGCCGTGGACGTGGGCCTCGGCCAGGGAGGCGAGCAGCCGTTCCGGGCCGCCCTCGTCGCGGCGCAGGGTGCCGATGACCGCGAACGGCCCGGATTCGAGCGTGTCGGTGACGGCGGTGGCGAGGACGGGGTGGGCGGAGACCTCGATGAAGGTGTCGTGTCCGGAGTCGGCCAGCACGCGGACGGCGCGGACGAACTCGACCGGGGAGCGCAGCGAGGCGTACCAGTACCCGGCGTCCATCTCGGGGCCCTCAAGCCACTCGCCGCTCATGGCCGAGACCAGCGGTATGGCGGCGGCGCGCGGCGTGATGCCGGCGAGCGCGGTCCGGATCTCGTCCTCGATGGCGTCGACGTGCGCACTGTGCGAGGCGTAGTCGACGGGGACCATGCGAGCACGGACTTCGTCGGCGTCGCAGAGCTCTTGGAGGGCTCGCAGCGCTTCCGGCTCACCGGCGACGACCGTCGCTGCGGGGCCGTTGACGGCGGCGACGGACATCCCCTCGAACGCGGTCAGCCGCTCGCGCACCCGATCGGCGGGCTCGGCGATGGAGAGCATGCCGCCGGCGCCCGCCAGGGCCCGCAGGGCCTTCGAGCGCAGTGCGACGACGCGGGCGCCGTCCTCAAGGGTGAGGACGCCGGCGACGGTGGCGGCGGCGATCTCGCCCTGCGAGTGGCCGACCACGGAGGCGGGCTCGACGCCCGCGGCCCGCCAGACCTCGGCCAGCGAGACCGCCACCGCCCACAGCAGCGGCTGGACGATGTCAGCAGCCTGCGGCGGCTCGGCCAGGGCCGCCTGGAGGGAGAAGTCGATGTGCGGCGCGAGCGCGGCCTCGCACTCGGCGAAGCGGGCGGCGAAGACCGGGGAGGCGGCGAGCAGTTCGCGGCCCATGCCGGCCCACTGGCTGCCCTGGCCGGGGAAGACGAAGGCCACCTTGCGCGTGCCGGGCGCCGCGGAACCGGAGACCACGGCCGGGTGCGGCTGACCGGCGGCCAGAGCCTCCAGGCCCTCGGGCGCGAAGACGACAGCGCGGTGCTCGAGCGCCGAGCGGGTGGTCGCGAGGGACCAGGCGACATCGGTCGCGTCGAGGTTCGAGCGTTGGGCGACCCACTCGCTGAGCCGGGTGGCCTGACCGGCGAGCCCTTCAGCCGTACGGCCGGAGACCAGCCAAGCAGCGGCCCCCGGCTCCGTGACGCCGTGGTGGGTGTGCTCATCGTTCACCGCCGGCCAGCTGGCCCCGAGCGGAATCCGCTTCCGGCCGGTGGATCCGGCGGCGGGCTCCTCGATCGCCGGAGGCGCCTGCTCCAGGATCACGTGCGCGTTGGTCCCGCTGATCCCGAACCCGGACACCGCGGCCCGGCGCGGCCGGTCGCCGGCCGGCCAGCGCCGCTGCTCGGTCAGCAGCGTCAGCGCCTCGTCGATCCCGGTGTGCGGCGTCGTGATGTTCAGCGTCTTCGGGGCGACGCCGTAGCGCAGCGCCATGACCATCTTGATCACGCCGGCCACGCCCGCCGCGGCCAGGGTGTGCCCGATGTTCGCCTTCATCGAGCCGACCAGCAGCGGGCGGTCGCGGTCGCGGTCGCCGTAGACGGCGGCCAGGGCCTCGGCCTCGACCGCGTCGCCGAGCGGGGTGCCGGTGCCGTGGGCCTCGACCACGTCCACGTCGGCGGCGGTCAGGCCGGCGTCGGCGAGCGCCGCGCGGATCACCGCGCTCTGCGCTCGCGGGCTCGGCGCGGTGAGGCCGTCGCTGGCGCCGTCGTTGTTCACGGCGACGCCGGAGAGCAGAGCCAGGACGCGGTGCCCGTTCGCGACCGCGTCCGGGAGCCGCTCCAGCACCAGCAGGCCGACGCCCTCGGACCACACGGTGCCGTCGGCGTCGGCGGAGAAGGGCTTGCAGCGGCCGTCGGGGGCCAGGCCGCGCAGCCGGCTGAAGGCCACGAACGCCCCGGGCGTCGCCATCGCCGACACGCCGCCGGCCAGGGCCAGCGAGCACTCGCCGCGGCGCAGGGACTCGGCGGCCAGGTGCAGGGCCACGAGCGAGGAGGACGCCGCGGTGTCGACGGTCAGGGCCGGGCCCTCCAGGCCCAGGGCGTAGGCGACGCGGCCGGACATGACGCTGCTGGTGGTGCCGGTGAACAAGTACCCTGACAGCCCGGCCGGGGCGGTGTGCAGGCGGGGGCCGTAGTCCTTGGGCTCGGCGCCGACGAAGACGCCGGTGCGGGTGCCGCGCAGCGCCGCCGGGTCGACGGCGGCCCGCTCCAGCGCCTCCCACGCGGTCTCCAGGACCAGGCGCTGCTGCGGGTCCATTGCCAGGGCCTCGCGCGGGGAGACGCCGAAGAACGCCGCGTCGAAGTCGGCCAGGCCGGGCAGGAAGCCGCCGCGGCGCGCGTAGGTCGTGCCCGGCGCCTCCGGGTCCGGGCCGGCCAGCGCGTCCAGGTCCCACCCGCGGTCGGCCGGGAACCCGGAGAGCACCTCGCGCTCGTCCGCCACGACCCGCCACAGGTCCTCCGGCGAGCCCACGCCGCCCGGGTAGCGGCAACCCATGCCCACGATCGCCAGCGGCTCGGCGGTGGGGAACGTTCCGGACGCGCTCATTTGTCCGCTCCAAATATCAGGGTTCTTGCCTCGGCTGGGGGCTGGGCGGCCGGTCCCACGGGGCGGGGAGGCGAGGGCCGAGGTACATCGACGGCGATATACCTCGATATCGATGTACCTCGGCGCCGGTGTACCTCGTCCCCGTGGTGTCGGCGGCGGACCCGCTCGGGTGCGCGCGGTCAGCCGACCGCGACGGCCTGGCGCGACTGCGCGGCCAGCGCGGGTGCGGTCAGCGTCATCGTGGTCGGGTCGGGCCGGTTCTCCGCGACCAGGTGCAGGCGCTTGATGTCGTCGGCGCCGGTCGCGCCGAGGGCGGCGCCGCACTCGCAGGCGTCGTCGGTGAAGCCGGCGAACCGGTAGGCGACGTCCATCATCCGGTTGCGGTCGGTGCGCCGGAAGTCGGCGACCAGGTGCGCGCCGGCCCGGGCGGCCTGGTCCACGAGCCAGTTCAGGATCACCGCGCCGGCGCCGAACGACACCACGCGGCACGAGGTGGCCAGCAGCTTCAGGTTCCACACGCCCGGGAAGAACTCCAGCAGCATCACGCCCACCGCGCCGTGCGGCCCGAACCGGTCGGTCAGGGTCACGGTCAGCACCGCGTGCTTCGGGTCGGCCAGCAGGGCCCGCAGCGCCGCGTCGCCGTAGTGCACGCCGGTGGCGTTCATCTGGCTGGTGCGCAGCGTCAGCTCCTCGACCCGGGACAGGTCCTCGCCGTCGGCGTGCTTGATGATCATCTGGAGGTCGAGCGTGCGCAGGAAGTCCTCGTCGGCGCCGGCGAACTCGCTCTTCTCGGCGTCCCGCTTGAAGCCGGCCTGGTACATCTCGCGGCGGCGGCGGGCGTCGACGGTGACCACTTCGGGGCTGAAGTCCGGCAGGCCCGCCAGCTCCAGCGCCCGCGACGCCTCGAAGACCCGCACCTCCGGCGCGTGGTACTGGACCTCGGCGCGCTCGGCCGGCTGGTCGTCGATGAAGGCGATGGTCTTGAGCGCGAAGTTCAGCTCCTCGGCGATCCTCGTGACCGACTCGGACTTCGGGCCCCAGCCGATCTTCGGCAGCACGAAGTACTCGCTGACGCCCAGCTGCTCCAGCCGGGCCCAGGCGTAGTCGTGGTCGTTCTTGCTGGCCACCGACTGCAGCACCCCGCGGGAGTCCAGCTCGACGATCAGCTCCTTGATGCCGGGGAACAGCTCGACCGAGCCGTCCTCCAGGATGGTGCCGTCCCACAGGGTGTTGTCCAGGTCCCAGACCAGGCACTTGACGAGCGTCGGCGTGTCGGACACCGGAGGTCCTCCTTGTTTCTCAGTCCACTGAAGAGAGGGCGTGCTGGGCGAGGACCAGCTGGCAGATCTCGTTGGTGCCCTCGATGAGTTCCATGCACTTGGCGTCGCGGAAGGCCCGCGCCACCACGTGGCCGTCCTGGGCGCCGGCCGAGGCCAGCACCTGGACCGCCGAGGCGGCCGCGCGGGCGGCGGCGCCGGCCGCGAAGTGCTTGGCCAGCACCGCGGAGACCACCATCTCGGCGGAGTTGGCGTCCCAGGCCCGGGCGGCCTGCTCGCACACGGCGGTCGCGGAGCGCTCGGCCACCAGCAGCTCGGCCAGGTGGCGCTGCACCAGCTGGTGGTCGGCGAGCACCCGGCCCGCCTGCGCGCGCCGCTTGGCGTGCGCGGAGGCGGCCCGCAGGCAGGCGCGCAGGATCCCGACGCAGCCCCAGGCGATGGACATCCGGCCGTAGGACAGCGCCGTGGTGAACAGCAGCTGCAGCGACTGCCCGCCGCCGCCGAGCACGGCCGAGGCCGGCAGGCGGACGTCGTCGAAGTACACGTCGCAGTGCCCTGCGGCCCGGCAGCCCAGCGGGTCCGGGATCTTCTCGACGCGCAGACCGGGCGCGTCCGTGGGGACCATCACCGCGGCCGCCGCGTCGCCGTGCCGGGCCACGATCATCAGGTAGTCGGCGTAGCTGGAGCCGGTGACCCACATCTTGCGGCCGGACAGGACGAACGACCCGTCGCCGTCCTCGGTCAGGCGGGTGCCCATCCCGGCCAGCTCGCTGCCGGCGCCGGGCTCGCTGAAGCCGACCGCGGCCAGTCTGCCGCCGGTCAGCTCGGCCAGATAGCGCTTGCGCTGCTCACGGTCGCCGAACCGGCGCACCGCGGCGGCGGCGATGCCCTGCGAGGTCATGATGCTGCGCAGCGAGCTGTCCAGCGCGCCGACGTAGGCGGTGAACTCGCCGTTGTCCCGGCCGGTGGCGCCCAGGCCGCCGAAGGACTGCGGCACCTCCGCGCACAGCAGGCCCAGGCCGCCGAGCTTGCGCAGCAGCTCGATCGGCAGCTCCCCGGCCAGGTCCCAGGCCGCGGGCTGCTCGCCGACGAGGTCGCCGACGACAGCCCGCGCCGCGAGCACGGACTCAGGCATCTGTCTCGGAGCCCTGCTGCTCGCGCAGCCGCAGCACCAGCGCGGTCATCGCGGTCACGGTCCGGAAGTTCTCCAGCTTCAGCTCCGGGCCGATGATCGCGATGTCGAAGGTCTCCTCCAGGTGCACGACCAGCTGCATCGCGAACATGGAGCTGACCAGGCCGGAGCCGAACAGGTCCTCGTCGAGGCCGACCTCGGTCTTGATCTGCTCGGCCAGGAACGCCAGCAGCGCCTGCTCGATGGCCGGGGCGTCCAGGGTGGTGTCCTGATCGACGGTCATGAGACAACCTTTCCGTAATCGTAGAAACCCCGGCCGGACTTGCGGCCGTGAGCGCCGGTGCGGACTTTCTCGAGCATGAGCTCGCAGGGGTTGCAGCTCTCGTCGCCGGTGCGCTCGTGCAGCACGACGAGCGAGTCGACGAGGTTGTCGATGCCGATGAGGTCGGCGGTGCGCAGCGGGCCGGTGGAGTGCCCCAGGCACCCCTCCAGCAGCTTGTCGACGGTCTCGACGTCCGCGACGCCGCGCTCCACCAGCTTGGCCGCGCTGTTGATCAGCGGGTGCAGCAGGAAGTTGATGACGAAGCCCGGGTTGTCGTTGACCACCAGGCCCTCGCGCCCCATCCGGGAGAGCAGCGCCTTGCCGCCGGCCATGGTGGCCTCGGAGGTGCGCGGCCCGCGGATCATCTCCACGGCCTTGATGAGGTAGGTCGGGTTCATGAAGTGCACGCCGACCAGCTCTTCGGGACGCTCCAGCCAGTTCGCCATCTCGTCGATCGGGATGCACGAGGTGTTGGAGATGACCACGGTGCCCGGCCGCACGATCCGGCCGACCTCGGTCAGCACCTTCTGCTTGACCTCGGCGACCTCCAGGACCGCCTCCACCACGACCGTGGCGTCCGCGACGCCGGCCAGGTCGGTGGTGGTGGTCAGGGTGCCCGGCGTCCGGTCCGCCGGCAGCGCGCCCATCAGCTGCGCGTGCCGCGTCTTCTCCTTGATCTTGCGGCGGCCGCCGGCCAGCGCCTCGTCGCTGACGTCCACCAGGACGACGTCGACGCCGTGGCCGAGGGCCGTGGTCGTGATGTTGGTGCCCATGACCCCGGCGCCGACGACGGCGAGCCGGTGTTCGACGGCTTCAGTGTGGTCAGTGCCCATCGAGAGGGCCTCCCTGCGTCTTTGATGAGCGGTGGTGTGGAGCCCTTTATGTGTCCAGCCACTCGGCGACGGCTTGAGCGGTCGTCGCGGCGTGGTCACGCAGCATGCTGAAGTGGTCGCCGGGGACGTCCACGACGGTCATCGCCTCCGACAGGTCCCAGGTGGACGCGTCCCCGATCGACTCCTGGGCCCGCACCAGCAGAGTGGGGACGGACGTGCGGGGCAGCCCGCGCCAGTCCATCGAGTAGTAGTGCGCCAGCGCGGTCAGCCAGGCGTCGCCGCCGGGCGCCTGCCCGGTGGCCAGCACGACCCCGGCCAGCGCGGCCTGGACGTCGTCGGGGACGCCCTCGTCCTGGGGGACGAAGGTGTCGACGAGGATCAGCCCGGCGGCCCCCACGCGGGCCGCGACGGCGTGCGCGACCAGGCCGCCGGAGGAGAAGCCGACCAGCACGAACGGCTGATCGCCGGCGGTCTTGCGCACGCTCTCGGCGCAGACCCCCAGCAACGCCTCACGGTCGGCGGCCAGCGGCTCCCCGGCGACGAAACCGGGGGTCGGCACCACCGAGACCGCGCGGCGGCCCCGGAATCCGGCGGCGAACCGGGCGAACTCCTGGGCGTCCGAGCTGCCCGCGAAGGACGGGAAGCAGATCAGCCGCGGCGTCTGCGGGCCCCTTGAGACCACGGTGGCCTCGGGCACCTCGGACAGGTCGGAGACCGCCGCGAAGCGCGGCCTGAAGGCCGCCAGCCCTCTGACAAGGGCGATCAGCTCCGGTCCGCGGCCCTCCCGGACCGCACGCGCGAACAAGGCGACCAGCGACTCACCGCCGGCCGGCGCCGCCTGCCGCACACCGGCCGCACCGTCGGCACCGTCGGCACCGTCGGCACCGGCCGCACCGGCCTCGTCCGCCGTCCGGTAGCGGCGAGCGTCCCGCGGCACCGCGCCGGCCGCCGCGTCGCGCTCGCCCAGCACCCCGGCCGCGGCCAGCTTCTCGCGCAGGAACGGCGCGAGCTCGGCGGGCGTCGGGTGGTCGAAGGCCATCGCGCCGGTGAGCCGCAGCCCGGTGATCGCGTTCACCCGGTTGCGCAGCTCGACCGCGGTCAGCGAGTCGAAGCCCTGCTCCAGGAAGGTGACGTCGACGGCGACCGCCTCCGGCGAGTCGTGCCCCAGGACCGACGCGGCCTCCGACCGCACCAGGTCGGTCAGGATCCTGACCTGTTCGGCCTCGGTGCCGCGGGCCAGCCGCTCGCGCAGCGCGGGCCCGGCGAACTGGGAGCTGGTCTCCCGCACCGCGCGCGGCACCGGCGCCAGCGCCCGCAGACAGGCCGGAAGCCGTCCGGCCCGGGCCACGGCGCGCAGCGTCGGGATGCTCAGCCGGATCGGCGCCAGCAGCGGCTCGTCCCGGCCGACGGCCAGGTCCAGCAGCCCCAGACCGTCGTCGGCACTGATGGTCCCGACGCCGCTGGAGCCGATGCGGCCGCGCTCGCCGGCGTCCAGATGACCGGTCATCGTGCTGGCGTCGGCCCACAGGCCCCAGGTGAGCGCGTGGGCGGGCAGCCCGGCGGCGTGCCGGTGCCCGGCCAGGGCGTCGAGGAAGGCGTTGGCGGCGGCGTAGTTGCCCTGTCCGGGCGCGCCGAGCGTGGCCGCGGCCGAGGAGAACAGGACGAAGGTGTCAAGGTCCTTATCCCGCGTCAGGCGGTGCAGGTTCCAGGCCGAGGTGGCCTTGGGACGCATGACGCCCGCGATCCGCTCGGGGGTGAGGGAGGCCACGACGCCGTCGTCCAGGACGCCCGCGGTGTGGATCACTCCGGTGAGGGGAACGCCGGCGAGCAGCCCGGCCAGCGCGCCCTCGTCCGCGGCGTCGCAGGAGACGATGCGGACCGCGACGCCGCTGCCGGCCAGGCGGGCGGCGAGCAGAGCGGCGCCGGGGGCCAGCGGGCCGGAACGGCTGGAGAGGAGGAGCTCCGCGGCCCGGCCGGTGGTGGCGTAGCGCTCGGCGACCAGGGCGCCGAGCGTACCGGTGCCGCCGGTGATGAGGACGGTGCCGAGCGGGCGTTGAGCGGTGGCGTCCGGCGGGATGGTCAGGACGACCTTCTCCGTGCCGCCGGCGGCCGCGCGGAAGGCTTCGGAGGCACGGCGGACGTCCCAGGCGTGGAATGCGGGAGCCGGGAGGCCGGCGACGGCACCCGCCAACGAACCGCGGACGTCGATCTCTTCAGGGTTCTGGCGCAGAGTGACGGCGTCCGGGGCGGCGAGCCGGGCGGAGGCTTCCGCGGCGCGGCCTTCGGGGGCGTCGAGGACGATGTCCATCGCGGTGCCGCCGAACCGCGCTTCGAACTGTTCGGGGCGCGTGGCGCGGGTGGTGGTGAAGACTTCCAGGCCGAGCTGGTTCGCCACGGCCACCGCAGCTCGGCCGGCGGGGGTGTCGGCGTGGTGGATCAGGATGCGCTGTCCGGGCTCGGCGTCCTTCAGCGTCTGCCGGGCCGTGGTGTACCCGACCGGGGCGGCCGCCGCCTCGGCGAACGTCCAGCCGCTCGGGATGGGGGCCAGCGCGTCGGCCTCGGCCACCGCGACCGGTCCGATCGAGCCGGGCGCGAAGCCGAAGACCCGGTCGCCGGGCTTCAGGGCCTTCACCTTGGACTCGAGCACGACGCCCGCGATCTCCGCGCCGAGCGGTTCGGGTGCCTCGTCGGCGGCGGTGGCGCGCAGATCCGAGGCGTTGACACCGGCGGCGCGCACCGAGACGCGGACCTGTCCGGCCCGGAGCTTCTCAGCGGCCTGCGGGTGCGGGATCAGGATCAGCCCTTCGGAGGCGGCCAGGCGCCAGGGCTCGTCGCCTTCGGGAACCGGCAGCCCGGCCAGCGGACGCACCAGCCGGCGGGCCCGCACCACCCCGCCGCGGATGGCGAGTTCGGGTTCGGATTCGCTCTGCGCGCCGTTGAGGGCGGCACCGATCAGCTCGACGTCCGCCGCGGCCCCGGGAAGGTCCAGCAGCGCCAACCGGTCCGGGTTCTCCGACTGCGCCGAGCGCACCAGCCCCCACACCGCCGCCGCGGCAAGGTCCCCGACGCCCTCGCCCGGCTCGGCCGCCACCGCGCCCCGGGTCACCAGCGCCAACCGAGCCGGGCCCAGCCGGTCCTCGACCAGCCACTCCTGCACCAGCCCGAGCGTGTCGGCGGTCAGCGCCGACGCCGCCTCGGCCACGTCAGCCTCGTCGGCCGCGCCGGCGCCGTCGGAGCCGTCAGCGCCATCGGAGCCGTCCGCACCGCCCAGCGGCGCCAGGACCAGATCGGGCAGCAGCTCCCCGTCCTCCACGGCCCGCACCAGATCGGCCAGGCTCGCGTGCGATCGCACGTCCACGCCCGCGGCGGCCAGATCCCCGGCCAGGTCCCGGGGATCGGCGCCGAGCACCGCCCACCGGATCCGGCCGATCGGCGCGGCGGTGATCGTCGGCAGCGCCGTCCAGTCGACCGCGAACAGCGCCTCGGACAGGTCCCGCGACTCCGCGGCGGTCACCGACTGCGCGGCGGACGCGCGCCGCATGAGCAGCGAGTCCACGGCCAGGACCCGCGAACCGCTCAGGTCGGAGGCGGTCAGCGAGTAGCCGCCGTCCTCGTCCTGCCGCAGCCGCACCCGCAGCGTGCGCGCGCCCGTGGCTTCCAGGGACACGCCGTTCCAGCCGAACGACAGCCACGTCTGCCCCTCGCCCGCGCCGGTGACGAAGATGCCCGCCTGCTGCGCGGCGTCGAACAGCGCCGGGTGCAGACCGAAGCGTCCGGCGTCGTCGGCGACGTCGGCCGGCAGCGCCACCTCGGCGAACACGTCGCCGCCGCGCCGCCACACCGCGCGCAGCCCGTGGAACGCCGGGCCGAGGGCGTACCCGCCGGCCGCGGCCGCCTCGTAGAAGCCCTCGACGTCCACGGCCTGCGCACCGGTCGGCGGCCAGGCGGTGAAGTCGGCGTCAGGGGCCTGGGACGCCGGGCGCGCCGGGGCGAGCAGACCGCTGGCGTGGCGCGTCCACGGCGCCTGCTGGTCGGCCTCGGCGGCGGGGCGGGAGTGCACCTCCAGCGGGCGCTTGCCGTCCTCGTCCGCCGCGCCGACGAAGACCTGCACGTGGACCGCGCCCTTGGCGGGCAGCACGAGCGGGGTCTCCAGCGTCAGGTCCTCGATCCGGACCACGCCGGCCTGGTAGCCGGCGACCAGGGCCAGCTCGACGAACGCCGTGCCGGGCAGGATCACCGTGCCGTGCACGACGTGGTCGGCCAGCCACGGATGCGTGCGCTGCGCCAGGCGGCCGGTCAGCAGCCAGCCCGCGCCGCCCGCGAGTTCGGCGGCCGCGCCCAGCAGCGGGTGACCGATCGGGCTCAGGCCCAGGTCGGCGGCGCCGTTGCCGGAGGACTTGCCGGTCTTGGGCCAGAAGTGCCCGCGCTGGAAGGCGTACGTCGGCAGCTCCACCCGGCGTCCGCCGCCGAGCACCGCGGGCCAGTCCACCGGCACCCCGGCGACGTGCACCGCGGCCAGCGACGCCAGCAGGCCGGCGGCCCCGGCGTCCTCGCGCCGCACGGTCCCGGCCACCACCGGCGCCGGCAGCCCGCGCGCGTCCACGGTCTCGGTGACCGCGCTGCCGAGCACCGGCTGCGCGCAGACCTCGACGAAGGTGCCGTAGCCCGAGCCGGCCAGCTCGGCCACCGCGTCGGCGAAGCGGACCGGCTGACGGACGTTGGCGTACCAGTACCCGGCGTCGAGTTCGTGCCCTGACATCCAGCGGCCGTGCGCGGTGGAGAGGAAGGCCACGGTGCCCGCGCCCGGCCGGATCCCGGCCAGCGCCGCCGTCAGCTCCCGCTCGACCGGCTCGACCCGGGCCGAGTGCGCCACGAAGTCGGCGGTCGCCGGGACCCGCCACCGCAGGATCCGCCGCTTGGACAGCAGCACCTCCAGCGAGTCGAGGTCGTCCAGCGGTCCGGCGACGACGGTCGCGGCCGGGGAGTTCACCGCCGCCACCGACAGGCCCGGGAAGTCCCGCAGGATCTCCAGGACGCCCGCCTCGGGCAGCACGACCGACAGCAGCCCGCCGCGCACGTTCAGGGCGGCCAGCGCCTTCGACCGCTCGACCACGACCTTCGCCGCGTCGCCCAGCGACAGCATCCCGGCGACGGTGGCGGCGGCGATCTCGCCCTGGCTGTGCCCGACGACCGCGTCGGGCCGCACCCCGGCCGCCTCCCAGACGGCCGCGAGCGCCACCATGACGGCCCACATGACCGGCTGCGCCACGTCGGCGGAGTCGATGGTCGGCGCGCCGTCGGCCTGACGGATGACATCGCGCGCGGACCAGGCGACGTGGGCCGAGAGCGCGGCCGCGCACTCCGCGAAGCGGGCCGCGAAGACCGGGGAGGCGTCGAGCATCTCCCGGCCCATGCCAGGCCACTGACTCCCCTGCCCCGGGAAGACGAAGACGGTCCGGCCGGGCCCCGAGCCCGGAACGCTGCCGACCACGGCTCCGCTCGCGGGCTGCGCGGTCGCCACGGCGGCCAGGCGCACGGCCAGGTCCCCGCGGTCGGCGCCGATCACGACGGCGCGGTGCGCGAACGTGGAGCGCGTCGTGGCCAGCGACCAGGCGACGTCCGCCGGTTCCAGCTCCGGGCGCGCGAGCGCGAACTCGCGCAGCCGTCCGGCCTGGCCGGCCAGCGCGTCCGCCGAGCGGGCGGCGAGCAGCCAGGCCGAGACGCCGGCGCCGGACAGCACCGGGAGCGCACCGGAATCCGCGGGCTCGACGACGGACTCGGCTTCGTCAGGTGTCTGCGACGCCGGGGCCTCCTCGACGATGATGTGCGCGTTGGTGCCGCTGATCCCGAAGCCGGAGACGCCGGCCCGGCGCGGCCGCGCGGCGTCGACGGGCCAGGGCACGTGGTCGCGCAGCAGCTTCACGTTCCCGGCCGACCAGTCGATGTGCGGCGAGGGGTGCTCGACGTGCAGGGTGCGCGGCAGCACCCCGTGCCGCATCGCCATGATCATCTTGATCACGCCGGCCACGCCGGCGGCGGCCTGCGCGTGCCCGATGTTCGACTTGATCGACCCCAGCCACACCGGCCGGTCCTCCGGCCGGTCCCGGCCGTAGGTGGCGATCACGGCCTGGGCCTCGATCGGGTCGCCGAGGACCGTGCCGGAGCCGTGCGCCTCGACCACGTCGACGTCGCCGGTCGTGAGGTCGGCGCTGGCCAGCGCGGTGCGGATGACCCGCTGCTGGGACAGGCCGTTCGGGGCGGTGAAGCCGTTGGAGGCGCCGTCCTGGTTGACCGCGCTGCCGCGGATCACCGCCAGGATCTCGCGGCCGTTGCGCCGCGCGTCGGACAGCCGCTCGACGACCAGGATCGCCGCGCCCTCGCCCATCCCCATGCCGTCGGCCTCGGAGGCGAAGGACTTGCAGCGGCCGTCGGGCGCCAGGCCCAGCGAGGAGCCGAAGCCGAACGGCGACGTGGAGGGCATCACGGTCACGCCGCCGACGAGCGCGAGGTCGCACTCCCCGCGCCGGAGGGCCTGGCCCGCCAAGTGGATCGCCACCAGCGAGGAGGAGCAGGCGGTGTCGACGCTGATCGCCGGGCCCTCGAAGCCCAGCGTGTAGGAGACGCGGCCGGAGATCACGCTGCCGCCGTCGCTGGCCGGGGTGTAGCCCTGGAGCGCCTCCAGCGGGAGGACGTCGCCGTAGGTCTGCATCCAGCCGCCGGCGAAGACGCCGGTCTGGGAGCCGCGCAGCGAGTGCGGGTCGATGCCCGCGCGTTCCAGCGCCTCCCACGACACCTCGAGCAGCAGCCGCTGCTGCGGGTCGGTCGCCAGCGCCTCGCGCGGACTGATCCCGAAGAACCCGGCGTCGAACTCGGCCGCGTCGGCGAGGTAGCCGCCCTCCTGGCCGTACTCGCCCTCGAGGTCCCAGCCGCGGTCGGCCGGGAAGCCGCAGATCGCGTCGGTCCCGGTGGCGACCAGCTCCCACAGGTCGTCCGGGCCGTGCACGCCGCCGGGGAAGCGGCAGCCGATGCCGATGACGGCCAGCGGCTCGCCGTCGGCGGCGGTCAGGGTCGGACCGGAGCCGGCGGTGTCGGCGGTGTCGGCGATATCAGCCTTGGTGCCGAGCAACCGGCTGTGCAGATGCCGCGCGACCGCCGTGGCGTTGGGGTAGTCGAAGACCAGTGTCGACGGCAGTGTCAGGCCACTGGCTCCGTTGAGGCGGTTGCGCAGTTCGACGGCCGTCACCGAGTCGAAGCCGAGGTCCTTGAACGCCCGGTCGGGGTCGACGGCGTCGCCGGAGGCGTAGCCGAGGACCGCGGCCACCTCGGCGCGGACCACGCCGACGACGGTGCGCTCCTGTTCGGCCGGCGACAGACCGTCGAGGCGGCGGGCCAGTGCCGTCCGGGGCCCGGTGTCAGCGTCCTGGCTCGCGCCGGAGAGGACGCGGCGCACCTCGGGCAGCGAGGCGATCAGCGGGCTCGGACGACGCAGGGTGAAGGTCGGCGCGAAGGTGTCCCAGTCGATGTCGGCGACGGAGACCAGGCAGTCACCGCCGTCCAGGGCCTGGGCCAGGGCCTTGACCCCCTGATCGGGGCTCATCAGGCGCATGCCGTAGCGCTGCATCTGGTCGCCGGCGTCCCCGGAGCCCATACCACCGCCGTCCCACAGGCCCCAGGCCACGGACGTGGCGGCCAGGCCGCGGGCCCGCCGGTCCTCGGCGACGGCGTCCAGGTAGGCGTTGGCCGCGGCGTAGGCGCCGAGCGATCCGCTGCCCCAGGTGGCGGCTCCGGAGGAGAAGAGCACGAAGGTGTCGAGATCGAGGTCCTGCGTCAGCTCGTCGAGCAGGTCGGTGCCGGCCCGCTTGGCGCCCATCTCGGTGGCGAGGTCGGCCGGCGCGATCTCCTGGACCGCGCAGCCGTGCGCGACGCCGGCCGCGTGCAGGACGCCGGACAGTGCGGGACCGTCGGCCGCGAGGCGGGCGAGGAGAGCCTCGACGTCGGAACGCTCGGCGACATCGCAGGCGATGACCTCGGCCAGGGTGCCGCTGTTCGCCAGTCGCGCGGCGAGCTCGGCGGCTCCCCGGCTCGACGCCCCGGAGCGGCTGGTCAGCACCACGCGCGGAGCCCCCCGCTCGGCGGCGAGCTGCGCGACGAAGCCGCCGATGGCGCCGGTGCCGCCGGTGACCAGGACGGTGCCCCGCGGCTGCCAGGCGGCGCCGGCGGTGATCGGGGCGTGGGAGAGACGACGGCCCAGGATCCCGGCCGCACGGACCGCGACCTGGTCCTCGCCGCAGCCGGACAGGACCGCGCCGACCCGGGAGGCGCTGCGCTCGTCCCAGGACTCGGGCAGGTCCAGCAGGCCGCCCCACTGGTCGGGGTGTTCGAGTCCTGCGACCCGCCCGAGACCCCAGACCTGGGCCTGGACCGGGTGCGCGGGACGTTCACCCGGCGCCGCGCCGACCGCGCCGCGGGTCGCGACCCACAGCGGGGCGGCGGTACCGGTCTCGGCCAGCGCTTGCATGAGGGCTACGGTTCCGGCGAGACCGGAGGCGACCGTCGGGTATCCCGGCAGCGAAGACTCGTCGAGCGCGAGCAGGGAGAGGACGCCGACGACCGGCTCGTCGCCGGAGACGGCTCGCGAGATCCTGCCCGCGAGGAGTCCGCGGTGGAGTTCCTCGGACGCGATGCCCAGGATCACCGTCGAGGCGCCCTTGTCGGTCAGGGCTCGGACACAGTTGCCGGCGATCGCCTCGTGCTCGGCGCCCTCGGGCACCACCACGAGCCACTTGCCGTCGAGCACCGTCGCGGCGGGATCGGCGACCGGTGCCCAGGTGATCCGGTAGCGCCAGTCGGCGATCTCCGAGTCGGCGCGCTCGCGGCGGCGCCAGGCGGCCAGCACCTCGTCCAGCGCGCCGCCGTCGACGCCCAGGCTGTCGGCCAGATCGCGGAACTCGCCGCTCTCGACCGCCTCCCAGAACGCGCCGTCCTCGGCGGATGCGGGGGCGGCCGGGGGCCAGAAGTGCTCGTGCTGGAACGCGTACGTCGGCAGGCCGGCCCGCCGTCCCGGTTCGAGCACCGCGGTCCAGTCCACGTCCACGCCGTGCACGTGGACCTCGGCCAGCGACGCCAGCAGCCGGGCCGGGCCGCCCTCGTCGCGGCGCAGCGTGCCGGTGACGATCGGCGCCGGCAGCACCCCGTCCCGGGAGGCGGCCTCGACCGAGTCGCCGATGGCGCCGGTGAGGACCGGGTGCGGTGAGGCCTCGATGAAGACCTGGTACTCGTCGTTCGCGAGGGTGCGGATGGCGCGGTCGAACTCGACCGGGGAACGCAGCGACGCGTACCAGTAGTCGGCGTCGAGCTCCGGACCGTCCAGCCAGGCACCGCTCATCGCCGAAATCAGCGGCACGCGTGCGGTGACCGGCGTGATCCCGGCCAGCACGCGCTTGATCTCGCTCTCCAGTCCGTCGATCTGCGCGCAGTGCGAGGCGTAGTCGACGGGGATGATGCGAGCCCTGACATCCTCGGCCTTGCAGGTCTCGCACAGCTCCCGCAGCGCTTCCGGCTCGCCGGACACGACGGTGGCGGCGGGCCCGTTCACCGCGGCGACGGAGACCCGGTCGCCGTAGGGGGCCAGGCGCGTGCGCACCGTGTCGGCGGGCTCTGCGATGGAGAGCATCCCGCCCTTGCCCGCCAAGGGCTTCAGTGCCTGCGAGCGCAGGGCGACGACCTTGGCGGAGTCGTCGAGCGACAGGATCCCGGCGACCGCGGCCGCCGCGATCTCGCCTTGCGAGTGCCCGATCACCGCGTCCGGCCGGACCCCCGCGGCCTCCCACACCGCGGCCAGCGAGATCATCATCGCCCACAGCACCGGCTGGACCGTGTCGGCGGTTTCGAGCTGCTGGTCGAGGGCGTCGTAAAGGGACCAGTCGATATAAGGGGCCAGAGCCGCCGCGCACTCGGAGAAGCGTGCCGCGAACACCGGTGAGGTCTGGAGCAGCTCCCGGCCCATGCCGATCCACTGGCTGCCCTGCCCGGGGAACACGAACACGCGGCGGCCCACGCCCGCGGCGGGCACCGCCCCGGTGATCACGCCGGTGCCGGGCTGCCCCGTGGCGACCGCCGCCAGACCCGCGTTCAGCGTCTCCCGGCCGGTGCCGGTGACGACCGCGCGGTGCTCGAACGCCGACCGGGTGGTGGCCAGCGACCAGCCGACGTCCACCGGGCTCAGCTCCGGCGCCCCCAGGGTGAACTCGCGCAGCCGTCCGGCCTGCGCCGCGAGCCCGGCGGCACTGCGCCCGGCCACCGGCCACGCGAACACGCCGGTGCCGGCCAGCACCCTCGGCTCCGGCTCCCGCGCCGTCAAAGCCGCGGCCTCGACCTCGTCACCGTCCTCGGCGACCGGCTTCGGCGCGCCCTCCGCGGCGTCCGGAGCCGGGGCCGGGGCTTCCTCGACGATGATGTGCGCGTTGGTGCCGCTGAGTCCGAACGCCGACACGCCCGCGCGCCGCGGCTGCTCGCCCGCCGGCCACGGCCGGGCCTCGGTGAGCAGCTGGACCGTGCCGTCGGACCAGTCGATGTGCGTGGAGGGCGTCTCGGCGTGGAGCGTGGCCGGCAGCAGCCCGTTGCGCAGCGCCAGCACCATCTTCATGACGCCGCCGATGCCCGCGGCCTGCTGCGCGTGGCCGATGTTCGACTTCAGCGACCCGATCCACAGCGGCCGGTCGGCGGTGCGGTCGCGGCCGTAGGTGGCGATCAGGGCCTGGGCCTCGATCGGGTCGCCGAGGGTGGTGCCGGTGCCGTGCGCCTCGACGGCGTCCACGTCCAGGCTGGACAGGCGCGCGTTCTCCAGCGCGGCGCGGATGACCCGCTGTTGCGAGGGTCCGTTCGGCGCGGTGAGGCCGTTCGACGCGCCGTCCTGGTTGATCGCGCTGCCCCGGACCACCGCGAGCACCTCGTGCCCGTTGCGGCGGGCGTCGGCCAGCCGCTCCAGCACGATCATCCCGGCGCCCTCGGCGATGCCCATGCCGTCGGCCTCTTCGGCGAACGCCTTGCAGCGGCCGTCGGCGGCCAGCGCCTTCTGCCGCGAGAAGCCGATGAACTCGGCGGGGTTGGCCATCACCATGACGCCGCCGGCCAGCGCCAGCGAGCACTCGCCGGTGCGCAGCGCCTGCGCGGCCAGGTGCAGGGCCACCAGCGAGGAGGAGCAGGCGGTGTCGACGGTGACCGCCGGGCCCTCCAGGCCGAGCGTGTACGAGATGCGGCCTGACAGAACGCTGATGGCGCTGCCGGTGATGAGGTGGTTCTCGGCGCCCTCGGCGTGGATCGCCTGCTCGATGTAGCCGGAGGGCGCACCGCCGACGAACACGCCGGTGAGCGAGCCGCGCAGGGAGAACGGATCCACCCCGGCCCGCTCCAGGGCCTCCCACGACGTCTCCAGCAGCAGCCGCTGCTGCGGGTCCATCGCGATCGCCTCGCGCGGGCTGATCCCGAAGAACCCGGCGTCGAACCGGGCGGCGGCGTGCAGGAAGCCGCCCTCCCGGACGTAGCTGGTGCCGGGGTTGTCGGGGTCCGGATCGAACAGGCTGGACATGTCCCAGCCGCGGTCCACCGGGAAGCCGGAGACCGCGTCGCCGCCGGCGGCCACCAGGTCCCACAGCTGCTCGGGGCTGCCGACGCCGCCGGGGAACCGGCACCCCATGCCGACGATCGCGATCGGCTCGCGGCCCCGGGACCGGGCCTCCCGCAGCTGTTCGCGGGTCGCCCGCAGCTTGCCGGTGACCTGCTTGAGGTAATCGAGCAGGCGTTCCTCGTTCTCCATCAAGTCACAACCCTCTGAGCGGTCCGGCACATGGGATGGTCCGTTGCGGCGAGCTGCCGGCGGTCAGTCGAAGTCGGCGGCGTTCAGCTCGTCCTCGACGAGGTCGAACATCTCCGCGGCGCTCATGGCGTCCAGGTCGCGGGTGGCGCGGCCGTCCTCGGCGGGGGCCTGGAACCGGTCCAGCAGCGCCTGCAGCCGCCCCGCGATCCGGGTCCGGGCCTCGTCGTCGCGGGCATTAGACGCGAGGGTGGACGCGAGACGCTCGAGTTCCTCTAGAGCGGGGAGATATCCGCCCCCGGACGCGCCGCAGATCTCGCCGCGCAGGTACTCGGCCATCACCGCCGGCGTCGGATAGTCGAACACCGCCGTGGAGGGCAGCTTGTGCCCGGTGGCCGCGGACAGCCGGTTGCGCAGCTCGACGGCGGTCAGCGAGTCGAAACCCATGTCGCGGAACACAAGGTGCGCCGGGACGTCGCGGGCTGAGGCGTGGCCGAGGACCGCGGCGGCGTGCGTGCAGACCAGGTCGGACAGCATGCGTTCCTGGTCGGCCTGCGGGAGGCCGGCCAGCCGCTGAGCGAGCGCGCTCGCCTGACCGGAGTCGTCGACGTCGTCAGCGTCCGTGTTCGCGGCCGCGGCGGCACGCTTGTCGGCGAGCTCGTCCAGCAGCGGGCAGTCGCGCTTGGCGCTGAACACCGGGACGAAGCGCGACCAGTCCACGTCGGCGACGGCCAGGAACGCCTCGTCGTCGGTGACGGCCTGTCCCAGCGCGGTCAGCGCCGGCTCAGGCGTGAGGAAGGCCATGCCCTGCCGCGCGAGCCGGGCCGGGGTGACGATGCCGGGCCCGTCGGGCAGCTCGGCGCCGGAGGTCGACCAGCCCTGCGTGTCCCAGACCCCCCAGGCGACGGAGGTCGCGGGCAGCCCGCGCTGGCGCCGGTTGACCGCCAGGGCGTCGACGAAGGCGTTGCCCGCGGCGTAGGCGGCGTGCTCGGCGCTGCCCCACGTGGCCGCGATCGAGGAGAAGAGCACGAACTTGTCGACGCCGGAGTCCGCGGTCAGCTCGTCCAGGCTCACCGCCCCGGCCGCCTTGGCCCCGAGCGCCTTCTGCAGGTCGGCCAGACCGGTGTCGTCGAGCATCGTCAGGTCGACGGCGTTGGCGGCGTGCACGACGGTGGTCAGCGGCGGACCGCCGGCGCCGATCCACCCGAGGAGCGAGCCGGCCTCCTCCCGGTCGGCGACGTCGCAGCGGACGAGCGTGACGTCGGTCCCGGAGCCGGCGAGCGAGGCCAGGGCCCCGGCCGCCTGGGCGGCCACGGGGGAACGGCTGGGCAGCACCACACGGCGCACGCCCGAGGAAGCGAGCCAGCGGACGAGGTGCGGACCGATCTCCCCGGTGCCGCCGGTGACCAGCGCGGTGCCGGTCGGCGTCCACGGCTCGGCGGGTTCGGCCGCACGCGGGGCGCGGACGAGGCGGCGCTTGAGGATCTCGGTGCCGCGCAGGGCGATCTGGTCCTCGGCGCCGTCGGCGAGGACGGAGCAGAGGAGGTCGGCCACACCGTCCGGGAGTTCGGCCGGCAGGTCGATGAGGCCGCCCCAGCGGTCGGGGTGTTCGAGGCCCGCGACGCGGCCGAGTCCCCAGGATTGCGCCTGGACGGGACTGGTGAGCTTGTCATCGGGCTGGGCGGACATCGCCCCCTGGGTCAGGACCCAGAGTCGGGCGGTGATGCCGGCGGTGCCGAGCGTCTGGGTGAGACCCATGGTGCCCGCGATGCTGCGCGTCACGCCGGGGAAGGCGGCGATCGGCGTCTCGTCGAGGGCCAGGAAGGACAGGACTCCGGCCGGCTCGGTGCCGTTCAGAGCGGCGGTGATGCGCGCAGCGAGGGTTTCGCGGTCCAGGATGTCGATGTCAGCCGCCGGAGCTTCGACGGTCACCACGTCGGCGCCGTGCGCTGTGAGCGCATCGGCCGTGTCGAAGTGCCGTCCTTCGGGAACCACGACCAGCCAGGTGCCGGAGAGCACCGGAGCGGCAGGCTCGTCGACCGGCTTCCAGACGACACGGTAGCGCCAGTTGCCGACCGTCGAGTCGGTGCGCTCGCGACGGTGCCAGGAGGCGAGCGCCGGGAGGATGCCGGTGAGCGCGTCGGCGTCCTCGACGGCCAGGGTGTCGGCGAGCTCTGCGATGTCGCCCTGCTCGACCGCGTTCCAGAAGCGTTCCTCGGCCTCGGAGTTGGCGGAGGCTGCCGGGGTTTCCTTCGCCGGCATCTCCGGGAACGGCGGCGCCCAGTAGCGACGGTGCTGGAAGGCGTAGGTCGGCAGCGCGACCTGCTCGCCGGTGGCCAGCACGGAGGTCCAGTCGATCTCGACACCGTGGACGTGCGCCTCGGCGAACGACGTGAGCAGGCGCGCCGGGCCGCCTTCGTCGCGGCGGATGGTGCCGATGACGGTGGGGGCGACGATGTCGAGCGTGTCCAGGGTGTCGCCGATGGCGCCGGTCAGGACCGGGTGCGGCGAGACCTCGATGAAGGTGCGGTGGCCGTTCTGAGTGAGGGTCCGCACGGCGCGGTCGAACTCGACGGTGGAGCGCAGGGACGCGTACCAGTAGTCGGGGCCGAGCTCGGGACCGGTCAGCGTCTCGCCGCTCATCGCGGAGATGATCGGGATCGCCGCCCCGGTCGGCGTGATGCCGGCGAGGACGCGCTTGATCTCGGCTTCGAGGGCGTCGACCTGGGCCGTGTGCGAGGCGTAGTCGACCGGGATCATGCGGGCCCTGATCCCATCGGCCTCGGCCGCCGCCTGGATCTCCCGCAAGGCTTCCGGCTCGCCGGCGACGACGGTCGCCGAAGCACCGTTGACGGCGGCGACCGAGACGCGGTCGCCGAAGCCCGCGATGCGCTCGCGGACGAGGTCGGCGGGCTGGGCGAGGGAGAGCATGCCGCCCTTGCCGGCAAGGGGCTTCAGTGCTTTCGAGCGCAGAGCCACGACCTTGGCCGAGTCGCTCAGGGAGAGGATCCCGGCGACGGCCGCCGCGGCGATCTCGCCCTGCGAGTGGCCGACCACGGCGTCGGGAGTGACCCCGGCCGCCTGCCACACCGCCGCGAGGGACACCATCATCGCCCACAGCACCGGCTGGACCTGATCGGCTGTTTCGAGCTGCTGGTCGAGCAGGTCGTAGAGGGACCAGTCGACGAACGGCGCCAGCGCCTCGGCGCACTCGGCGAAGCGGGCCGCGAAGACCGGCGAGGTGGCGAGCAGCTCGCGCCCCATGCCGACCCACTGGCTCCCCTGCCCCGGGAAGACGAACACACAGCGCCCCGGACCGTTCGAGGTCGTGGAACCGGCGACCACGCCGGCCGCCGGCTGCCCGGTCGCGACCGCCGCCAGCCCACCGGCCAGGGCACCGCGCTCGGATCCGACCACCACGGCCCGGTGCTCGAAGGTCGACCGCGTGGTCAGCAGCGACCAGCCGACGTCGGCGGGCTCCAGCTCCGGCTTCGCGAGCACGAACTCCCGCAGCCGTCCCGCCTGCCCGGCGAGGCCGTCGGCGCTGCGGCCCGAGACCAGCCAGGCGCCGACCGCGGAGTCCAGGACCTTCGGCGTGGTCTCGGCGACCGGCTCGTCAGGAGTCCCAGGCTCCTGAAGCGCCGGGGCCTCCTCCAGGATCATGTGCACGTTCGTGCCGCTGACCCCGAACGACGACACCCCGACCCGCCGGGTCTTCCCGCCGCCGCGCCACGGCACCGGGTCGTTCAGCAGCTTCACGTTGCCGGCGTCCCAGTCGATGTGCGGCGAGGGCTCCTGCGCGTAGAGCGTGACCGGCAGCAGTTCGTGCTTCAGGGCCATGACCATCTTGATCAGGCTCGCGACCCCCGAGGCGGCCTGCATGTGGCCGATGTTCGACTTCACCGACCCCAGCCACAGCGGCTTGTCGGCGTCGCGGTCCTGGCCGTACGTCGCCAGCAGCGCCTGCGCCTCGATCGGGTCGCCGAGGGTGGTGCCGGTGCCGTGCGCCTCGACGGCGTCGACGTCCGCGCTCACCAGCTTGGCGTTGGCCAGGGCGGCGCGGATGACCCGCTGCTGCGAGGGGCCGTTCGGCGCCGTCAGGCCGTTGGAGGCACCGTCCTGGTTCATCGCGGTGCCGCTGATCACCGCCAGCACCTCGTGGCCGTTGCGGCGGGCGTCCGACAGCCGCTCCAGGACCACCATGCCCGCGCCCTCGGCCCAGCCGATGCCGTCCGCGTCGGCGGAGAAGGCCTTGCAGCGGCCGTCGGCGGCCATGCCCTGCTGCTTGCTGAACTCGGCGAACGCGCCGGGGATGATCATCACGACCACGCCGCCGGCCAGGGCCATCGAGCACTCGCCGGCCCGCAGCGACTGGACCGCGGTGTGCAGGGCGACCGAGGACGAGGAGCAGGCCGTGTCCATCGTCACGGCCGGGCCCTCCAGGCCCAGCGTGTAGGAGATGCGGCCGCTGATGACGGCGGTGAGACCGCCGGTGAGCAGGTAGCCCTCCGAGCCGCTCTCGCCGACCAGGCCGCCGCCGTATCCGGAGTGGTTGGCGCCGACGAAGACGCCGGTCTGCGAGCCGCGCAGCGAGTGCGGGTCGATCCCCGCACGCTCCAGCGCCTCCCAGGACGTCTCCAACAGCAGCCGCTGCTGCGGGTCCATCGCGATGGCCTCGCGCGGGCTGATGCCGAAGAACCCGGCGTCGAACCCGCCCGCCTCGTGGACGAACCCGCCGACCCTGATGAAGGAGGTCGAGCCCTCGCCCTGGTTCAGGCCGTACGTCTCCTCGACGATGTCCCAGCCGCGGTCGGTCGGGAACGGCCCCAGCGCGTCGCCGCCCGCGGCCACCAGGTCCCACAGCTGCTCGGGATCCGTGACGCCGCCGGGCAGTCGGCAGCCCATGCCGACGACGGCGATCGGCTCGCCGGCCGCGATCGGCGCGACCGCCGGCGTGCCGGCGGCCGGACCGGACTGCACGCCGGTCAGCTCGCCGCGCAGATGGTCGGCCAGCACCGCGGACGACGGGTAGTCGAACACCAGCGTCGACGGCAGCCGCAGCCCGGTCGCGGCGTTGAGCCGGTTGCGCAGCTCGACCGCGGTCACCGAGTCGATGCCCAGGTCCTTGAACGCCTGCGCCTTCTCGATGGCGTCAGGGGACGAATAGCCGAGGACCGCGGCCACCTCGGTGCGCACCACGTCCACCAGCAGGCGGTCCTGTTCGACGCGCGACAGCGCGGACACCCGCCGCGCCAGATCCGACTGCGGCGCGGCGGAGGCCGTCTGCGCCGCCGGAGCCTCGGCCGTCGCCAGGGCCTGCTTCACCTCGGGGAGCGAGGCGATCAGCGGACTCGGCCGCCGCAGCGTGAACGTCGGCGCGAACTTCTCCCAGTCCACGTCGGCGACGCTGATCAGCCCGTCGTCCCCGTCCAGCGCCTGCGCCAGGGCCCGCACCGCCACGTCCGGGTCCATGAACCGCATGCCGTAACGCTGCAACTGGTCTCCGGCGTCGCCGGCACCCAGACCGCCGCCGCCCCACAGCCCCCACGCCACCGACGTCGCGGCCTGTCCGCGCTGCCGCCGGCACTCGGCGACCGCGTCCATGTACGCGTTCGCCGCGGCGTAGCCGCCGAGCATCCCGCTGCCCCATGTCGAGGCCCCGGAGGAGAAGAGGACGAAGGCGTCCAGATCAAGGTCCTGTGTCAGCTCGTCCAGCGCGTCCGTGCCGGCGCCCTTGGCCGCGAGCTCGTCGGCCAGATCGGCCGGTCCGAGGTCCTGCACCAGGCAGCCGCGGGCGATGCCGGCCGCGTGCAGGACCGAGCTCAGCGCGGGCCCGTCCGCCGCGATCCGCGCCAGCAGCCCGGAGACCTCGGCGCGGGCGGCGATGTCACAGGCCAGGACGTCGACCCGGACGCCGGTCCCGGCCAGCCGTGCGGCCAGCGCCGCAGCCCCGGACCCGGTCGGTCCGGAACGGGAGGTGAGGACCAGGCGCGCCGCACCGCGACCCGCTGACCAGCGCGCCACGTGGCCGCCGATCGCGCCGGTCCCGCCGGTAACCAAAACCGTTCCGTGGGGCTGCCATCGTTTCCCTCCCGTGTCGTCGGCGGGAGAGTGCACGAGCCGGCGCGCCATGGCGCCGGACGCGCGCACCGCCACCTGGTCCTCGCCGCACCCGGCCAGCACCGTGCACAGGCGGGCGGCGCAGCGCTCGTCCCACTCCCCCGGCAGATCTATCAAACCGCCCCAGCGCTCCGGATGCTCCAGCGCGATAACCCTGCCCAGTCCCCAGATCTGGGCCTGTTCCGGGGAGCTCATCAGGTCCCCGGCCGCCGCCACCACCGCGCCCTCGGTCGCGGCCCACAGCCGCGCCTCGACCCCGGCCTCGCCCATCGCCTGGGCGAGCAGCACGGTGGCGGACAGGCCCGCGGGAACCGTCGGGTAGTCGGTCAGCGGCGTCTCGTCCAGTGCCACCAGGGACAGCACTCCGGCGAAGCCCTCGGCCGGCTGCACCCGCGCGATCCGCTCGGCGAGCTCGGTCCGGTCCAGGCCGTGCGCCGTGATCTCGATGAGCGACGTCTGCGCACCGTACTCCGTCAGGGCGCTGGCACAGCGGTGGGTCAGCTCCTCGTGGTCCGAGGACGCGACGATCAACCAGCTCCCGGTCAGCTTCGGCGCGGCGGCTCCGCCGACCGGCACCCACGAGACCCGGTAGCGCCACGCCGCGGCCGTCGAGCCCTCCCGGTCCCGGCGCCGCCACGAGGCCAGCGCGGGCAGCACCTCGCTCAGCGGGCTGTGGTCCCCGACGTCGAGGGTCGCGCTCACCCGCGCCAGATCACCTTGTTCGACCGCCGTCCAGAACCTCGACTCGGCCTCGGTGCCGCCCGGCTCGGCCGAATGGGCCGCCGGGGCGATCGGCCAGTACCTCTGGTGCTGGAACGCGTACGTCGGCAGCTCGATCGCGCGCGCCGGCTCCAGGACCGTGGTCCAGTCGACGCGGGCGCCGTGCACGAACGCCTCGGCCAGCGAGGTGAGCAGCCGGGCCGGACCGCCCTCGTCGCGGCGCAGCGTGCCGATCACGGCCGGGTCGGGCAGGCCGGGGGTGTTCACGGCCGGGTCCGTGAGGACGTCCTCTACGGTGTCGGTGATGGCGCCGGTCAGCACGGGGTGCGGCGAGACCTCGACGAACGTGCGGTTGCCGGCGCGGACCAGGGCGCGGACCGCGCCGTCGAACTCCACCGGGGCGCGCAGGCTGGCGAACCAGTAGCCGGGGTCGAGTTCGGGGCCGGCGATCATGGCGCCGCTCATCGCGGAAATCATGGGGATGCTGGCGGGGCCGGGGGTGATGCCGTCGAGGATTGCGAGGATCTCCTCGTGCAGGGCGTCGACCTGGGCGGAGTGCGAGGCGTAGTCGACGGAGACCATGCGGGCCCTGACACCGCCGGCCTCGCACGCGGCCTGGATCTCCTGCAGCGCCTCGGGTTCTCCGGAGACGACGGTGGCGGCCGGGCCGTTGACCGCGGCGACCGAGGCGCGCGCGCCCCAGGGCGCGATCCGGGCGCGGACCGCTGGGGCGGGCTCGGCGACGGACAGCATGCCGCCCTTGCCGGCCAGGATCTTCAGCGACTTCGAGCGCAGCGCCACCACCCGGGCGCCGTCGCGCAGCGACAGGATCCCGGCGACGGTGGCGGCGGCGATCTCGCCCTGGGAGTGGCCGACGACCACGTCCGGGACGACGCCAGCGGCCTGCCAGACGGCGGCCAGCGACACCATCATCGCCCACAGCACCGGCTGGACCTGGTCGGCGGTCTCCAGGGGCTGGTCGAGGAGGTCTTCCAGCGACCAGTCGACGAACGGAGCGAGCGCCTCGGCGCACTCGGCGAACCGGGCGGCGAACACCGGCGAGGTCGCGAGCAGCTCACGTCCCATGCCGGCCCACTGACTCCCCTGGCCGGGGAAGACGAAGGCGATCCGGCCGCCGCGCGTCGCGCCGACCGGCAGCGCGCCGGTGACGACGCCGGCGGCCGAGTTCCCGGTCGCGACGGCGGCGAGGCCGTCGAGCAGCGTCAGCCGGTCGGTGCCGAGGACCACGCCGCGGTGGGAGAAGGCGGACCGGGTGGTGGCCAGGGACCAGGCGATCTCGGCGCTGGTCGCGTCCGGGCCGGCGAGCGCGAACTCGCGCAGGCGCCCGGCCTGGGCGGCCAGCCCCTCGGTCCCGCGTCCGCAGACGGGCCAGGCGGTGATGTCAGAGGTCGACAACACGCGCGGTGCGGCCGGGGTGCCGTCCTCGTCCGGAGCCTCGGTGTCCGGGCTTTCCGGCGCCTCCTCCAGGATGATGTGCGCGTTGGTGCCGCTGAGTCCGAACGCTGACACACCGGCGCGCCGAGGCACCTCGCCGCGGCGCCATTCCAGGTTCTCCTGGAGGATCCGGACCTCGCCCTCGCTCCACTCGATGTGCCGGGACGGCACGGCGGCGTGCAGGCTGGCGGGCAGCAGCCCGTGCTGGAGCGCCAGCACCATCTTCATCACGCCGGCGATGCCCGCGGCCTGCTGCGCGTGGCCGATGTTCGACTTGATCGAGCCCAGCCACAGCGGCTTGCCCTCGGGGCGCTCCCGGCCGTAGGTGGCCAGCAGCGCGCCGGCCTCGATCGGGTCGCCGAGGGTGGTGCCGGTGCCGTGCGCCTCGACGGCGTCGACGTCGGCCGCCGACAGCCGGGCGTTGGCCAGGGCGGCGCGGATGACGCGCTGCTGGGAGGGTCCGTTCGGCGCGGTGAGGCCGTTGCTCGCGCCGTCCTGGTTGGTGGCGCTGCCCCGGACGACCGCGAGGACGGTGTGGCCGTTGCGCTGCGCGTCGGAGAGCCGTTCGAGCACGATCATGCCCGCGCCCTCGGCGATGCCCATGCCGTCGGCGTCGTCGGAGAACGCCTTGCAGCGGCCGTCGGCGGCCAGGGCCTTCTGGCGCGAGAAGCCGACGAACTCGCCGGGGTCGGCCATCACCATCACGCCGCCGGCCAGCGCCATGGTGCAGTCGCCGGTGCGCAGGGCCTGGCAGGCCAGGTGCAGCGCCACCAGGGAGGAGGAGCAGGCGGTGTCGACGGTGACCGCCGGGCCCTCCAGGCCGAGGGTGTAGGAGATGCGGCCGGAGATGACGCTGGTGACGTTGCCGGTGATCAGGTGGCTCTCCGAGCCCGCCAGTCCGGCCCCGGCGTGCACCAGGTAGCCGGACGGCGGGGCGCCGGCGAAGACGCCGGTGAGGGAGCCGCTGAGCGACGTCGGATCGATCCCGGCCCGTTCCAGCGCCTCCCACGAGACCTCCAGCAGCAGGCGCTGCTGCGGGTCCATGGCGACGGCCTCGCGCGGGCTGATCCCGAAGAAGGCCGCGTCGAACTCCGACGCGTCGTGCAGGAAGCCGCCCTCCTGCACGTACGACGTCCCGGGGTTGTCCGGGTCGGGGTCGAAGAGCCCGGTCATGTCCCAGCCGCGGTCGGTCGGGAAGCCGGAGACCGCGTCGCCGCCGGCGGCCACCAGGTCCCACAGCGCCTCCGGGGTCGACACCCCGCCCGGGAAACGGCACCCCATGCCCACGACCGCGATCGGCTCCCGTTCCCGGTCGCGGGCCTCCTTCAGGAGCGCCTGGGTCCGCCGCAGTTTGCCGGTCGCCTGCTTGAGGTAATCGCGCAGCTTCTCCTGGCTCTCCATCACCCTTCACACCCTTCGGCCATCAGGTCACTCGAAGTCGGGAGCGTTGAGCACGCCGTCGACGAACTCGAACATCTCGTCGTCGTCCACGGCGTCCACCGCAGTCTCCGGTTCCGCTCCGCGCAGGTCGCGGGCCAGCGTTTCCAAACGTCGTACGAGCGCCGCACGGGTCTGGCCGTCCAGGTCGGACACACCCTCGGCGAAGGTGTCGAACTCCTCCAGGACCGGCCGCTGTGCCGCCGCCGGCCCGGTCCCCGCCAGCTGCCCCGCGACATGGGAAGCCAGCACCTCCGGCGAGGGATAGTCGAACACCGCGGTCGAGGCGAGCTTGAGGCCCGTCGCAGTGTTGAGCCGGTTGCGCAACTCCACGGCGGTCAGCGAGTCGAAGCCCATGTCCCGGAACGCCCGGTCGGCCGGGATCTCGGCGGCGCCGCCGAACCCGAGGACCGCGGCGGCGTGCGTGCAGACCAGGTCGGTGACGGTGCGCTCGCGCTCGGCCGGGCCCATCGCCGCCAGTCTGGAGGCCAGGTCGCCGGCCGACGCGTCAGGGGCCGCGGACGCACCGGACGTCGCGCTCAGAGCCTTGACCTCAGGGACCTGATCCAGCAGCCGCCACGGCCGCAGCGCGGTGAAGACCGGGGCGAACCGGCTCCAGTCCACGTCGGCGACCACCAGGTTGGTCTCGTCGTCGGCCAGCGCCTGGTCCAGCGCGGTCAGCGCGCGCTGCGGGTTCAGGAAGGTCAGCCCCTGGCGCAGCAGCCGGGCCGGGGTGATGGCGCCGGGCTTGTCGTGGGTGATGGTCGACAGGTCGCCCCACTCGCGCGTGTCCCAGATGCCCCAGGCCACCGAGGTGCCGGGCAGGCCGCGCGCCCGGCGTTCCTGGGCCAGGGCGTCGAGGTGGGCGTTGGCGGCGGTGTAGGCGGCGTGCTCGTTGCTGCCCCAGGTCGCCGAGATCGAGGAGAACAGCACGAAGCGGTCCAGGTCGAGGTCCCGCGTCAGCTCGTCCAGCCACAGCGCGCCGGCCACCTTCGCGCCGAGGGCCTTGGCGAGGTCGCCGAGGCCGGTGGCGTCGAAGGGCATCAGGTCGACGGCGTTGGCGGCGTGCATGACCGACCTCAGCGGGGGACCGTCGGCGGCGATGCGGTCCAGCAGGCCGGAGACCTCGTCACGGGAGGCGATGTCACACGTCATCAGGCTGACCGCGGTCCCGGCCTCCGCCACGGCTGCCAGCGCCGCCGCGGCCTGCGGCCGTACGCCGGACCGCGTGGTGAGCACCACGTTCTCGGCGCCGCGCCCGGCCAGCCAGCGCACCAGGTGCGGTCCGACCTCACCGGTGCCGCCGGTGACCAGCACGGTGCCCGTGGGGCTCCACTGGTCCTCGCGGGTGCGGCGGGCCGCGCGCACCACGCGGCGGGCCATGATGCCGGAGGAACGCAAGGCCACTTGGTCCTCGCCGCAGCCGCCGAGGACGGTGGCCAGGCGGGCGGCGGCGCGCTCGTCCCACTGCTCGGGCAGGTCGACGAGACCGCCCCAGCGATCCGGGTGTTCGAGCCCCGCCGTGCGGCCGAGGCCCCAGATCTGCGCCTGGACCGGGTGCGTCGGGTGTTCGCCGAGGCCGGCCGCGACGGCGCCGCGGGTGGCGGCCCAGAGCGGGCCGGTGACGCCGAGGTCACCGAGGGCCTGCATCAGCAGTGTGGTGCCGGCCAGGCCGCCGACGACCATCGGGTGGGCGGGGGTCGGCGTCTCGTCGAGGGCCAGGAGGGACAGGACGCCCGCGAAGTCGGTTTCTCCGTCGAGGAAAGCGGCGCGGACCTTCTCGGCGAGCGTCGCCCGATCGAGGTCCGCGATGCCCACGGTGACCGTGACGACCTCGGCGCCGTTGTCCGTCAGGGCACTGGCACAGTCGGCGGCGGTGGTGTCGTCGACGGCTTCGGGAGCGACGAGCAGCCAGGTGCCGGTCGGCGCGGCGCCGCCGGGATCCGTGACCGGGACCCAGGAGACGCGGTAACGCCAGTCGGCGACGGAGGACATGTCCTGCTCACGGCGGCGCCAGGTGGCGAGCGCCGGGAGGACCTCGCTGAGCTGTGCGGCTTCCAGGGCCAGCTTGTCGCTGAGACCGGTGAGGTCGCCGTTCTCGACGGCGGCCCAGAACTCGGCCTCGGCCGGGGTTCCGGAACCGGTCGCGACCGGGGCCTCGGGCTCGGCGGGCTTGGGCCAGAAGCGCTGACGCTGGAAGGCGTAGGTGGGCAGGTCGGTCGTGGCAGCGGGTTCCAGGACCTTCTGCCAGTCGACGCGGACGCCGTTGACGTGCGCCTCGGCCAGCGAGGCCAGCAGCCTCGCCGGGCCGCCCTCGTCGCGGCGCAGGGTGCCGGTGACGACGGAGGCGGTGGTGCCGGTGTCCTCGACCGTGTCGGTGATCGCCCCGGTGAGGACCGGATGCGGCGAGACCTCGACGAACGCGCGGTGTCCCGTCTCGACGAGCTTGCGGACGGCGCGGTCGAACTCGACGGTCGAGCGCAGGGAGGCGTACCAGTAGTCGGGGCCGAGCTCCGTACCGGTCAGTGTCTCGCCGTTCATGGCCGAAATCATGGGGATCGCGGCGTCGGTCGGGGCAACCCCGGCGAGCGCCTGGAGGATCTCCTGCTCCAGGGCGTCGATCTGTGCGGAGTGGGAGGCGTAGTCGACGGGGATAATGCGGGCCCTGATGTCTTCGGCCTCGCAGGCGGCCTGGATCTCCTGGAGTGCCTGGGGCTCGCCGGAGACGACGGTCGCCGCGGCGCCGTTGATCGCGGCGATGGAGGCGCGCTCGCCGAACTCTGCGATCCGCTCCCGGACGGCGTCGGCGGGCAGCGCGAGGGAGAGCATGCCGCCCTTGCCGGCCAACGGCTTCAACGCCTGGGAGCGGAGAGCGACCACGCGCGCGCCGTCTTCCAGCGACAGGCTGCCCGCGACGACGGCGGCGGCGATCTCGCCCTGAGAGTGGCCGACCACGGCGTCCGGCATGACCCCCGCGGCCTGCCAGACCGCCGCGAGCGACACCATCATCGCCCACAGCACCGGCTGCACCATGTCAGCCGTCTCGAGCTGCTGATCGAGCACGTCGTAGAGCGACCAGTCGACGAACGGCGCCAGCGCCTTCGCGCACTCGGCGAAGCGCTTGGCGAACACCGGGGAGGTGTCGACGAGGTCGCGGCCCATGCCGACCCACTGGCTGCCTTGGCCCGGGAAGACGAAGACGCTCTTGCCGGCGCCGAGGGTGCCGACGGAGCCGGTCACGACGCCCGGCGCGGGCTGGCCGGTCGCGACCGCGGCGAGGCCGGCGTTCAGGGCCTCCCGGCCCACGGCGGTGACGACGGCGCGGTTCTCGAACGTGGCGCGCGTGGAGGCCAACGACCAGGCCACGTCAGCCGGTGTCAGCTCCGGGCGCCCGATCACGAACTCCCGCAGCTGCCCGGCCTGGGCCGCGAGCGCGTCGCTTCCGCGGCCGGACACCAACCATGCCGAGACATCGGCACCGGCCAGCACGCGGGGGGCCGGGGCGGCCTCGGATCCAGGTCCCGAACCCGGCCGATCGGCCTCCGCCGCGACACCGGTCGCGGGTTCGCCGGCCGACGCGCCGGACTCGGACCCGGCTTGGGTCTTGGCCTCCGCCTTCTCGGCCGGCGCCTCCTCCACGATCATGTGCACGTTCGTCCCGCTGACGCCGAACGAGCTGATCCCGGCCCGCCGGGGCCGGTCCCCCGCGGTCCACGGCCGTGCCTCGTTCAGCAGGCGCACGTCGCCGGCGGCCCAGTCGATGTGCGGCGAGGGCTCCTCGGCGAACAGCGTCTTCGGCAGTTCGCCGTGGCGCAGCGCCTGCACCATCTTGATCAGGGAGATCACGCCCGAGGCCGCCTGCGGGTGGCCGATGTTGGACTTCACCGAGCCCAGCCACAGCGGCAGGCCCTCGGGGCGCTCCTGACCGTAGGTGGCGATCAGCGCCTGGGCCTCGATCGGGTCGCCGAGGGTGGTGCCGGTGCCGTGGCCCTCGACGGCGTCGATGTCGGCGCTGGTCAGCTTCGCGTCGGCCAGGGCCGCGCGGATCACCCGCTGCTGCGACGGGCCGTTCGGGGCGGTGAGACCGTTGGAGGCGCCGTCCTGGTTGGCCGCGCTGCCGCTGATCACCGCCAGGACCTGATGGCCGTTGCGGCGGGCGTCCGACAGCCGCTCCAGCAGCACCATGCCCGCGCCCTCGGCCCAGCCGATGCCGTCGGCGTCGGCGGAGAAGGCCTTGCAGCGGCCGTTGGTGGCCATGCCCTGCTGTTTGGAGAACTCGGAGAAGGCGCCGGGCAGCGCCATGATCGCGACACCGCCGGCCAGGGCCATCGTGCTCTCGCCGCTGTGCAGGGACTGGAGCGCCAGGTGCAGGGCCGTCGACGAGGACGAACACGCGGTGTCGACCGTGACCGCCGGGCCCTCCAGCCCGAGGGTGTAGGCGACCCGGCCGGAGATCACGGCGGTCAGGCCGCCGGTCAGGACGTAGCCCTGAGCCTCCTTCTCCCCCGCGACGGTGACTCCGTAGCCGGAGAAGTTGGCGCCGACGAAGACACCGGTCTGGGATCCGTGCAGGGTGTTCGGATCGATGCCCGCGCGCTCCAGCGCCTCCCACGACACCTCCAGCAGGATCCGCTGCTGCGGGTCCATCGCCAGCGCCTCGCGGGGGCTGATGCCGAAGAAGGCCGCGTCGAAGTCGGGGGCGTCGTAGACGAAGCCGCCGACCGGGGCGTAGCCCGCGTCCGCGCCGGGGATCTCCCAGCCGCGGTCGCGCGGGAACTCGGAGATGGCGTCGGTGCCGGTGGCGACCAGCTCCCACAGCGCCTCCGGGTCGCGCACGCCGCCGGGAAGGCGGCACGCCATGCCGACCACCGCGACCGGCTCCCGCTCGCCGGCCTCCAGCTTGCGCAGGCGGCTGCGGGTCTTCTGGAGCTCGGCCGACACCTTCTTGAGGTAGTCGAAGAGCTTTTCCTGACTCTCCATTAACCAGACTCCTTATAGCGGCGCGGTCTCAAGACAGGCCGAGCTCGTTGTCGAGGAAGTCGAAGACCTCGCTGGAGGTCGCCGATTCGAAGTCGATGCCTGATTCCTCGTCCTCCGGAGCGGCGTCGCGGGCGCCGATCCAGCGCGACAGGATGCCCTGCAGCCGCCGGGTGACGTCCTGGTGCGAGGCGTCGGCCGGATCCAGGTCGGCCAGCGCGGACTCCAGGCGGCCCAGCTCGTCGAAGATCGACGCCGGTCCGCCCTCCCCCGGTGCCAGCTGCTCGCGCAGGTGCCCGGCGAGGGTCGCAGGGTTCGGATAGTCGAAGACGAGCGTCGAGGACAGCCGCAGCCCGGTGGCCGCGTTGAGCCGGTTGCGCAGCTCCACGGCGGTGACCGAGTCGACGCCGAGGTCCTTGAACGCGCGCTCGGGCTCGACGGCGTCGGCCGAGGCGTAGCCGAGCACGGCCGCCGCCTCCCCGCGCACCAGGTCGCTCAGCAGGCGCTCCTGGTCGGCGCGGCTTTGGCCGGCCAGCCGCTGCACCAGTTCGCCGCGGGACTCGGTGGCGGCCGGCTGCTCCTCGACGGCCAGCGCCCGCCGCGCCTCCGGGATCGTCTCCAGCAGCGGGCTGGCCCGGTGCATGGTGAACGTGGGCGCGAACCGCTCCCAGTCCACGTCGGCGACCGAGACCGCGACCTCGCGGCCGTCCACCGCCTGCGCCAGGCCCCTGATCCCGAGCGCCGGGTCCATCAGGCGCAGGCCGTAGCGCTGGAGCTGGTCGGCGGAGTCGCCGGAGCCCATGCCGCCGCCGTCCCACAGGCCCCACGCCACGGACGTCGCCGCCAGGCCGCGGGCCCGCCGGTCCTCGGCGAGGGCGTCGAGGAAGGCGTTGGCGGCGGCGTAGCCGGGCTGCAGGCCGGAGCCCCAGGTCGCGGAGACCGAGGAGAAGACCACGAAGACGTCCAGGTCCGAGGTCAGCTCGTCGAGCAGGACGGCGCCGGCGGTCTTGACCGCCGAGACGTGCTCCAGGTGGTCGAGCGTGAACTCCTGGATCGCGGTGGCTTCGCCGACGCCGGCCGAGTGGATGACGCCGACCAGGTCGTCGATCCCGCCGAGCAGATTCGCCACCTGCGGGCGGGAGGCCATGTCGCAGGCGACCACGTCCACCCGGGCGCCCTGGGCCGCGATCTGCGCCGCCAGCGCCGCGACCCCGGCCGCCCCGGCGCCGGAGCGGCTGGTGAGGACCAGGCGCGGGGCGCCGCGGCCGGCCAGCCAGCGGGCGGTGTGGCCGCCGATGCCTCCGGTGCCGCCGGTGATCAGGACGCTGCCACCGGGGATCCACGGCGCGGTGTTCCGCGGCTGCGGCGCCCGGACCAGGCGGCGGGCCAGACTGCCGGACGCGCGGACCGCGATCTGGTCCTCGGTCCCGGTCAGCGCGGAGGCGAAGCGGGCCGCGATGCGCTCGTCCCAGGTGGCGGGCAGGTCGACCAGGCCGCCCCAGCGGTCGCCGTGCTCCAGCGCGACCACCCGGCCCAGGCCCCAGACCTGCGCCTGGACCACGCTGGTCAGCGGGTCGCCGGCACCGATGGAGACGGCACCCCGGGTGACGGACCAGAGCGGGGCGGCGATCCCGGCGTCGCCGAGGGCTTGCACCAGGACCAGGGAGGCCGCGACCGCCGTGTGGATGACCGGGCGGTCGGCGACCGGCGACTCGTCGAGGGCCAGCAGCGACACGATTCCCGCGTACTCCGCGCCCTCAAGCCGGGCCGCGAGTGTCGTACGATCCAGGTCGGCGGCGCCGATCTCGAAGGTCGTGACCTCGGCGCCGCGGTCGCGCAGCGTCTGCAGAACGTGGGTCGTGGTCTCGGCGTCGGCGTGTCCGGTCGGGACGACCGCGAGCCAGGTGCCGTCGAGCACCGCCGAGCCGCTGTCGGTGACCGGCGTCCAGGTGGCCTGGTAGCGCCAGTCGGCGACCGCGTTGTCCTCGCGCTCCCGGCGCCGCCAGGACGCCAGAGCGGGCAGCAGGTCGGCCAGCCGGTCGTCGTCGACGGCCAGCGTGTCAGCGAGCTGACGCACGTCGCCGTCCTCGACCGCGGCCCAGAAGCCGGCCTCGGCCGGGCTGCCCGCGGCCACGGAGGCGGCCTCGTGCCCGCCCTCGGGCCAGTAGCGCTGGTGCTGGAAGGCGTAGGTCGGCAGGTCGACCCGCTCGCCGCGGCCCAGGACGGCCGTCCAGTCGACGCCGACGCCGTGCACCCAGGCCTCGGCCAGCGACGCGATCAGGCGCGCCGGACCGCCGTCGTCGCGGCGCAGGGTCCCGGTGACGACCGGCGAGGCGGCCTCGACGGCGTCCAGCGTGTCCGCGACCGCACCGGTCACCACCGGGTGCGGCGACACCTCGACGAACACCTGGTGCCCGGTCTCGGACAGGGTGCGGACCGCCCGGTCGAACTCGACCGTGGAGCGCAGGCTGGCGTACCAGTAATCGGCGTCCATCTCCGGGCCCGCCAGCCACTGGCCGCTCATGGCGGAAATCATCGGGATCCGTGCGCCGCCGGGCGTGACGTCCGACAGGACCCTGAGGATCTCGTCCTGGAGGGCGTCGACCTGCGCCGAGTGCGAGGCGTAGTCGACGGGGATCATGCGGGCCCTGACTTCCTCGGCCTCGCACGCGGCCTGGAGCTCGCGCAGGGCCTCCGGCTCGCCGGAGACGACGGTCGCGGCCGGACCGTTGACCGCCGCGACGGAGACGCGGTCGCCGAAGGCGGTGAGCCGCTGACGGACCCGGTCGGCGGGTTCGGCCAGGGAGAGCATGCCGCCGACGCCGGCGATCGCCCGCAGCGACTGGGAACGGAGGGCCACGACCCGGGCGGCGTCCTCGAGCGAGAGGATCCCGGCGACGCACGCGGCCGCGATCTCACCCTGCGAGTGGCCGACCACCGCGTCCGGAGCCACACCGGCCGCCTGCCACACCGCCGCCAGCGACACCATCATCGCCCACAGCACCGGCTGGACGACCTCGGCGGCCTCCAGCGCGGGGGCGCCTTCGGCCCCGGAGACCACGTCGCGCACCGACCAGTCGAGGTACGGCGCCAGAGCGGCCGCGCACTCGGCGAAGCGGGCGGCGAACACCGGCGAGGACTCCAGGAGCTCCCTGCCCATGCCGACCCACTGGCCGCCCTGTCCCGGGAACACGAACACCGTGCGCCCGAGGCCCGAGGCCGGAGCCGCTCCACGGGTCACCCCGGCATCCGGTCCGCCCGTGGTGATCGCCGCCAAACCGGTGATCAGCGCGTCCCGCTCGGAGGAGGTGACGGCCGCGCGGTGCTGGAACACCGTGCGGCTGGTGGCCAGCGACCACCCGATGTCCCCCGTTTCGAGCTCCGGGTGCGACAGTGCGTGGTCACGCAGCCGGGCCGCCTGGCCCGCCAGGCCGTCCGCGGTGCGGGAGCTGATCAGCCAGGTGGCTGTATCAGAGCTCTCCAGCACCGGCAGGTCGGTCTCGGCGGAGAACCCGTCGCCTGACGGGGTCTCGGCGTCGTCGTGGTGCGGCGCTTCCTCGACGATCACGTGGGCGTTCGTCCCGCTCAGGCCGAAGGCCGACACGCCCGCGCGCCGCGGCCGCTCGTCGTTCCGCGGCCAGGCGACCGGCTCGTTCAGGAGCCTGACATGGCCCGCGGTCCAGTCGACGTGGGTCGACGGCTGCGCCGCGTACAGCGTCGCGGGCAGCACCTCGTGCTGGAGGGCGAGCACCGTCTTGATCACGCCGGCGATGCCGGCGGCCTGCTGCGCGTGCCCGATGTTGGACTTGATGGAGCCGAGCCACAGCGGCCGGTCCTCGGGCCGGTCCTGGCCGTAGGTCGCCAGCAGCGCCTGCGCCTCGATCGGGTCACCGAGGGTGGTGCCGGTGCCGTGGGCCTCGACCGCGTCGATCTCGGAGCTCGCCAACCGGGCGCTGGCCAGGGCGGCGCGGATGACGCGCTGCTGCGACGGGCCGTTCGGCGCGGTCAGGCCGTTGCTGGCGCCGTCCTGGTTGATCGCGCTGCCGCGGATCACCGCCAGGATCGGGTGGCCGTTGCGCCGGGCGTCGGAGACCCGCTCCAGCACGATCATGCCCGCGCCCTCGGCGATGCCCATGCCGTCGGCGTCGTCGGAGAACGCCTTGCAGCGGCCGTCGGCGGCCAGCGCGCGCTGCCGGGAGAAACCGACGAACTCCGCCGAGTCCGCCATCACCATCACGCCGCCGGCCACGGCCATCGTGCACTCGCCGTTGCGCAGGGCCTGCGCGGCCAGGTGCAGGGCCACCAGGGAGGAGGAGCACGCGGTGTCGACGGTGACCGCCGGGCCCTCCAGACCGAGGGTGTAGGAGACGCGGCCGGACAGGACGCTGGTCGCGTTGCCGGAGATCAGGTGGCCCTCGGCGCCCTCGATCCGGCCGATGACCTGCGCGGCGTAGCCGGACGGCGAGGCGCCCGCGAACACGCCGGTCAGGGTGCCCCGGAGGGTCTCGGGGTCGATCCCGGCCCGCTCCAGCGCCTCCCACGACGTCTCGAGCAGCAGCCGCTGCTGCGGGTCCATGGCCAGCGCCTCGCGCGGGCTGATCCCGAAGAACGGCGCGTCGAACTCGGCGGCGCCGTGCAGGAAGCCGCCCTCCTGGACGTAGCTGGTACCGGGGTTGTCGGGATCCGGATCGAAGAGCCCTGTCATGTCCCAGCCGCGGTCGGTCGGGAAGCCGGAGATCGCGTCGCCTCCGGCGGCGACCAGATCCCACAGCTGCTCCGGCGAGGCGACCCCGCCGGGGAAGCGGCAGCCCATCCCGATGACGGCGATCGGCTCGTCCAGCACGCTCCGCGCGACCGGCGGCCGCACCGCGGAGCCCTGCGCCGTGCCGACCAGCTGGGCGATGATCTGCCGGGCCAGCACCGTCGGCGACGGGTAGTCGAAGACCACGGTCGAGGGCAGGCTCAGCCCGGTCGCGGCGTTGAGCCGGTTGCGCAGCTCGACCGCGGTCAGCGACTCGAAGCCGAGGTCGCGGAAGGCCCGGCCGGCCGAGACCGCGGCGGCGGAGGCGTGGCCCAGGACCGCGGCGGCGTGCGTGCGCACCAGATCGGTGACGACGCGCTCGCGTTCGGCCGGGGACAGCGGCAGCAGGCGGTGGGCGAGTTCGCCCTCGACCTGCGCGCCCGCGACCGGCGGCACTTGTTGGCGCGGCGCGGCGGCGGCGAGCTCGCGCACCTCGGCCAGCCCGTCGAACAGCGGCCAGTGCCGCATCGCGCTGAACACCGGCGCGAACCGGGCCCAGTCGACGTCCGCGACCGCGATGAAGGTCTCGTCGTCGGCCAGGACGTGGCCGAGCGCGGTCAGCGCGCGGTCCGGCGCCAGGAAGTTCATGCCCTGACGCGCCAGCCGGGCCGGGGTGACGACGCCGGGACCGTCGGGCAGCTCGGCGCCGTTCGCGCTCCACTGCTGGGTGTCCCACACGCCCCACGCCACCGACGTGGCGGGCAGGCCGCGGCCGCGCCGGTCCTCCGCGAGCGCGTCCAGGAACGCGTTGCCGGCGGCGTAGGCCGCGTGCTCGGCGCTGCCCCACATCGCGGCGATCGAGGAGAAGAGCACGAAGTCGTCGAGGTCGAGGTCCCGCGTCAGCTCGTCCAGCCACACCGCGCCGGAGGCCTTCGCGCCCAGGGCGATGTCCAGGTCGCGCAGGTCGGTCCCGTCGAAGGAGACCATGCGGCCGGCGTTGGCGGTGTGCAGGACGTGCTTCAGCGGCGGGCCGTCGTCCCCGGTGACGCGGGCCAGCAGCCCGGCCACGTCGTCGCGGCTGGCGATGTCGCAGGCCAGGACGCTGACGCCGGTCCCGGCGCCCGCCATGCCCGCCACGAGCTCGGCCACCTGCGCCTCGGCCCCGGCCACCGCCGGCCCGCTGCGGCTGGTCAGCACGACGCGCTCGGCGCCCTGTCCGGTCAGCCACTCGGCGATGTACGGGCCGATCTTGCCGGTGGCGCCGGTGACCAGCACGGTGCCGCTCGGCGTCCAGGTGGTGCCGGAACGGCGGGCTCTGGCCCGGACCACGCGACGCGCCAGGGTCCCGGTGGCGCGGATGGCGACCTGGTCCTCGGTGCCGTCGGCCAGGGCGGCGCACAGCCGGGCGGCGGTGCGGTCGTCCCAGACGGCGGGCAGGTCGATCAGGCCGCCCCAGCGGTCGAGGTGTTCGAGTCCTGCGACGCGCCCGAGCCCCCAGACCTCGGACTGCACCAGGCTGGTCGGGCGGTCGTCGACCCCGACCGCGCCGGAGGTGAGGGACCAGGCCGGGGCTTCGATCCCGGCGTCGCCCATGGCCTGGACCAGGAGCAGCGAACCGGCGACTCCGGCCGAGACCGACGGGAAGCCGGGGACCGGCTGCTCGTCGAAGGCCAGCAGGGAGACGATGCCCGCGAGGGGGCCGGAGGCCGCCTCGTCGAGCCGTGCGGTGAGAACCGAGCGGTCGAGGTCGGCGACGGACACTTCGACGATGGCGACGTCCGCGCCGCGGTCGGTGAGCGCGGTGCGCGTGTCGGTGACGAGAGCGCCGTCGGCGATGGTGTCGGGCACGACCACCAGCCAGGTCCCGTTCAAGACCGCCGCGGCCGCGTCGGCCACCGGCACCCACGAGACGCGGTAGCGCCAGTCGGCCACGGCCGAGTCGGCCCGCTCGCGGCGGCGCCAGGAGGCCAGCGCGGGCAGCAGGTCGTTCAGCGGCTGACTGTCGTCCAGCGCCAGGGTGTCGGCCAGCTCGCCGAGGTCGCCCTGCTCGACGGCGGCCCAGAACCGGGCCTCCAGCTCGCTGGACTCGGCAGACGCCGTCGACGCGACCGGCGGCGGCGCGGCCTCGGCCCAGTAGTGCTCCCGCTGGAACGCGTACGTCGGCAGCACCAGGCGCTCGGCCGGCTCGGTCACCAGGGACCAGTCGACGCCGACGCCGCGCACGTGCGCCTCCGCCAGCGAGGCCAGCAGTCGCGCCGGACCGCCCTCGTCGCGCCGCAGCGTTCCGAGCACCACCGTGTCCGGGCCCGCGACGGTCTGCGCGCGGTCCTCCAACGTGTCGGTGATGGCGCCGGTCAGCACCGGGTGCGGCGAGACCTCGATGAACACCTGGTGACCGCTGTCGGCCAGGGCCCTGATGGCGCCGTCGAACTCGACGGTCGAGCGGAGGGAGGCGTACCAGTAGCCGGCGTCCATCTCCGGGCCGGTGAGCATCTCGCCGCTCATCGCCGAGATCATGGGAACGCGGGCCTCGCCGGGTGTGATCCCGGCCAGGACGCTCAGGATCTCGGGTTCAAGAGCGTCGATCTGGCCGGAGTGCGAGGCGTAGTCGACGGGGATCATGCGGGCCCTGAAACCGTCGGCCTCGGCGGCGGCCTGGACGGCCGAGAGCGCCTCCGGCTCGCCGGAGACGACCGTCGCCGAGGCGCCGTTGACGGCGGCGATCGAGACGCGGTCGCCGAGGGACGCGATGCGGGCCCGGACGGTGTCGGCGGGCAGAGCGAGCGAGAGCATGCCGCCCTTGCCGGCCAACGGCTTCAGCGCCTGCGAGCGAAGGGCGACGACGCGCGCGCCGTCCTCCAGGGACAGGATGCCCGCGACCACGGCCGCGGCGATCTCGCCCTGGCTGTGGCCGACCACGGCGTCGGGAGCGACCCCGGCCGCCTGCCAGACCGCCGCCAGCGAGACCATCATCGCCCACAGCACCGGCTGCACCATGTCAGCCGTCTCGAGCGGCCGGTCCAGCAGGTCATACAGCGACCAGTCGACGAACGGCGCGAGCGCCGCGGCACACTCGGCGAACCGGGCCGCGAACACCGGCGAGGTCTCGAGCAACTCGCGACCCATGCCGACCCACTGGCTGCCCTGGCCCGGGAAGACGAACACGCCGCGTCCGGCACCACCGGACGGCGCGACGCCCGTCACCACCCCCGCGGCGGGCTGCCCCGTGGCCGCCGCCGCCAACCCCGCGGCCAGTTCACCACGGTCCGCGCCGATCATCACAGCGCGGTGCTCGAACACCGAACGGGTCGTGGCCAGCGACCACGCGACGTCCGCAGGGTTCTGATCCTGGTCCGCCAGCGCGAACTCACGCAGCCGGCCGGCCTGCGCCGCGAGCGCTTCGTCGCTTCGTGCCGAGACCGGCCAAGCGACCACATCCGTCTCCGACAACACTCCTGGGCGGGCCGTCTCGGTGACGGGGTCTTCGGCCGCCGCCTCCTCGACGATCACGTGCACGTTCGTCCCGCTGATCCCGAACGCCGACACGCCCGCGCGCCGCGGCTGCTCCCCGGCCGGCCACGGCCGCGCCTCCTGCAGCAGCCGCACGTTCCCGGCCGACCAGTCGATGTGCGGCGACGGGACCTCGGCGTGCAGCGTGCGCGGCATCTCCGCGTGCTGCATCGCCAGCACCATCTTCATGACGCTGATCACGCCGGAGGCGGTCTGCAGGTGGCCGATGTTCGACTTCACCGAGCCCAGCCACAAGGGCTTGTCCTCGGGCCGGGTGCGGCCGTAGGTGGCCAGCAGCGCGTGCGCCTCGATCGGGTCGCCGAGGCTGGTGCCGGTGCCGTGCGCCTCCACGATGTCGATGTCGTCGGTCGTCAGGTCGGCGTTGGCCAGGGCGGCGCGGATCACCCGCTGCTGCGAGGGGCCGTTCGGGGCGCTCAGCCCGTTGCTGGCGCCGTCCTGGTTCATGGCGCTGCCCTTGATGACGGCGAGCACCGGGTGGCCGTTGCGGCGGGCGTCGGACTCGCGTTCCAGGAGCAGCATGCCCGCGCCCTCGCCCCAGCCGATGCCGTCGGCGTCGGCCGAGAAGGCCTTGCTGCGGCCGTCGGTCGACATGCCCTGCTGCTTGGAGAACTCGGCGAAGGCGCCCGGCACGGCCAGCACCGCGACGCCGCCGGCCAGCGCCATCTCGCACTCGCCGGAGCGCAGCGACTGGCAGGCCAGGTGCAGCGCCACGAGCGAGGAGGAGCAGGCGGTGTCCACCGTGACGGCGGGGCCTTCCAGGCCGAGGGTGTAGGAGACGCGGCCGGAGATGACGGCGGTCAGGCTGCCGGTGAGCATGTAGCCCTCGGAGCCGGAGTCCAGGCCGCCGCCGGCGCCGTAGCCGGAGTAGGTGGCGCCCGCGAAGACGCCGGTGCGGCTGCCGCGCAGCGCGTGCGGGTTCATCCCGGCGCGCTCGATGGTCTCCCAGGAGACTTCCAGGAGCATCCGCTGCTGCGGGTCCATCGCCAGGGCCTCGCGCGGGCTGATGCCGAAGAAGCCGGCGTCGAACTCGCCCGCGTCGTAGACGAATCCGCCGACGTGCGGGATGGAGATGTCGGTGTCCGCACCGGCGGCCGCGAGGCCGGCCCAGTACGCCTCCTCCATCGCGTCCCAGCCGCGGTCGGTGGGGAACTCGCCGACCGCGTCGACGCCGTTGGCCAGCAGCTCCCAGAACTGTTCCGGGCCGCCGACGCCGCCGGGGATCCTGCAGCCCATGGCGACGATCGCGATCGGGTCGTCGGAGGCGGCGGCCCCGGCGACGACCGTCCCGGACACGGCACCGGTGCCGATCAGCTCCTCGCGGAGGAAGCCGGCGACGACGGCCGCGGACGGGTAGTCGAACACCAGCGTCGACGGCAGGCGCAGCCCGGTCGCGGCGTTGAGGCGGTTGCGCAGCTCGACGGCGGTCACCGAGTCGATGCCCAGCTCCCGGAACGCGCGCTCGGCCTCGACGGCCTCCGGCGACGGGTAGCCGAGGACGGCCGCCGTCTCGCCGCGGACCAGGTCCACCAGGAACCGGGTCTGTTCCAGCTCCGACAGGGAGACCAGGCGGCCGGCCAGCTCGCTCTGCGACTTCGGGGTGTCCGCGCCCGGCGCGCCGGCGTCCGGCTCCGCCAGCGCGCGCCGCACCTCGGGCAGGGACGCGATGAGCGGGCTCGGACGGCGCAGCGTGAAGGTCGGGGCGAACGTGTCCCAGTCGACGTCGGCGATCGTGGTGGACCGGCCGTCGCCGTCCAGCACCTGGGCCAGGGCCCTGATGCCGGGCTCGGCGGCCATGGCGCGCATGCCGTAGCGCTGGAGCTGCTCCCCGATCTCGCCGGAGACCATGCCCCCGCCGCCCCACAGGCCCCACGCGATGGACGTACCGGGCAGGCCGCGGCCGGTCCGGCCGTCCACGACGGCGTCCAGGTGGGCGTTCGCGGCGGCGTACCCGGCCAGCGAACCGCTGCCCCAGACCGCGGCCCCGGAGGAGAAGACGACGAAGGCCTCCAGGGCGAGGTCCCGCGTCAGCTCGTCCAGCCAGGTCGCGCCGTCGGCCTTGGCGGCCAGGTGCTCGGCCAGCTCGGCCGGGCCGGAGTCGAGGACGGTGCCGCCCCCGGAGACGCCGGCGGCGTGCACCACGGCGGTCAGCGCCGGGCCGGTGGCCGCGATGCGCTCCAGCAGCGCCGCGACGTGCGGGCGCCGGGCGACGTCGCAGGCCACGACGTCGACCGCGGTGCCGCGGCCGGCCAGTTCGGCGGCCAGCGTCGCGACCCCGGCCGCGGCGGCGCCGGAGCGGCTGGTCAGCACGACGCGGGACGTACCGCGCCCGGACAGCCAGCGGGCGGTGTGGCCGCCGATACCGCCGGTGCCACCGGTGATCAGAACGCTGCCGCTCGGCTTCCACGCGCTGCCGGTGCCGGCCGCGGGGGCGTGGACGAGACGGCGGGCCAGGATCCCGGCGGGGCGGATCGCGACCTGGTCCTCGGCGGCGGACGCGACAGTGGCGACCAAGCGGGTCGCGACGCGCTCGTCCCACTGCCGCGGCAGGTCGATCAGGCCGCCCCAGCGGTCCGGCAGCTCCAGCGCGGCGACCCGGCCCAGACCCCAGACCTGGCCCTGGAGCGGGTTGGTGAGCTGGTCGCCCGCGCCAGTGCTGACCGCGCCGCGGGTCAGGGCCCACAGGGCGGCGGTCGAGCCGGCCGCGGCGAGGGCCTGGGTGAGCAGGGCTGTCGCGGCCAGACCGCGGGGGACGGCCGGGAAGTCGGGCAGGCGGTCCTCGTCGAGGGCGAGCAGGGAGACGACGCCGGTGAAGGGGGATTCGGCCGAGAGAGTCCCGATGCGGGACGCCAGGGCCTCCCGTTCCATGTCATCGGGACCGACCGGCAGCAGCACCACGCGGGCGCCGCGCTCGGTCAGGGCCCTGACGATCTGATGGGTGGTCTCGTCGTGGACGGAGCCCGCGGCCACCAGCCACGAGCCGGACAGCGTGCCGGCGGTGTCGGCGACCGGAGCCCACGCGACGCGGTAGCGCCACCCGGCGACGGCCGAGTCGGCGCGCTCACGGCGGCGCCAGTCGGCCAGCGCGGGCAGGAGCGCGGCCAGGCGGTCGCCCTCGATGCCGAGGGTGTCGGCGAGCTCTGCGACGTCGCCCCGGTCGACCGCCGACCAGAAGCCGTCCTCCACGGCGCCGCCGGAGTCGGTGATCATCGCCAGCGATTCGGGCACGCGCGGCCAGTAACGCCGGTGCTGGAAGGCGTACGTCGGCAGATCGGTGCGCTCACCGGGCTCCAGCACCGCGGTCCAGGCGATCTCGACACCGCGCACGTGCGCCTCGGCCAGCGAGGTGAGCAGCCGCGCCGGTCCGCCCTCGTCACGCCGCAGGGTGCCGATGACGAGCGCGGTCGCCGTACCGGAGTCCTCGACGGTGTCGCTGATGGCGCCGGTGAGGACCGGATGCGGCGAGACCTCGATGAACGTCCGGTGGCCCGACGCCACGAGGCTGCGGATCGCGCGGTCGAACTCGACCGTGGAGCGCAGGGAGGCGTACCAGTAGTCGGGACCGAGCTCCGGGCCGGTGAGCATCTCCCCGCTCATCGCCGAGATCATCGGAATCGAGCCGGTCGTGGGCGCGATGCCGGCGAGGACGCGCTTGATGTCGGCTTCCAGGGCGTCGATCTGCGCGGAGTGCGAGGCGTAGTCGACGGGGATCATGCGAGCCCTGACACCGTCGGCCTCGGCGGCGGCCTGGATCTCCAGCAGGGCTTCCGGCTCGCCGGACACGACAGTCGCCGAGGCGCCGTTCACCGCCGCGACCGAGACCCGGTCGCCGAAGGGCTCGATCCGGTCGCGGGTAGCCTCAGCGGGCAGAGCGAGGGAGAGCATGCCGCCCTTGCCGGCCAAGGGCTTCAGCGCCTGCGAGCGGAGAGCGACGACACGAGCGCCGTCTTCCAGAGACAGGATCCCCGCGACCACTGCCGCGGCGATCTCGCCCTGGGAGTGCCCGACCACGGCATCCGGAGTGACGCCTGCGGCCTGCCAGACGGCAGCGAGGGACACCATCATCGCCCACAGCACCGGCTGAACCTCGTCAGCGGTCTCAAGCTGCTGATCCACCAGGTCGTAGAGCGACCAGTCGGCGAACGGAGCCAAAGCCTCGGCACACTCGGCGAAGCGAGCAGCGAAGACCGGCGAAGTGGCCAGGAGTTCCCTGCCCATGCCGACCCACTGGCTGCCCTGCCCCGGGAACACGAAGACTCGCCACCCGAGCCCGGAGGCCGGAACCGAACCGCTCACCACACCGGTGCCCGGCTGACCGGTGGCGATCGCCGCCAGCCCGGAAGCCAGCGCGTCGCCGGTGCCGACGGCCACGGCCCGGTGTTCGAAGACCGCCCGGGTGGTCGCCAGCGACCAGGCGATGTCGGTGGTCCGCGCCGGACTCGCGAGCGCGAACTCCCGCAGCCGCCCGGCCTGAGCCGCCAGTGCCTCGGCGCCCCGCGCCGAGATCGGCCAAGCCGTCACATCAGCGGCTTCCAGGACCCGGAGTCCACGGGCCTTCGGTTCTTCAGAGGGGGCTTCCTCGGCCTCTGTCGTGGGCGCTTCCTCCACGATCACGTGCGCATTAGTCCCGCTCATCCCGAACGCCGACACGCCCGCGCGCCGCGGCCGCTCCCCCGGCGCCCACTCGACCGCCTCGTGCAGCAGCCGGATGTCGCCCGCGGACCAGTCGACGTGCGTCGAGGGGACTTCGGCGTGCAACGTGCGAGGAAGCACGCCGTGGCGCAGGGCCATGACCATCTTGATGACGCCCGCGACGCCGGCGGCCTGCTGGGCGTGGCCGATGTTGGACTTCACCGTCCCCAGGCGCAGCGGCTCGTCGGCCGGGCGGTTCTGGCCGTAGGTCGCCAGCAGGGCCTGGGCCTCGATCGGGTCGCCGAGCTTGGTGCCGGTGCCGTGGGCCTCGACGACGTCCACGTCCGCCGTGGTCAGGCGGGCGTTGGCCAGGGCGGCGCGGATGACGCGTTGTTGCGCGGGGCCGTTCGGGGCGGTCAGGCCGTTGGAGGCGCCGTCCTGGTTGATGGCGCTGCCGCGCACGATCGCCAGGACGGGGTGGCCGTTGCGCTCGGCGTCGGACAGCCGCTCCAGCAGGATCATGCCCGCGCCCTCGGCCCAGCCGGTGCCGTCGGCGTCGTCGCTGAACGCCTTGCAGCGGCCGTCGGAGGACATGCCCTGCTGCTTCGAGAACTCGCCGAACGTGCCGGGCGTCGCCATCACCGTCACGCCGCCGGCCAGCGCCATGGCGCATTCGCCGGAGCGCAGGGACTGGCACGCCAGGTGCAGCGCGACGAGCGAGGAGGAGCACGCGGTGTCGACGGTGACCGCCGGGCCCTCCAGACCCAGGGCGTAGGCGACGCGGCCGGACACGACGCTCGCCGCGTTGCCGGTGGCCGAGTGGCCCTCGGTGCGGTCGCCGCCGAGCGCGGCCATCAGCAGGCCGATGTCGTATCCGGACCCTGAGGCGCCCGCGAAGACGCCGGTCGCGGAGCCGCGCAGCGCGTGCGGGTCGATGCCCGCGCGCTCCAGCGCCTCCCACGCCACCTCCAGCAGCAGCCGCTGCTGCGGATCCATCGCCACGGCTTCGCGCGGGCTGATGCCGAAGAACCCGGCGTCGAACTCGGTGGCGTCGTAGACGAACCCGCCGACGCGCGCGTAGGCGGCGTCCTGCGGCTCGTGCGCCTCCCAGCCGCGGTCCTGCGGGAACGGCGACATCGCGTCGACGCCCGCCATCACCAGGTCCCACAGCTGCTCCGGTCCGCCGACGCCGCCGGGCAGGCGGCAGCCCATGCCGACGATCGCGATCGGCTCGTCGGAGGCGGCGGCCGCGACCACCGGCGACCAGGTCGGATCCGGTCCCCAACAGCTCGCTGCGCAGGTGCTCGGCGAGGATGACAGAGGTCGGATAGTCGAAGGCCAGGGTCGCCGGCAGCGTGAGCCCGGTGACCGCGTTCAGCCGGTTCCGCAGCTCCATCGCGGTCAGCGAGTCGAAGCCGAGCTCGTTGAACGCGCGGTCCTTCTCCACCGCGTCGGCGGAGGCGTGCCCGAGCACCTGCGCGGCCTCGGTGCGGACCAGGTCGACGAGCAGCCGGTCCTGTTCGGCGCGCGACGAGCCCGCCAGGCGCTGCACCAGCTCGCTCTGCGACTCCACGACGTTCGTGCCCGCGGACTCGCCCGGCGCGGCCAGTGCCTGCTTCACCTCCGGCAGCAGCTCCAGCAGCGGGCTGGTGCGGCGCAGGGTGTAGAGCGGGGCGAACCGCTGCCAGTCGACGTCGGCCACGGTGACCTCGGTCTCACGGCCGTCGACCGCCTGAGCCAGGGCTCTGATGCCGAGCTCGGGGTCCATCTGCCGCAGCCCGTAGCGGTGCAGGTTCTCCCCCGCCTCGCCGGAGCCCATGCCGGCGCCGCCCCACAGGCCCCACGCGACCGACGTCGCGGCCCGGCCGCGGGCCCGCCGGGTCTCGGCCAGCGCGTCGAGGAACGCGTTCGCGGCGGCGTAGCCGGGCTGCAGACCGCTGCCCCACGTCGCCGACACCGAGGAGAACAGCACGAAGGCGTCCAGGTCGAGGTCCGCGGTGAGCTCGTCGAGCAGCACCGCGCCGGTGGTCTTCACGGCCGAGACGTGGGCCAGGTGGTCGAGGGTGAACTCCTCGATCGGGGTGGCCTCGCCGACACCGGCGGCGTGGATCACCGAACTCAGCGCGGGTCCGGTCGCGGCGATCCGCGTCAGCAGACCGGCGACCGAGTCCCGGTGTGACATGTCGCAGGCTTCGACGTCGACGGCGGTGCCGCGAGCCGCCAGGTCCGCGGCGAGCTCGGCGACCCCGGCCGCCCCGGCGCCGGAGCGGCTGGTCAGCACGACGCGCTCGGCGCCCCGGCCGCCGGCCCAGCGCGCGACCAGGCCGCCGATGCCGCCGGTGCCGCCGGTGATCAGGACGCTGCCGCCCGGCGACCACGGCGCCGACTCGCGCGGAGGCGTGGCCCGCACCAGACGCCGCGCGACCATCCCGGACGGCCGCACCGCCACCTGGTCCTCACCGGTGCCGGACAGCCCGGCCAGCACGGCGCAGAACCGGGCGGCGACCCGCTCGTCCCACTGCCGCGGCAGGTCCACCAGACCGCCCCAGCGTTCGGCGTGCTCCAATCCGGCGACCCGGCCCAGGCCCCAGACCTGCGCCTGCACCGGGCTCTCCAGCACGTCGCCCTGCCCGGTCGCGACGGCGCCGCGGGTCACCGACCACAGCGGCGCCGCGATCCCGGCGTCGCCGAGCGCCTGCACCAGCAGCAGGGTTCCGGCGACGCCGGTGGGGACCGAGGCCCGGCCGCCCAGCGGCGACTCGTCCAGGGCCAGCAGCGACAGGATGCCCGCGATCGGGGCGTCCGCGGCCGTGGCGGCGGTCTGCGAGAGCTTGCGCCCCAGGGCGGTGCGGTCGAGGTCGGCCGGCTCGGTGGTCACGGTGACGACGGTCGCGCCGCGGTCCGTCAGGGCCCGCAGATACTCCCGCGTCGCGTCCTCGAAGCCGCTCGGCACGACGGCGAGCCAGGTTCCCGACAACACCGCCGTCCCGGGGTCCGTGACCGGCACCCAGGTGACGCGGTACCGCCAGTCGGCGACCGCGGAGTCCTCCCGCTCGCGCCGGCGCCACGACGCCAGCGCGGGCAGCAGGTCGGCCAGGCGGTCGCCGTCGACGGCGAGGGTGTCGGCGAGCTGGGACACGTCGCCCTCCTCGACCGCGGCCCAGAAGTCGCTCTCGGCGGCGGTCTCGACGGTGCCGTGGGACACGGCGTGGCCGCCCTGCGGCCAGAAGCTCTGGTGCTGGAAGGCGTACGTCGGCAGGTCGACCCGCGCACCGGTGCCGAGGACGGCCTCCCAGTCCACGGCGACGCCCTGCACGTGGGCGCGGCCCAGCGCGGCGGTCACGGTGACCGGCGCCGGGGACTTCGACCGCAGCAGCGGGATGAACGTCGCCCCGGCCTCGGCCGGGACCGCGGCCGTGCCGATCGCGGTCAGCGTGCCGTCCGGGCCGATCTCGAGGAACACGTTCACGCCGCGCTCGGCCAGCGTCGACACCGCGTCGGCGAACCGCACCGGCCGGCGCGCCTGCTCGGTCCAGTACGACGGCGCGCAGTCGGCCACCACCTGCCCGGTCGCCGCCTGGGCCCAGGGGATCCGGGCCGGGGCGTACGCCAGCTCGTCCGCGACGGCGCCGAGCTCGGCGAGGACCGGGTCCATCAGGACCGAGTGGAAGGCGTGGCTGACCCGCAGCGGCCGCACGCGGCGGCCGCGTTCGCGCCAGAGCTCGGCGACCCGGTCCACCTCGGCGGCCTCGCCGGAGACCACCGTCGAGCGCGGGCCGTTGACCGCGCCGATGCCGACCCGCGTCACCCCCAGCTCGACCATCGAGTCCAGGACCTCGGCCTCGGCCGCGGCGATGGAGCACATGCCGCCGCCCTCCGGCAGCGACTGCATCAGGCGCGCGCGGTGCGCGACCAGCCGGCAGGCGTCCTCGAGGGTCAGCACGCCGGCCGCCCACGACGCCGCGATCTCGCCGACCGAGTGGCCGGCGACCGCGTCCGGCCGGACCCCGGCGGCGGCCAGCATCTCGACCAGCGCGACCTGGACCGCGAACAGCCCGGTCTGGGCGAACACGGTCTGGTCGGCGTCGACGTCCTTGGCGCGGCCGAGGACGACGTCGGCGACCGGCAGGCCGAGTTCGGCCTCCAGGATCGCCGCGACGCGGTCGAAGGCCGCGGCGAAGACCGGCGAGGCGGCGTAGAGGCCGCGGCCCATGCCGGCGCGCTGCGCGCCCTGGCCGGCGAACACGAAACCGACGCGCGCGGCGCCGCGGACGACGCCGGTCACGACCGTCGAAGAGGTCTGCTTCGTCGCGACCGCGGCCAGGCCGGCGGTCAGCTCCTCCCGGCTTCGCCCGACGACCACGGCCCGGTGGTCGAACCGTCCGCGGGTCGCCGCCAGCGACCAGGCGAGGTCCGCCGTCTCCAGTTCCCGGTGCGCGAGCACGTACTCGCGCAGGCGGCCGGCCTGCCCGGCCAGGCCGTCGGCGCCGCGCCCGGAGACGATCCAGGCGGAGACGTCGGAACCGGCCAGGACCGGAGCTTCGGGGTCAGGAGCATCGTCCGCCGCCTCCTCGGTGACGGGGGCCTCTTCCAGGATCACGTGCGCGTTGGTGCCGCTGAGCCCGAACGCCGACACGCCCGCGCGGCGCGGCCGCCCGGCGTCGTGGGGCCAGGCGATCCGCTCGTTCAGGAGCCTGACGTCGCCGGCCGTCCAGTCGATGTGCGAGGACGGGGTGCCGGCGTGCAGCGTCGCGGGCAGCAGGCCCTCGCGCAGCGCCTGGACCATCTTGATGACGCCCGCGATGCCCGCGGCCTGCTGGGTGTGGCCGATGTTGGACTTCACCGAGCCCAGCCACAGCGGCCGGTCCTCGGGACGGTCCTGCCCGTAGGTCGCCAGCAAAGCCTGCGCCTCGATCGGGTCGCCGAGCGCGGTGCCGGTGCCGTGCGCTTCGACGGCGTCCACTTCGGAGGCCGCCAGCTGCGCGTTGGCCAGCGCCGCGCGGATGACGCGCTGCTGCGAAGGGCCGTTCGGGGCGGTCAGGCCGTTGGAGGCGCCGTCCTGGTTCATCGCGCTGCCCTTGACCACCGCGAGTACGGGGTGACCGAGGCGCTGCGCGTCGGACAGTCGCTCCAGCAGGATCATGCCGGCGCCCTCGGCGATGCCCATGCCGTCGGCGTCGTCGGAGAACGCCTTGCAGCGGCCGTCGGCGGCCAGCGCGCGCTGGCGCGAGAACCCGACGAACTCCCCGGGGTCGGCCATCACCATCACGCCGCCGGCCAGCGCCATCGTGCTCTCGCCGGTGTGCAGGGACTGGCACGCCAGGTGCAGCGCCACCAGCGAGGACGAGCAGGCGGTGTCAACCGTGACCGCCGGGCCCTCCAGACCGAGGGTGTAGGAGACACGGCCGGACAGGACGCTGGCGATGTTGCCGGTGATCAGGTGGCCCTCGGCGCCCTCGATGCCGATGACCTGGCCCGCGTAGCCGGACGGTGAGGCGCCGGCGAACACGCCGGTCAGCGTGCCGCGCAGGGTCTCGGGGTCGATCCCGGCCCGCTCCAGCGCCTCCCAGCAGACCTCCAGGAGCATGCGCTGCTGCGGGTCCATCGCGATCGCCTCGCGCGGGCTGATCCCGAAGAACCCGGGGTCGAACTGCGCGGCGCCGTGCAGGAAGCCGCCCTCCTGGACATATGAGGTGCCGGGGTTGTCGGGATCAGGGTCGAAGAGCCCTGTCATGTCCCAGCCGCGGTCGGTCGGGAAGCCGGAGATCGCGTCGCCTCCGGCGGCGACCAGATCCCACAGCTGCTCCGGCGAGGCGACCCCGCCGGGGAAGCGGCAGCCCATCCCGATGACGGCGATCGGCTCGTCCGACGCCGCGGCGCCGATGGACGCGGCCAGGACCGGCGTCTGCGCGGCGGGCGCCGCGCCGAGCAGCTGCGTGATGATCTGCCGCGCCAGCACGGTCGCCGACGGGTAGTCGAAGACGACGGTGGAGGGCAGCGACAGACCGGTCGCGGCGTTCAGCCGGTTGCGCAGATCCACGGCGGTCAGCGAGTCGAACCCCATGTCGCGGAAGGCGCGGCCGGGGTCGACGGCGTCCGCCGAGGCGTGGCCGAGCACCCCCGCGGCGTGTGTCCGGACCAGCTGCACGACATGCCGCTCACGGTCGGCGGCGGCCATCCCGGCGAGCGTTCCGGCCAGGCCGCCGGACGCTGCCGTATCAGGGGCCGCACTCGGGGCGGGCGCGGCGGCGGCCAGGGCGCGCACCTCCGGCAGACCCTCGAACAGCGGCCAGTTCCGCATCGCGCGGAACACCGGGGCGAACCGAACCCAGTCCACGTCGGCCACGGCGATGAAGGTCTCGTCGTCCGCCAGCACCTGCTCCAGCGCGGCGACGGCGCGGTCCGGGGCGAGGAAGTTCATGCCCTGCCGCATCAGCCGGGCCGGGGTCACGACCCCGGGGCCGTCCGGCACGACGGCCCCGGAGACCGTCCACTCCTGCGTGTCCCACACCCCCCAGGCCACCGACGTCGCCGGCAGACCGCACGCGCGGCGGCGCTGGGCGAGCGCGTCGAGGAAGGCGTTGCCGGCCGCGTAGGCGGCGTGCTCGGCGCTGCCCCAGGTCGCGGCGATCGAGGAGAACAGCACGAAATGGTCGAGGTCGAGGTCGAGGTCCTGGGTCAGCTCGTCCAGCACGACGGCGCCGACGCCCTTGGCACCGAGGGCGACGTCCAGGTCGCGCAGGTCGGTGCCCTCGTAGGAGACCATGCGGCCGGCGTTGGCGGCGTGCAGCACGGTCTTCAGCGGCGGGCCGTCGGCCGCGATCCGCCCGAGCAGCGCGGCGACTTCGGAGCGCTGCGTCAGGTCGCAGGCCAGAAGGCTGACCTCGGTCCCGGCCCCGGCCATCCGCGCGAGAAGTCCGGCCACCGCGTCGGCGGCCCCGCCGCCGGCCACCCACGGCCCGGAGCGGCTGGTCAGCACCACCCGCTCGGCGCCCCGGTCGGCCAGCCACCGGCCCAGATACGGACCGATCTCGCCGGTCGCGCCGGTCACCAGCACGGTGCCGGCCGGCGTCCAGGTGCCGGCGTCGGCGCGGCGCGCGCGGGCGCGGATCAAGCGGCGGGCCAGCGTGCCGGAGGAGCGGATCGCCACCTGGTCCTCGGCGGGCGTGCCCAGGGCCGCGCACAGCCGGGCCGCGACCCGGTCGTCCCACTCCCGCGGCAGGTCGATCAGGCCGCCCCAGCGGTCGAGGTGTTCGAGGCCCGCGACCCGGCCCAGGCCCCAGACCTGTGCCTGCGCGGCGCCGGCCGGAGTCTCGTGCGGGCCGGTCGACACGGCGCCCCGCGTGATGACCCACAGCGGCGCCACGATCCCGGCGTCGCCCAGGGCCTGCACCAGCAGCAGGGTCCCGGCGGTGCCCGCCGGCACCGCCTCGTGGCCCGGCACCGGGGTCTCGTCGACGGCCAGGAACGAGATGATGCCGGTGACCCGCGCCGCCTGGGCCGCCTCGGCCAGCTTCGCGGCCAGCGTCACGCGGTCGATCTCGTCCGGGGCGACGTCGATGGTCAGGACGCTGACACCGCGCTCGTTGAGCGCGCCGATCGCGCCCATGATGGTCTCGGCGGCGTCCTCGGTGTCCGGCGAGGCCTGCGGGATCACGGCGATCCAGGTGCCGGACAGGACGGCGGCGCCGGCGTCGGAGGCGGGCACCCAGGTGACGCGGTAGCGCCAGTCGGCCACAGCGGACTCCGCGCGCTCGCGGCGGCGCCAGGACGCCAGGGCGGGCAGCAGCTCGGCCAGGCGCTCGTCGTCCACGGACAGCCGGTCGGCCAGCTCGCGCAGGTCGCCTTCCTCGACGGCGGACCAGAAGGCGGCCTCGGCGGCGCTGCCGGAACCGGCCGCCGCGGAGGCCGCGCTGCGGGTGCCGGGCATCGCCTCGGCCCAGTAGCGCTGGTGCTGGAAGGCGTAGGTGGGCAGGGCGGTGCGGGACCCCTGCGGCAGGACGGTGGTCCAGTCGACGGGGACGCCGTGGACGTGGACCTCGGCCAGCGAGGTGAGCAAGCGGGCCGGGCCGCCCTCGTCGCGGCGCAGAGTACCGGTGATGACGGGGGTCGCGGCCGATGCGGTCGGTGCTTCCGCGTCCTCGAAGGTGGCGGCGATGCCGCCGGTGAGCACGGGGTGCGGGGAGACCTCGATGAAGATCTGGTGGCCGCCGTCGGCGAGGGTGCGGATCGCGCGGTCGAACTCGACCGGGGAGCGGAGGGAGGCGTACCAGTAGTCGGCGTCGGCCTCCGGACCGGTGAGCCACTCGCCGCTCATGGCGGAGATCATGGGGATGGCGGCGGCGGTCGGCTGGACGCCGGCCAGGGCACCCTTGATCTCGGCTTCGAGGGCGTCGACCTGCGCGGAATGGGAGGCATAGTCGACGGGGACGATACGGGCCCTGATGTCGTCGGCTTCGGCCGCGGCCTTGATCTCCTGCAGGGCCTCGGGTTCGCCGGAGACGACGGTGGCCTTGGCGCCGTTGACGGCGGCGATGGAGACGCGGTCGCCGAACTCTGTGATGCGCTCGCGGACCGCGTCGGCGGCCAGCGCGAGGGAGAGCATGCCGCCCTTGCCGGCCAACGGCTTCAACGCCTCAGAGCGCAGAGCGACGACGCGGGCGCCGTCTTCCAGCGACAGGATCCCCGCGACGACGGCCGCGGCGATCTCGCCCTGGGAGTGACCGACCACGGCATCCGGGGTGACCCCGGCGGCCTGCCAGACGGCGGCGAGGGAGACCATCATCGCCCACAGGACCGGCTGGACTTCGTCGGCGGTCTCCAGCTGCCGGTCGAGAAGGTCGTAGAGCGACCAGTCGACGAACGGCGCCAGCGCCTCGGCGCACTCGGCGAAGCGAGCAGCGAAGACCGGCGAGGTGGCGAGCAGTTCCCTGCCCATGCCGACCCACTGGCTGCCCTGCCCCGGGAACACGAAGGCGGTGCGGCCGAGGCCCGCGGCGGGGACCGTGCCGCTCACGACGCCGTCGGCGGGCTGGCCGGTTGCGACGGCGGCCAGCCCAGCCTGCAACGCATCGCGCTGCGCACCGATGACGACGGCGCGGTTCTCGAAGGTCGCCCGGCCGGTGCTCAGGGTCCACCCGACGTCGGTGAGGTCGAGTTCCGGCCGGCCGGCGACGAACTCCCGCAGGCGTCCGGCCTGGGCCGCCAGGCCGTCGGCGCTCCGGCCCGACACCAGCCAGGTGTCGACGTCCGCTGTGGCCAGCACCCTCGGCGCCTCGACGGTCTCGGGCTCGTCCGGCGCCTCGTCCGCCGGCGTCTCACCAGCTTGAGTCTCCGGCTCCGGCGCCTCCTCCACGATCATGTGCACGTTCGTGCCGCTGATCCCGAACGCCGAGATCCCGGCCCGTCGCGGCTTCTCGCCCTTGGGCCACGGCTGTGCTTCCTGCAGCAGCTTGATGTTGCCCTCGGTCCAGTCGATGTGCGGTGAGGGCTCCTCGGCGTGCAGGGTCGGCGGCAGCAGTTCGTTGCGCAGCGCCAGCACGACCTTGATCAGGCTGACCGCGCCGGAGGCGGTCTGCGGGTGGCCGATGTTCGACTTCACCGAGCCCAGCCACAACGGCTTGTCCTCGTCGCGGTCCCGGCCGTAGGTCGCCAGGAGCGCGCCGGCCTCGATCGGGTCGCCGAGGGTGGTGCCGGTGCCGTGGGCCTCGACGGCGTCGACGTCGGCCGGGGACAGGTGGGAGTGGGCCAGAGCGGCGCGGATGACGCGCTGCTGGGCCGGGCCGTTCGGGGCGCTGAGGCCGTTGCTCGCGCCGTCCTGGTTCACCGCGGTGCCGCGGATCACGGCCAGCACCTGATGGCCGTTGCGGCGCGCGTCGGACAGGCGCTCCAGCAGGACCATGCCGGAGCCCTCGGCCCAGCCGATGCCGTCGGCGCCCGCGCCGAACGCCTTGCAGCGGCCGTCGGCGGCCATGCCCTGCTGTTTGGAGAACTCCGCGAAGGCCCCGGGCAGCGCCATGACCGCGACGCCGCCGGCGAGGGCCATCTCGCTCTCGCCGGTGCGGAGCGACTGGCAGGCGAGGTGCAGGGCGACGGAGGCGGAGGAGCAGGCGGTGTCGACGGTGACCGCCGGGCCCTCCAGGCCCAGGGTGTAGGAGACGCGGCCGGAGATCACCGCGGTCAGGCCGCCGGTGAGGACGTAGCCCTCGGCGGCGCTGCCGCTGCCGACCAGGCTGGTGCCGTACCCGGAGGAGTTGGCGCCGACGAAGACGCCGGTCCGGGTGCCCTTCAGGGTGGCCGGGTTGATGCCGCCGTGTTCCAGCGTCTCCCAGGCCACCTCCAGCAGGATGCGCTGCTGCGGGTCCATGGCCAGGGCCTCGCGCGGGCTGATGCCGAAGAAGCCGGCGTCGAACTCGGGGGCGTCGTGGACGAAGCCGCCGGTGCGGGAGTAGGCGTCCTCGCCGTCAGTACCCTGATTGAGGCCGAAGGACTCCTCGATCACGTCCCAGCCGCGATCCTGGGGGAACGCCCCGATGGCGTCGCCGCCGGAGGCCAGCAGCTCCCAGAACTGGTCCGGGTCGGCGACCCCGCCGGGGAGCCGGCAGCCCATCCCGACGACCGCGATCGGCTCCTGCTCCCCGGACTCCAGCTCCCGAAGACGCTCCCGGGTCTCGTAGAGATCCGCCGCGACCTTCTTGAGGTAGTCGAGAAGCTGCTGGTTCTCCGCCATCAGGGACCTTCCTCGCCTCGAGCGCCCTTAGGGGGAGCTCCGAATCACGACATTCCGAACTCTTTGTTGATGAAGTCGAGCACTTCGTCGGCGCTGGCGGCGCCGAGCCGGTCGGTGACGGTGGCGGTGTCGACGTCCCGCTTCGGGGCGTCCTGGGCACTGAGCCACTTCGACAGCACGGTTTGCAGGCGGGCGGTGACCTCGGCCCGCACGCCGCTGTCCGCGGGGATCCCCGCCAGGACCGCTTCGAGCTGGTCGAGCTCGCCGAAGACCGGTTCGGCGGCCTCGGCCCCGTCCGGGCTGAGACGCGCGCGCAGGTGCTCGGCCAGGACCGCCGACGTCGGATAGTCGAACACCAGGGTCGAGGACAGCTTGAGTCCGGTCACAGCGTTCAGCCGGTTGCGCAGCTCCACCGCCGTCACCGAGTCCACGCCCAGGTCCTTGAAGGGCCGACCGGCCTCGACGGCCTCACCGGAGGCGTAGCCGAGGACCGCGGCCACCTCGGCGCGGACCACGTCCGTGAGGAGGCGGTCCTGCTCGGCGCGGGACAGCCCGGCCAGGCGGGCGGCCAGGTCCGAAGCGGACGCCGAGGCCGAGGCGCCGGCGTCGGCGGTGTCGTCGAACCCGGCCATCGCCTGCCGCGCCTCCGGCACCGACCCCAGCAGCGGGCTCGGACGGTGCACGGTGAAGGTCGGCGCGAAGCGGCTCCAGTCGACGTCGGCGACGGTGATCGTGCCGTCCCCGCCGTCCACCGCGCGAGCCAGGGCCTTGATCCCGAGCTCGGGGTCCATCACCCGCAGCCCGTAGCGCTGGAGCTGCTCGCCGGTGTCGCCCTGGGCCAGGCCCACACCGCCCCACAGGCCCCAGGCGACCGACGTCGCGGTCAGGCCGCGGGCGCGGCGGTTCTCGGCCAGGGCGTCCAGATAGGCGTTAGCGGAGGCGTAGGCGGGCTGCAGGCCGCTGCCCCAGATCGCCGAGCCGGAGGAGAAGGTGACGAAGGCGTCCAGGTCGTCCTGCGCGGTCAGCTCGTCGAGCCAGGCGGCGCCGGCGCACTTGGCCGCGGAGACGTGGGCCTGCTCGTCGACGGTGGTGTCGAGCAAGGCGGTGCCCTGACCCACACCGGCGCTGTGCACGACGGAGCTCAGTGCCGGACCGGAGTCCTTGATGTGGGCCAGCAGCGCGGCGACGTCGTCGCGCCGGGCGACGTCGCAGGCCACCACCTCGACCGGGGTGCCGGACGCGGCGAGGGTCGCCACGGACTCGGCGACGTCCGGCGCACTGGGCCCGGACCGGCTGGTCAGCACCAGACGCGGCGCGCCCCGCTCCGCGGCCCAGCGCGCGACCAGGCCGCCGATGCCGCCGGTGCCGCCGGTCACCAGGACGGTGCCGCGCGGGGACCACGGGTCGGGCGTCCGCGCCTGCGGGGCGCGGACCAGGCGGCGGCCGAGGATGCCGGCGGCGCGGATGGCGACCTGGTCCTCCTCGGACCCCGACGCCCTCCCGGCGATGATCGCGCACAGGCGGGCGCCCGCGCGGTCGTCCCACTGCTCGGGCAGGTCGACGAGGCCGCCCCAGCGGTCGGGGTGTTCGAGGCCCGCGACCCGGCCGAGACCCCAGACCTGCGCCTGGGTCGGGCTGGTCAGGACGTCCTGCGGGCCGGTGGTGACGGCGCCGCGGGTCAGGACCCACAGCGGGGCCGCGATGCCCGCGTCTCCCAGCGCCTGGACCAGCACCAGCGTCGCGGCGACGCCGGTGGCGAGAACCGGATGGTCGGGGAGGGGGTTCTCGTCGAGGGCCGTCAGCGAGATGACGCCGGCGATGGCGTCCAGCCCGATGGCGCCCTGGGCTTCGACCGGCAGGCCGGCCGCGCCTTCCTGTCCGGCGCCGACGGCCGTCGCGGTCGCGGTGAGCAGCGCGGCGAGCGCGGCGCGGTCCAGGCCCGAGCCGTCGGTGGTGACGACTGCGGTTTCGGCACGGCGCTCGGCCAGGGCCTGGACCACGTTCCGGGTGGCCGTCTCGTGCCCGGCGGGGGCGACGATCAGCCAGGTGCCTTCCGGCGCCGGGGAGGTGTTCTCGGCGATCGGCGCCCACGTGATGCGGTAGCGCCAGTCGTTGAGGACGGAGTCGGTCCGCTCCCGGCGGCGCCAGCTCGCGAGCGCGGGCAGCACGTCGCTGAGGCGGTCGCCGTCGACGGCGAGCGTCTCGGCGAGGCGGTGGACGTCGCCGCCGTCGACCGCGGCCCAGAAGTCGGCCTCGGCCGGATCGGCCGGCGCACCACCGGTGGCCGCCTGGATCAGCGCCGGTCCCACCTCGGGCCAGTAGCGCTCGTGCTGGAAGGCGTAGGTGGGGAGGTCGATCGGCGCGGCCGGTTCGAGCAGCAGGGTCCAGTCGACGACGACGCCGCGGACGTGGACCTCGGCCAGCGACGTGAGCAGCCTCGCGGGACCGCCCTCGTCACGCCGCAGCGTGCCGGTGACGACCGGGGCCACGACGTCGAGATCGTCGAGGGTGTCGGTGATGGCCCCGACGAGGACCGGGTGCGGCGAGACCTCGATGAAGGTACGGTGACCGGCCTCGGCGGCCGCGCGGATGGCACGGTCGAACTCGACCGGCGAGCGGAGGGACGCGTACCAGTAGTCGGCGTCGGCCTCGGGGCCGGCCAGCGTCTCGCCGCTCATGCCATGGTTTCCGGAGAAGGTGCAGATCATCGGGATGCGGGCACCGGAGGGGGTGACACCGGCCAGGACGCGCTTGATCTCGGTTTCGAGGGCGTCGATCTGCGCGCAATGGGAGGCGTAGTCGACGGGGATCATGCGAGCCCTGACGCCGTCGGCCTCGGCGGCGGCCTGGATCTCCAGCAGGGCTTCCCGCTCGCCGGAGACCACGGTCGCCGAGGCGCCGTTCACCGCCGCGACCGAGACCCGGTCGCCGAAGGCCTCGATCCGATCGCTGGTCGCGGCGGCCGGCAAGGCCAGGGAGAGCATGCCGCCCTTGCCCGCCAAGGGCTTGAGCGCCTGGGAACGGAGGGCGACGACGCGGGCGCCGTCTTCGAGCGAGAGGATCCCCGCGACGACGGCGGCGGCGATCTCGCCTTGGGAGTGGCCGACCACGGCATCAGGAGTCACACCGGCGGCCTGCCAGACGGCGGCGAGGGAGACCATCATCGCCCACAGCACCGGCTGGACTTCGTCAGCCGTTTCCAGCTGCTGATCCAGCAGGTCATAGAGCGACCAGTCGACGAACGGAGCCAAAGCCCGGGCACACTCGGCGAAACGAGCGGCGAAGACCGGCGAAGCGGCGAGCAGTTCCCTGCCCATGCCGGCCCACTGGCTGCCCTGCCCCGGGAAGACGAAGACGCTCCGACCGATGCTCCCGGCAGTGGTCGACCCGGTGACGACGCCGGCGGCGGGCTGACCCGTCGCGACAGCGGCGAGTCCGGCGGCGAGCTCGGTGCGGTCCGTACCGATGACGACCGACCGGTGCTCGAACGCCGCCCGCGTGGTCGCGAGCGACCAGGCCACATCAGAGACCTGCGCCTCCCGCCCGAGCACGAACTCGCGCAGCCGCCCGGCCTGCGACGCCAGCGCGTCGGCGCCACGACCGGAGACCAGCAACGCGGGAACGCCCGCGTCGGCCAGGACGCGCGGGGCACCGGGCTCCTGGGCGGCCGAACCGTCGGCGGGTTCGATGATCGGGGCCTCTTCCACGATCACATGCGCGTTCGTCCCGCTCATCCCGAACGCCGACACGCCCGCACGCCGCGGCCGCTCCCCCGGCGCCCACGGGACCTCGTGGTCCAGGAGCCGCACGGCCCCCGCCGTCCAGTCGACATGCGTGGACGGGTTCCCGGCGTGCAGCGTGCGCGGCAGAACGCCGTGCCGCAGGGCCATGACCATCTTGATGACGCCTGAGACCCCCGCGGCCTGCTGGGCGTGGCCGATGTTGGACTTCACGGTGCCCAGCCACAGGGGGCGGTCCGCCGGGCGGTCCTTGCCGTAGGTCGCCAGCAGGGCCTGGGCCTCGATCGGATCGCCGAGCTTGGTGCCGGTGCCGTGGGCCTCGACCACGTCCACATCCGCCGTCGTCAGGCCCGCGTTGGCCAGGGCCGCGCGGATGACGCGTTGCTGGGAGGGGCCGTTCGGGGCGGTCAGGCCGTTGGAGGCGCCGTCCTGGTTGGTGGCCGTGCCGCGGATGACCGCGAGGACCCGGTGGCCGTTGCGCTCCGCTTCGGACAGCCGCTCCAGCAGGATCATGCCCGCGCCCTCGGCCCAGCCGGTGCCGTCGGCGTCGTCGGAGAACGCCTTGCAGCGGCCGTCGGTGGCCATGCCCTGTTGCTTGCTGAAGTCGCCGAAGGCGCCGGGGGTGGCCATCACGGTCACGCCGCCGGCCAGCGCCATCGTGCACTCGCCGGTGCGGATCGCCTGGCAGGCCAGGTGCAGGGCGACGAGGGAGGACGAGCAAGCGGTGTCGATCGTGACCGCCGGGCCTTCCAGGCCCAGGGTGTAGGCGACGCGGCCGGACACCACACTGCCCGCGTTGCCGGTCGTCAGGTGGCCCTGCGTGCGCTCGGCACCGGAGGCCGACAACAGAAGGCCTATGTCGTAGCCCGATGATGAGGCCCCTGCGAACACTCCGGTCGGCGTCCCACGCAGGGTGGACGGGTCGATCCCGGCCCGCTCCAGCGCCTCCCATGACACCTCCAGCAGCAGCCGCTGCTGGGGATCCATCGCCAGCGCCTCACGCGGGCTGACGCCGAAGAACGGCGCGTCGAAGTCGCCGGCGTCGTAGACGAAGCCGCCGACGCGCGCGTAGTCCATGTCCGCGGATCCGAGGCCCTGCTCGTGCGCTTCCCAGCCGCGATCCTGCGGGAACGGGGAGATCGCGTCGGTCCCGGCCGTCACCAGGTCCCACAGCTGCTCCGGTCCGCCGACGCCGCCGGGCAGGCGGCAGCCCATGCCGACGATCGCGATCGGCTCGTCGGAGGCGGCTGCCGCGACCACCGGCGCCGCGGTGGCGGAGCCGGTCCCGAGCAGTTCGCCGCGCAGGTGCTCGGCGAGGATGACAGAGGTCGGATAGTCGAAGGCCAGCGTCGCGGGCAGTGTGAGCCCGGTGACCGCGTTCAGCCGGTTCCGCAGCTCCATCGCGGTGACGGAGTCGAAGCCCAGGCTGGCGAACGCCTGGTCGGCCGCCACCGCCTCGGCCCCGGCGTGGCCGAGGACGATCGCCGCCTCGCCGCGCACCAGCTCGATCAGCAGCCGCTCCTGGTCGGCGCGCGACGCGGCGGTCAGCCGCCGCACCAGCTCGCTCTGCGACTCCGCGACCGCTCCGCCGCGCGCTTCGGCCGCGGCGGCGGTCAGCGCCCGCCGCGCCTCGGGCAGCAGCTCCAGCAGCGGACTCGGCCGGCGCAGCGTGAACAGCGGCGCGAACCGTTCCCAGTCCACGTCGGCGACCGTGACCTGGACCTCGCGGCCGTCGATCGCCTGAGCCAGGGCCCTGATGCCCAGCTCGGGGTCCATCAGCTTGAGGCCGTAGCGCTGGAGCTGCTCGCCGGCGTCCCCGGCACCCATCCCGGCGCCGGCCCACAGGCCCCACGCCACGGAGGTGCCGACCAGCCCGCGCGCGTGCCGCGACTCGGCCAGGGCGTCCAGGGCCGCGTTGGCGGCGGCGTAGCTGGGCTGCAGGCCGCTGCCCCAGGTCGCGGACACCGAGGAGAAGAGGGCGAAAGCGTCGAGGTCCAGATCTTCGGTCAGCTCGTCCAGCCACACCGCGCCGAGCGTCTTGACCTCCGACACGGCCGCCTGTTCGGCGATCGTCAGATCGGCGGTCGCCGTACCCTGGCCCACACCGGCGGCGTGGATGACGGAGCTCAGAACGGGCCCGGTCTGGCAGACCCAGTTCACCAGGCCGGCGACCTGGGGCCGCTGCGCGATGTCGCAGGCGACGACGTCCACGAAGGTCCCCGACCCGGCGAGGTCGGCGGCCAGCGCCGCCACACCCGCGGCCGTCGCCCCGGACCGGCTGGTCAGTACGACGCGCTCGGCGCCCCGGCCGCCGGCCCAGCGCGCGACCAGGCTGCCGATGCCACCGGTCCCACCGGTGATCAGGACGCTGCCACCCGGCGCCCACCTGCCGCTGTCCGGCTGCGGCACGCGCACCAGACGGCGGCCTTGCAGACCGGTGCTCCGCACGGCCACCTGGTCCTCGCCGATGCCCGCCAGCACCGAGCAGAAGCGGGCCGCCGTGCGCTCGTCCCAGGTCTGCGGCAGGTCGATCAAACCGCCCCAGCGCTCGGGGTGCTCCAGGCCGATGACCCGGCCGAGACCCCAGACCTGGGCCTGCGCGTGCAGAACCGAGGTCGGCGCGTCGCCGGGACCGGTGGACACAGCCCCCTGCGTCACGGCCCACAGCGGCGCGCCGATTCCCGCATCGCCCAACGCCTGCGCCAGCGTGACAGTCCACGCCACGCCGGACGGCACCGCCGGGTACTCGGTCAGCGGGGCCTCGTCGAAGGCGAGCAGCGACAGGACGCCGGAGACCACGCTGTCCCCGGGTCCTGCCACCTGATCCGCCAGCCGGCCGGTCAGCACCCCACGGTCCGGGAGACCCGGACCGACCTGGACCGTGACCGTCTGGGCGCCTCGCTCGGCGAGGGCCTGGAGCATGCCCTGCGCCGAAGTCTCATATCCGGCCGGCACCACGACCAGCCAGGTTCCGCTCAGCACCGCCGCGCCCGGGTCGCTCACCGGGGTCCAGGCGACGCGGTAGCGCCAGTCGGCGACCGCGCCGTCCGCCCGCTCGCGGCGGCGCCAGGAGGCGAGCGCGGGCAGCAGCTCGCTCAGCGGACGGGTGGTGTCTATCGCCAGCGCGTCTTCCAGGCCTGCCAGGTCGCCGTCCTCGACCGCCGTCCAGAACCGGCCCTCGGCCGCGGTGGCGACCGTGTCGCCGGACGCGCCGCCGCCGACGGACTGGATGAGCGTGGTGGACACCTGCGGCCAGAAGTTCTGGTGCTGGAAGGCGTAGGTGGGCAGGTCGAGGCGACGGCCGGTGCCGAGGACGGCGGGCCAGTCGACGTGGACGCCCTGCACGTGGATCCGGGCCAGCGCGGTGGTGACGGTGACCGGGGCCGGGGACTTGGAGCGCAGCAGCGGGATGAAGGCCGCACCGGTCTCCGAAGGCACCGCGGCCGTGCCGATGGCGGACAACGTGCCGTCCGGGCCGATCTCGACGAAGACCGTCACGCCGCGCTCGGCGAGGGCGTTCGCGGCGTCGGCGAAGCGGACGGCGCCGCGGGCCTGGTCGGTCCAGTAGGAGGCCGTCGTCTCGGAGACGATCTCGCCGCTGGCCGCCTGAGCCCAGAGGACCTTCGCCGGCGCGTGCTCAAGACCGGCGGCGACGCTTCCGAGCTCGTCCAGGATCGGATCCATGTGGATCGAGTGGAACGCGTGGCTGACCCGCAGCGGCTTCACCCGCCGTTCCCGGTCCCGCCAGAGCTCTGCGACGGCGTCCACCTCGGCGGCGTCGCCGGAGACGACGACCGAGCGCGGGCCGTTGACCGCGGCGATGCCGACGCGCTCGGTCAGCGTCTCCAGGACCTCTTCCTCGGTCGCGGCGATCGAGCACATCGCCCCGCCCTCCGGGAGCGACTGCATGAGGCGCGCGCGGTGGGCGACCAGCCGGCAAGCGTCCTCGAGCGACAGGACTCCGGCGGCCCAGGCGGCGGCGATCTCGCCGACCGAGTGGCCCGCGACGGCGTCCGGCCGGACCCCGGCGGCGGTCAGCATGTCGACGAGGGCGACCTGGACCGCGAACAGTCCGGTCTGGGCGAAGACCGTCTGGTCGGCGTCGACGTCCTTGGCACGGCCGAGGACGACGTCGGCGACAGGGAGTCCGAGCTCGGCTTCCAGCAGTGCGGCGACGTAGTCGAAGGACTCCGCGAAGACCGGCGAGGCGGCGTAGAGGCTGCGGCCCATGCCCGCGCGCTGCGCACCCTGGCCCGAGAAGAGGAACCCGACTCGCGAGCTGCGCGCCACCCCCGACACGACCGCCGGCGAAGACTGGTGGGTCGCGACGGCGGCCAGACCCGCTGTCAGTTCCTCCCGCGTCTTCCCCACGACGACGGCACGGTGGTCGAAACGGGTGCGCGTCGCCGCCAGAGACCACGCGACGTCTCCCGTTCCGAGCTCCGGATGCGCGATGGCGAACTCCCGCATCCGACCCGCCTGACCCGCCAGCGCGTCGGCCCCGCGGCCCGCGACGATCCACGCGGTCACATCAGAACCCGCCAACACCGGTGTGGGCGCCGGAGTCCGCGCGGCTTCGCCCGGATCGCCCGGCGACTCCTCGATGATCACGTGCACGTTCGTCCCGCTCAGCCCGAAGGCCGAGATCCCGGCACGTCTCGTGGGTCCGGCGGCGGGCCAGGCGACGGGCTCGTTCAGGAGCCTGACATGCCCGGTGGTCCAGTCGATGTGCGAGGAGGGTGTCTCGGCGTGCAGGGTGCGCGGCAGCGTGGCGTGACGCAGGGCCATGACCATCTTCATGATCCCGGCGACGCCGGCCGCGGCCTGCGCGTGGCCGATGTTGGACTTCACCGAGCCCAGCCACAGCGGCTTGTCCTCGGTGTGGTCCTGGCCGTAGGTGGCCAGCAGCGCCTGGGCCTCGATCGGGTCGCCGAGCGCCGTGCCGGTGCCGTGGGCCTCGACGACGTCCACCTCGGAGCCGGTGAGCTGCGCGTTGGCCAGCGCGGCGCGGATGACCCGCTGCTGCGAAGGGCCGTTCGGGGCGGTCAGGCCGTTGGAGGCGCCGTCCTGGTTCATCGCGCTTCCCCGCACCACGGCCAGCACCGGGTGCCCGTTGCGCTGTGCGTCCGACAGCCGCTCCAGCAGCAGCACGCCGGCGCCTTCGCCCATGCCCATGCCGTCGGCGTCGTCGGAGAAGGCCTTGCAGCGGCCGTCCGCCGCCAGCGCGCGCTGCTTGGAGAAGCCGACGAAGCCGGCCGGGTCGGCCATCACCATCACGCCGCCGGCCAGGGCCAGCGTGCACTCGCCGGAGCGCAGCGCCTGCGCGGCGAGGTGCAGGGCGACCAGGGACGAGGAGCAGGCCGTGTCGACCGTGACCGCCGGGCCCTCCAGGCCGAGCGTGTAGGACACGCGTCCGGAAAGGATGCTGGTGATGTTGCCGGTGATCAGATGGCCTTCGGCGCCTTCGACCGTGAGCGCCTGGCCGAGGTAGCCGGACGGCGAGGCGCCCGCGAAGACGCCGGTGGCCGAGCCGCGCAGCGTGTCGGGGTCGATCCCGGCGCGCTCCAGCGCCTCCCAGCAGATCTCCAGCAACAGCCGCTGCTGCGGGTCCATCGCGATGGCCTCGCGCGGGCTGATCCCGAAGAACGCCGGGTCGAACTCCGGCGCCATGTGCAGGAAGCCGCCTTCCTGGACGTACGAGGTGCCGGGGTTGTCGGGGTCCGGGTCGAACAGCCCCGCCATGTCCCAGCCGCGGTTGGCCGGGAAGCCGGAGACCGCGTCGCCGCCGGTGGCGACCAGTTCCCACAGCTGCTCGGGCGTGGCGACGCCGCCGGGGAAGCGGCAGCCCATGCCGACGATCGCGATCGGCTCGTCGGAGGCCGCGGCGGCCACCGGGGCCGCGGCCGCGGTGGCACCGCCGACCAGCTGCGCGATGATCTCGTGCGCCAGCACCGTGGCCGAGGGGTAGTCGAAGACGACCGTGGACGGCAGGGTCAGCCCGGTCGCGCCGTTCAGCCGGTTGCGCAGGTCGATCGCGGTGAGCGAGTCGAAGCCGAGGTCGCGGAAAGCCCGGTCGGGGTCGATCTGCGCCGGGGATGCGTGGCCGAGCACGGCCGCGGCCTGGCCCTGGATCACGTCCACGACGATGCGGATCCGCTCGGCCGGTGCCGCGTCCTGCAGACGCCGGGCCAGTTCCCCGGCCGCGCCGGCGGCTGCCGGGTCGGCGACCGGAGCGGCGGCCGGCTGCCGGATCTCAGGGATCTCATTCAGCAGCGGCCACGAGCGCGCGGAGCTGAAGACGGGAGAGAAGAGCTTCCAGTCGACGTCCGCGACCGCGATGAAAGTCTCGTCGTCGGCCAGCGCCTGTTCCAGGGCGGTGAGCGCCCGCCCCGGGTTGAGGAAGCCCATGCCCTGCTTCATCAGCCACTTGACGACCTCGGGAAGCGGCAGCTCCATCTCGTCGTCGTCGCGGGTGTCCCAGACACCCCACGCGACGGTGGTCGCCGTCAGGCCGCGGGCGCGCCGGTCCATGGCCAGCGCGTCCAGGAACGCGTTGCCCGCCGCGTAGGCGCCGTGCTCCTTGCCGCCCCAGGTGGCGGCGATGGAGCCGAACAGGATGAAGGCTTCGAGCTCGATGCCGAGTTCGACGGTGACCTCGTCCAGCCACACCGCGCCGGCCGCCTTGGCGCCGAGGGCGACGTGCAGCTCCTCCAGGTCGGTGGTGGCCAGGGGCATCAGGTGCACGAGGTTGGCGGCGTGGATGATCGCCGTGAGCGGCGGGAAGGGCGTGCGGCCCCATGTCTTCAACAGCCCGGCGAGGTCGTCGCGGGAGGCGAGGTCGCAGGACACGATGGTGACACCGGTGCCCGCTTCGGCCAGCTTCGCGGCCAGCGCGGCGGTGTTGGACGCCGAAGGGCCGGAGCGGGTCGGGATGAGGACGTGCGGGGCGTGGCGGCGGCCGAGCCAGTCCAGCAGGCGCGGGCCGATGGCGCCGGTCGCGCCGGTGACCAGCACGGTGCCGGCCGGGGTCCAGGCTTCGTCGGTCGCGGCGGCGGTCCCGGTGCGGGGCCGCCGGGGTTCGGCCCGCACCAGCCGGCGGATCAACGTGCCGGACGGACGGATCGCGACCTGGTCCTCGGAGCCGTCGGCCAGCACGGCGACGAGGCGGGAGCCGACCCGGTCGTCCCACGTCGGCGGCAGGTCGATCAGACCGCCCCAGCGATCGGGATGTTCGAGCCCGATGACGCGGCCCAGACCCCAGATCTGGATCTGCAACGGGTTGCGCAGCGGCTCGGCCGGGGTGACGTTGGCCGCGCCGCGGGTCAGCGCCCACAGCGGCGCGCCGACTCCGGCGGCCCCGAGCGCCTGCTCCAGGAACAGCAGACCGGCGACGCCGACGGTCACGACCGGTGAGCCGTCGAGCTTGGTCTCGTCGAGCGAGACCAGGGACAGCACCCCGGTGACCTCGGCGTCCGGGGTCTGGGCCAGGGCGGCGGTGATCCGCTCGGTGAGCGCGACGGGATCGCGATCGTCGGCACTCATCGGGATGACGACCGTCTGCGCACCGCGACTCGTCAGAGTACGGACACACTGCTCGGTCAGTTCGGCTTCGGAGGCCGTGGCGGCGATCAGCCAGGTCCCGGACAGAGTCCGCGCCTCGGCGGTCTTCTGCGGCAGCCAGGAGACGCGGTAGCGCCAGTCGGCGATCGTGCAGTCGTCCTGCTCGCGGCGGCGCCAGGCGGCCAGAGCGGGCAGCAGTTCGTTCAGGGGACGGCTGCTGTCGATCGCGAGGGCCTGGTCGAGCCCGCTCACGTCCCCGGCCTCGATCGCGGCCCAGAAGCGGGCCTCGGCCTCGGTCCCGGCCAGCCGGCCGATCTCGGTGCCGTCGACGGCGGCGTCGGTGGTCGCCTGGGTCCAGTAGCGCTGGTGCTGGAAGGCGTAGGTGGGCAGCTCGACGTAGCCGCCGGGGGCGAGGACCGCGGTCCAGTCGACGGCGACACCACGCACATGAGCGTCGGCGAAGGAGGTGAGCAGGCGGGCCGGACCGCCCTCGTCACGGCGCAGGGTCCCCGCGACGACCGGGGCGGTGACACCGGCGTCTTCGAGGGTGTCGCCGATCGCGCCGGTGAGGACCGGGTGCGGCGAGATCTCCAGGAACGTGCGGTGGCCGCCGGCGGCGAGGGTGCGGATCGCGCGGTCGAACTCGACCGGAGAGCGCAGGGACGCGTACCAGTAGTCGGCGTCGGCCTCGGGGCCGCGAAGCCATTCGCCGCTCATGGCGGAGATCATGGGAACGGCGGTCGCGGTCGGCGAGACCCCGGCCAGGACGCGCTTGATCTCGGCTTCCAGGGCGTCGATCTGCGCGCAGTGGGAGGCGTAGTCGACGGGGATGATGCGGGCCCTGATCTCCTCGGCCTCAGCGGCGGCCTTGATCGCTTCCAAGGCTTCCGGTTCACCGGACACGACGGTCGCCGAGGCGCCGTTGACGGCGGCGACGGAGACGCGGTCGCCGAACTCCGTGATGCGCTCGCGGACGGCGTCGGCGGGCAGAGCGAGCGAAAGCATGCCGCCTCGACCGGCGAGGGGGCGCAGGGCCTGGGAGCGGAGGGCGACGACGCGGGCGCCGTCTTCCAGCGACAGGATGCCCGCCACGACGGCCGCGGCGATCTCGCCTTGCGAGTGGCCGACCACGGCGTCCGGCTTCACGCCCGCCGCCTGCCAGACGGCAGCCAGCGAGACCATCATCGCCCACAGCACCGGCTGGACCTGATCGGCCGTTTCGAGCTGCTGGTCGAGCAGGTCGTAGAGCGACCAGTCGACGAACGGCGCCAGCGCCTCGGCGCACTCGGCGAACCGAGCGGCGAACACCGGCGAGGCGGCGAGCAGCTCGCGGCCCATGCCGGCCCACTGGCTGCCCTGGCCCGGGAACACGAACACCGCCTTGCCGACGCCCGAGGCCCCCGCGACACCGGTGACGACGGAGCCCGACGGCTGCCCGGTCGTGATGGCGGCCAAGCCCGCGGTCAGCTCGTCGCCGGTCCCGATGACGACGGCCCGGTTCTCGAACGCCGACCGGGAGGTGGCCAGCGACCAGGCGACGTCGGAGTCCGCCATCGGCGGCCGCGCGAGCAGGAACTCCCGCAGCCGGCCGGCCTGCGCCGCCAACGCGTCGCCGCCGCGGCCGGAGACCAGCCAGGCGTGGAGGTTCGCGTCCGTCAGGACGGCCGGCGCCGGGGCCTCGGCCACCGTCTCCTCGGCGGGCGCCTCGGCGTCAGGGTCCTGGGTTTCGGCCTCGGCCCCGCTCGGCGCCTCCTCCAGAATCACGTGCGCGTTCGTCCCGCTCATGCCGAAGCCGGACACGCCGGCCCGCCGCGGCCGCTCCCCCGTCTCCCACACCACGGGCTCGTTCAGCAGCTTGACGTTGCCCGCGGTCCAGTCGATGTGCGGCGAGGGCTCCTCGGCGTGCAGGGTCCGCGGCAGCAGGCCGTGCTGGAGGGCCAGGGTCATCTTGATGACGCCCGCGACGCCCGCCGCCGCCTGCAAGTGGCCGATGTTCGACTTGATCGAGCCCAGCCACATCGGGCGGTCTGCGGGGCGGTCCTGGCCGTAGGTCGCCAGCAGCGCCTGCGCCTCGATCGGGTCGCCCAGCGTCGTGCCGGTGCCGTGGGCCTCGACCACGTCCACGTCGGCCGTCGACAGCTGCGCGTTCGCCAGCGCCGCGCGGATCACGCGCTGCTGCGAGGGACCGTTCGGGGCGGTGAGGCCGTTGGAGGCGCCGTCCTGGTTGATCGCGCTGCCGCGGATCACCGCCAGGACCGGGTGGCCGTTGCGCCGGGCGTCGGAGAGGCGCTCGACGAGGATCATGCCGACGCCCTCGGCGACGCCCATGCCGTCGGCGGTGGCGCCGAAGGCCTTGCAGCGGCCGTCGGAGGCCAGGCCGAGCTGGGTGCTGAACTGGGTGAAGATGGTCGGGGCGGCCAGGACGGTGGCGCCGCCGGCCAGGGCCAGCGTGCACTCGCCGGTGCGCAGCGACTGGCAGGCCAGGTGCAGCGCCACCAGCGAGGACGAGCACGCGGTGTCGATGGTGACGGCCGGGCCCTCCAGGCCCAGGGTGTAGGAGACGCGGCCGGAGACCACGCTGCTGGCGGTGCCGGTGAGCAGGTGGCCGTCCAGCAGGCGGTCCAGGCCCTTGCCGAATCCGTAGCCTGAGACCGCCGCGCCGGTGAACACGCCGGTCTTGGAGCCGCGCAGGGACCGGGGGTCGATCCCGGCGCGTTCCAGGGCCTCCCAGGACGTCTCCAGCAGCAGCCGCTGCTGCGGGTCCATGGCCACCGCTTCGCGCGGGCTGATGCCGAAGAAGCCCGCGTCGAAGTCCCCGACCTCGTAGACGAACCCCGCTTCGCTCAGCGAGGCGGCTCCGTCCTCGACCTCCGACTCCAGATCGCGGAGCTCGGTCAGGTCCCAGCCGCGGTCGGCGGGCAGGCCGGCGACCGCGTCGCCGCCGGCCGCCAGCAGCTCCCACAGGCTGTCCGGGTCGTGGGCGCCGCCGGGGAAGCGGCATCCGATCCCGATGATCGCCACCGGCTCCCGGCTCTGCTCTTCCATCTCCCGCAGGCGCCGCTGTGCGTCGGCCAGACTCGTCGTCGCCCACTTGAGGTAGTCGCGCAGGGTCTCTTCAGATGCCACCGGAACCTCACCTATTCGCGTCTGGGGAAAGCAAGCCGCTCCGCCCGGTCGGCCCGGTCAGGAACGGCCGAGCTCCCTGTGGATGAAGTCGAAGATCTCGTCGTCCGAGGCGGACTCGATCCGCTTGGCGACCTCGGCGCCGTCGCCGGCGGCCGTTCCGATCCCGCTCCAGGTGGCCAGGAAGCGCTGCAGCCGTGCCGTGACCTGCTCGTGCAGTTCGCCGTCCGGCGTCGCGCCGGACAGCAGCGCGTCGAGTCTGTCGAGTTCGGCGAGCAGGGGCAGCCCGCCGGCGTCGGCCGGGAACCACTGGGCCCGCAGATGGTCGGCGAGCACGCTCGGGTTCGGGTAGTCGAACAGTAGAGTCGCGCTCAGGCGCAGGCCGGTGGCCGCGGACAGGCGGTTGCGCAGGTCCACGCTCGTCAGCGAGTCGAAGCCGAGCTCGCTGAAGGCCCGCTCGGGCTCGACGTCGTCGACCGACGGGTAGCCGAGCACCGAGGCGGCCTCGGAGCGCACCAGGTCGGTCAGGATCCTGAGCTGCTCGGCGGCCGGGAGCCCGGTCAGCTGCTCGGCCAGCGCCGGCTGCGCGCCGTCGGCGGACGGGGCGGCGTTCTCGGTCTCGGCCAGCGCGCGGCCGACCTCCGGCAGCGCCTCGATCAGCGGCGAGGGCCGGCGCAGCACGAACACCGGCGCGAACCGCTTCCAGTCCATGTCGGCGACGGTCAGCAGGTCCTCTCCGGAGTCCAGGGCCCCGGCCAGCGCCTGCACCGCCAGGCGCGGCTCCATCAGCCGCAGCCCGCGCCGGGCCATCTGCTCGGCGCCCTCCTCGTCGGTCATGCCGCCGCCGCCCCACGGGCCCCACGCCACCGAGGTGGCCGCCAGCCCGCGCGCCCGCCGGTTCTCGGCCAGCGCGTCGAGATAGGCGTTGCCGGCGGCGTAGCTGGGCTGCATGCCGCCGCCCCACGTCGCCGCGATCGAGGAGAACATCACGAACGCGTCGAGCTCCAGGTCCGCGGTCAGCTCGTCGAGCACGGCGGCCCCGGCGGTCTTGGCCGCGGTCACGCTCGCCTGCTCGGCCAGCGACGTCTCGGCCAGCATGGTCGCCTGTCCGACGCCGGCGGTGTGCACGACGGAGCTGAGCGCCGGCCCGGTCGCGGCGATGCGGTTCAGCAACGCCGACACCTCAGAACGCTGCGACGTATCGCAGGCCGCGACCTCGACCGCGGTCCCGGCGGTCGCCAGCTCCGCGGCCAGACCCGCGATGGCGCGGGCGCCCGGGCCGGAGCGGGAGGTGAGCACGACCCGCTCGGCGCCGCGGCCGGTGAGCCAGCGGCCGACGTGGCCGCCGAGCGCGCCGGTGCCGCCGGTGATGAGGACCGTGCCGCGCGGCTGCCAGGTGGTCGGGGACGACGCGGAGGCGGCGTGCTCCAGGCGGCGGCCGTGGACACCGGTCGCGCGGACGGCCACCTGGTCCTCGAAGCCGTCGGCGGTGACGTCGGCGCCGATCAGGGAACTGAATCGGGCGGCCGTGCGGTCGTCCCAGGTGGCGGGCAGATCGATCAGGCCTCCCCAGCGCTCGGGATGTTCCAGGGCGACGACGCGGCCGAGGCCCCAGATCTGGGCCTGTCCCGGATGCGTGAGCGGGTCGCCGGAACCGGTCGAGACAGCGCCCTGCGTCACGGCCCACAGCGGCGCGGTGATGCCCGCGTCGCCCAGCGCCTGGACCAGGAGCAGCGTTCCCGCGACACCGAACGGAACACCCTCGGCGACGGACCGTTCGTCGAGCGCCAGCAGCGACACGATCCCGGAGCAGGACCCCCCGGCCTCGGCCAGCGCGGCGGCGAGCGCCGCCCGGTCCAGGTCGGCGGTGCCGAGTTCGAGGGTGGTGACCTCGGCACCCCGCTCCCGCAGGGCTCGAACGCCTCCGGTGACCGTCTCGTCCTCCCCGAAGCCGGCGGGTGTGACGACCAGCCACGTCCCGGCCAGCACCGCCGCGTCCGGCTCTCCGAGCGGCGTCCACGTCACCCGGTACCGCCAGTCGGCGACCGCGGAGTCCTCGCGCTCGCGGCGGCGCCACGACGCCAGGGCGGGCAGCAGCTCCGTCAGCGGACGCCGCGGGTCGATGGCGAGCGTGTCCTCGATGCCGCTGAGGTCGCCGCCCTCGACCGCGGCCCAGAAGCGGGCCTCGGCGGCGGTGCCGGCGCCGGCTTCGGCCTCGGCGGCGTCCGGGGTGTCGAGCCAGTAGCGGCGGCGCTGGAAGGCGTAGGTCGGCAGGTCGGTCCGGTCGCCGGTGAGGACCGTGGTCCAGTCGACGTCGGTGCCCGAGACGTGGACCCGGGCCAGCGAGGTGAGCAGGCCGGTGGCGCCGGGCTCCTCGCGGGTCACGGTGCCGGTCACGACCGGGGCCGGGCCGCCCGCTTCCTCGACGCACTCGGCGATGGCGCCGGTCAGCACCGGCTGCGCCGAGACCTCGATGAAGGTGCGGTGGCCGGTGCGGGACAGCTCCTGCACCGCGTCGGAGAAGCGCACCTGCTCGCGGACGTTCGCGTACCAGTAGGCGGCGTTCAGCTCGTGGCCGGGGAGCCAGCGGTTGTAAGCGGTCGAGTAGAACGCGATGCGTCCCGGCTGCGGCCGGATGCCGGACAGGCCGTCCAGCAGCTGGTCCTCGATCGGCCGGACGCGCGGCGAGTGGGCCACGAAGTCCGATGTCGCGGGCACGCGCCAGCGCAGGACGCGGCGCTTGGACAGCGCCGCCTCGAAGCGGTCCAGGTCCTCCGGCGGCCCGGAGATCACGGTCGCGGCCGGGGAGTTGACCGCGGCCACCGACAGCGCGGGGTGGTCGCGGAGCAGGGCGTGCGCCGCCGACTCCGGCATCACCGCGGACAGCAGTCCGCCGCGCACGCCGAGTCCGGCCAGCGCCTTGGAGCGCAGCACCACGACCCGGGCGGCGTCGTCCAGGCTCAGGATCCCGGCGACCGTGGCGGCCGCGATCTCGCCCTGGCTGTGGCCGATCACGGCGTCGGGGGTGACGCCGGCGGCCTGCCACACCGCGGCCAGCGCGACCATGACGGCCCACATCACCGGCTGCGCCACGTCGGCGGAGTCCAGCGTGGGCGCGCCGTCGGCCTGCTGGAGCACGTCCAGCGGGGACCAGTCGACGTAGGGGTCGAGGGCGTCGGCGCACTCGGCGTACCGCGCGGCGAACACCGGTGAGACGGCCAGCAGCTCCCGGCCCATGCCGGGCCACTGACTCCCCTGGCCGGGGAAGACGAACACGCCGCGGCCGACACCGCCGGCCGGGACGGATCCGGTGACCACGCCGAGCGCGTCCTGCGCCGTGGCGACGTTCGCCAGCCGCGCGGCCAGGTCCCCGCGCTCGGAGCCGACCACGACGGCGCGGTGGCCGAACACGGCGCGGCCGGCGGCCAGCGACCAGCCGACGGCGGCCGGGTCCAGGCCGGGGCGGGCGAGCACGAACTCGCGCAGCCGCCCGGCCTGTCCGGCGAGCGCGTCGGCGGACCGGCCGGAGATCGGCCAGGCGGTGACGGTGCCGGGAAGGAGGACGGCCGGGGTTTCGGGCTCGTCGCCGGTCTCAGTGGTCTCATCCGCCTCGAACGCCGGCGCCTCCTCCAGGATCACGTGCACGTTGGTGCCGCTCATCCCGAACGCGGAGACGCCCCCTCGCCGCACCCGATCGCCGGCCGGCCACGCCACCGGCTCCTGCAGGAGCCTGACGTTCCCGGCGGTCCAGTCGATCTCGTGCGACGGCTCCTCGGCGTGCAGAGTCCTCGGCATCAGGCCGTGGCGCAGCGCCATGACCGTCTTGATGACGCCCGCGACGCCCGCGGCGGACTGCGAGTGCCCGATGTTCGACTTCACCGAGCCCAGCCACAGCGGCCGGCCGGCGGGCCGGTCCTGGCCGTAGGTGGCCATCAGCGCCTGGGCCTCGATCGGGTCGCCGAGCGGGGTGCCGGTGCCGTGCGCCTCGACCACGTCGACGTCGTCGGTGGTGAGCCGGCCGTCGGCCAGCGCGGCGCGGATGACCCGCTGCTGCGAGGGGCCGTTCGGGGCGGTGAGGCCGTTCGAGGCGCCGTCCTGGTTGACCGCGCTCCCCCGGATCACGGCCAGCACCGTGTGGCCGTTGCGGCGGGCGTCGGAGAGCCGTTCGAGCACGACCATGCCCGCGCCCTCGCCCATGCCCATGCCGTCGGCCTCTTCGGAGAACGCCTTGCACCGGCCGTCGAAGGCCAGGCCGCGCTGCCGGGAGAAGCCGACGAACACCACCGGCGTGGCCAGCATCGTGACGCCGCCGGCCAGCGCGAGGTCGCACTCGCCGGACCGCACCGCCTGCGCGGCCATGTGCAGGGCGACCAGCGACGAGGAGCACGCGGTGTCGAGGGTGACGGCCGGACCCTCCAGCCCGAGGACGTAGGACAGACGGCCGGACAGCACGCTGCCGGCGGTGCCGGTGGCCAGGTGTCCTTCGATGCCGTCGGTGCCGTTCAGCGCCAGCTGCATCCCCAAGGCCTGGTACCCGGACTCGGCGCCGCCGACGAACACGCCGGTGCGGGAGCCCTTCAGCGACTGGGGGTTGATCCCGGCGCGCTCCAGCGCCTCCCACGAGACCTCCAACAGCATCCGCTGCTGCGGGTCCATGGCCAGCGCCTCGCGCGGGCTGATCCCGAAGAACGGCGCGTCGAACTCGCCGGCGGCGTTGATGAAACCGCCCTCGCGGACGTAGGACGTGCCGATGTGGTCCGGGTCCGGGTGGTACAGGTTCTGGGCCCAGCCGCGGTCGGTCGGGAACCCGGCGATCGCGTCGCCGCCGGCGGCCACCAGATCCCACAGGTCTTCGGGCCCTGCGACGCCGCCGGGGTAGCGGCAGCCCATGGCGACGATGGCGACCGGCTCGTCCGGCGCCTTGCCGCCGGCTGTGCCGGAAACGCCGGCCGGACCGGCCTGGATGCCCAGCGCACGGGTCCGCAGGTACTCGGCGAGCACGGCGGGTGTCGGATAGTCGAACAGCAGCGTGGCCGGCAGCCGCAGCCCGGTGGCGGCGTTCAGCCGGTTGCGCAGTTCGACCGACGTCAGGGAGTCGAAGCCGAGGTCGCTGAAGGCCCGGCCGGCCTCGACGGCGTCGGCCGACGTGTGGCCCAGGACCGAGGCGGCCTCGGTGCGGATCACCTCGGTCAGCAGCCGGTCCTGCTCCACCGGCGTCAGGCCGACCAGCCGTCCGGCCAGTTCGCCGCCGACCGGTTCGGCGCGGTCCACCGCCGCCTCGGCCTCGGCCTGCGCGGCCAGCGCCGCGCGCACCTCCGGCAGGCCCTCCATCAGAGGGCTGCGGCGGCGCAGCGAGAACGTCGGGCCGAGGATCTCCCAGGTGGCGTCGGCGATGGTGACCGCGTGCTCGCCGGCGTCCAGGGTGCGGGCCAGCGCCTCGATGGCCAGCGGCGGGTCCAGCAGCCGCAGGCCGCGGCGGGCCAGCTGGATCTTGGCGTCGCCCTCGGTCGGGCCGCCGGAGGCCCACGGGCCGTAGGCGATCGACGTCGCGGTGAGGCCCCGCGCCAGCCGGTTGTCCGCCAGCGCGTCCAGGTAGGCGTTCCCGGCGGCGTAGCCGGGCTCGTGGCCGGCGCCCCAGGTCGCGGCGATCGAGGAGTACATCACGAAGGCGTCGAGATTGAGCCCGGCGGTCAGCTCGTCCAGCCAGCGCGCGCCGGCCACCTTGGCCGCCAGCGCCCGGTCCAGGCGTTCCAGCTCCAGCTTGGCCACGGCCTTGTCGTCGAAGACCAGCGCGGCGTGCATGACCGAGCTGAGGTTCGGGCCGTCGGTGGTGATCCAGCCGAGCAGCCCGGCGACCTCGTCGCGGCGCGCGGTGTCGCAGGCCACGACGTCGACGCGGGTTCCGGCGGCGGCCAGCTTCGCGGCCAGCTCGGCGACGCCGGCGGCGGCCGGGCCGGAGCGGGAGGTGAGCACGATGCGTTCGGCGCCGCGGCCGGTGAGCCAGGGACCGAGGTGGTTGCCCAGGGCGCCGGTGCCGCCGGTGATGAGGACGGTGCCGCGCGGACGCCAGGTCTTGGCCGGCCCCTCGCCCGACCGCCGCCCCTCATGGAGGCGCTTCGCGCCGCTGTCCTGATGGTGTTTCGGCGGACGCACCAACCGCCGCCCGAGGATCCCGGCGGCGCGCACGGCGACCTGGTCCTCGTCGGCGATCCCGGCGAGCACGGCGGTGAAGCGCGCGGCGATCCGGTCGTCCCACTCCGGCGGCAGGTCCAGCAGACCGCCCCAGCGCTCGGGGTGCTCCAGGCCGACGACGCGGCCGAATCCCCAGGCCTGGCCTTGGGTCGGGTGGGTGAGATGGTCGCCGGGGGCGGCGGCGACGGCGTCCTGGGTGACGATCCACAGGCGGGCGCCGATCCCGGCGTCGCCGAGGGCCTGGGTCAGGACCAGGGAGCCGGCCAGACCGGTGGCGACACCGGGGTAGCGCGGGTTCGGGGCCTCGTCGAGAGCCAGGAGGCTCACGATGCCGCTCAGGGCGTTGTCGCCCGCCGTCATCTGCGCCAGCCGGGCGGCGACGGCATCGCGGTCCAGGTCGGCGGCGCCGAGCTGGAGCCTGACGACGTCGGCCCCGCGTTCGGTCAGGGCATTGACACACCAGTCGGTGGCCTCGTCCTGCTGCGCCGGGTGCACGACCAGCCAGGTGCCGGACAGCACGCTCGCGCCGGGGTCGGAGACCGGCGCCCAGGTGACCTTGTACCGCCAGTCGGAGACGACGGAGTCGGCACGTTCGCGGCGCCGCCAGGAGGCCAGCGCGGGCAGGATCTCGGCGAGCGTCTCGTCGTCGACCGACAGGGTGCCCGCCAGCCGCTCCGCGTCACCGCCCTCGACGGCGGCCCAGAACTCGGCTTCGGCCTCGCTGTTGTGGCCGGCGTCGGTCTTGCCGGAGACTTCGGGGGCCTGGAGCCAGTAGCGACGGTTCTGGAAGGCGTACGTGGGAAGCTCGACGCGCTCGCCGCCGCCGAGCACCGCGCGCCAGTCGACGACGACGCCCGCGACGTGCAGCCGCGCCAGCGAGGTCAGCAGGCCGCCGGGCCCCGGGTCCTCGCGGGTGACGGTGCCGGTGACGGTCGGCGCGCCGGCCCCCGCCTCCTCGACGCATTCGGTGACGGCGCCGGTCAGCGTCGGCTGCGCGGAGATCTCGACGAAGGTGCGGTAGCCGTTCTGCGCGAGGTCGACGACCGCGTCGGCGAAGCGGACCTGCTCGCGGACGTTGGCGTACCAGTAGCCGGCGTCGAGGTCGCCGCCGTGCAGCCACTGGCCGCGCGCGGTGGAGTAGAAGGCGACGTCGCCGGTCTGCGGAGCGATCGACGCCAGCTCGCGGCGGAGTTCGGGCTCGATGGGCTCGACGCGGGGCGAGTGGGCGGCGAAGTCCGCGGTGGCCGG
>NZ_BAAAQM010000035.1:0-110608 GCF_039531675.1 Catenulispora subtropica
CGACCCGCCCGCGCCCACCCACCCGGACCTGTTCAACGACAGCTGGTGCCACGGCCTGGCCAGCCGCGCCGCCGCGGGCGCCCTGGACGCCGCGGACCTGACGATCTGGCTGGCCCGCCTGGCCAGCAGCCCGCCGCTCACCGACCTGACCGTCTGCCACGGCGAGTTCGGCGTGCTCGAAGCGCTGGCGATCCTGGCCTACGGCGGCTCCGGCAGCTCCGGGACCTCCGGCAGCTCAGGCAACTCCCAGGCGCGCGCCACGCTCGAACGCCGCGTCGCACGCCTCCCCGACCCGGTCGCCAGCGGCGCCGCCTTCAACGGCACGCCCGGCGCGGTGCCGACGCCCGGCTTCCTGCACGGTCTGGCCGGGGTCGGCTACGGACTGCTGCGCGTCAGCTTCCCGGAGGCCGTGCCGTCCGTATTAACTCTCGAACCATCAGCATTAAAGGCACAAATACCGGCAAGCGAAGCAAGTCCCTGACCGACCAATAGCGGGCCGCGCCGATACCGGACCGCTCTCATATGGGAAACTACTGGTGACGGATGCGGGCAGTCTGCGACGCCCGACGGTGTGTGGAGGGAGGCACGCGGTGACGGAGGAATCATCCGCATCGGCGCGCCCGGCCCTCGCCGAGCGGATCGACACCCTGTTCCGGGTCGTGCGGCGCCCCGACGGCGAGCCTTACAGCAATGAGGACGTGGCCCGCGCGTGCCGGGAGGCCACGGGCGAGACCTTCTCGGCGACCTACCTGTGGCAGCTGCGGACCGGGCGCCGGGCCAACCCGACGCTCCGGCACGTCGAGGCCCTGGCCCGCTTCTTCGAGGTCCCGGCCACCTACTTCTTCGATGACGAACAGGCCGCAGCCATCACCCGCGACCTGGAACTGCTCGGCGCCCTCCGCGATGCCGGCGTCCGCAGCGTGGCCCTGCGCGCGGTGAATCTGTCCCCGGAGTCGATCGACACCATCAGCGATATGATCGACGTCCTCGCCCGGCGCGAGGGCAAGTCGAACACCGCGAGGGGCGGACCGTAACCGTCAGCAGTCGCCGAACGGTCCGGCGGGGAAGTTGGGGGGTCCCATGCGTATCGCACCAGGCCGGCGCACACTGCTGCGGCGCTGCCGGGACACCGTCGAGCGCCTGGACCTACCCCAACCCTTCACCGCCGAGGCGTTCGTCGCCCGCCTCGCCGCCGACCGCGGCCGCCCGATCGAGCTGGTCCCGGTCAGCTCCCGCCCCCGCGTCCCCTGCGGCCTCCTGGTGACCATGGAGCACACGGACGTGATCGTGTACTTCGCCGACACCGCGGCCCTGCACCGCGAGCACATCATCCTTCACGAGGCCGCCCACCTCCTGTGCGGCCACGACCAGGCAGCCCCCATGCAGACGGGCTCAGCGAGCGGCCTGTTCCCAACCCTGCCCTCCAGCCTGGTGCAGCGAGTCCTGGGCCGCACCGCCTACAACGCGCCACAAGAGCGCGAAGCAGAGCTCCTGGCATCCCTGATCCGCTGCAAGGCCGCGGCCCAGGCCTCCTCCGCAGCGCGCGCAGTGGCCGACGCGGCGTCAACACCGGACCCGAACGCAGGCGACGACACCACGCGCGTCGGCGTCCTGTTCGGCGTCGGCCGCTCCTGATGGCGCTGGCTTCGGACCTGGGAGCGTATGCGGGTACGGCGGTGCTGTTGGGCTTCGTCGGGTACCGGTTCAGCTCGGGCCGAAGGACGGCCCCGGACCCGTTCCGCTGGGTGGTCTACGGCTTCGGGCTCTTCGAGGCCTGCTCACTGGTGATTCTCGCGCCCGCGAGCCTGCGACTGCTGACGGACGTGGGGGTCGGCGAGGCGGGCGTGGTGGGCCTGGGCGACTCGCTGCGAACGGCGGCGGTGAGCTGCCTGGTCGGGGTGGCCTCCGCACTCCAGCCGGTGAGCGGGGATGCTCCGGCCACCTCGGCGACTTCCCTGAACGACTCGACTCAGTCAGCTCACTCATCCCCGTCACCCCGGTCTTGGCTGGTCCCCGCGATCGTGGTGCAGCTGGTGATGGGCGCCCTGTTCGCCTTGGCCCGCCCGGAGGCCACGGCCGACGGGACACTGAGCGTCGACATGCCAGGCCGCTGGGCACTGGTCGCGCGCTCCTTCCTGTTCGTCGGCTACACCCTGTTCTGCCTCGCAGTTCTAGCCGCCGCCCTCCTCCCCCAAGCACGCCACGGCCACTCCCGCCAACTACGGATCGGCGTCCAACTCGTGGTGGCGGCGATCGCACTCGGCGGCGTCTGGACCATGTGGACGCTGGACGACATCCTGAGCGTGGCCCGCCACGGCTTCCAGGGCGGCAGCGACGACTCGATCTCCAACCTGTTCGGCGTGAGCTGCGCGATCCTCCTCCTCGCCGGCGCCACGGTCCGCGGCTGGGGCAGAGCGCTGACAGCCCCACGCCGCTGGTGGCGCGCGTACCGGCGCTACCGGGCGCTCGGCCCACTGTGGTCGGCTCTCCACCGCGCCCTCCCCGAAATCGCCCTCGCCCCCGACGACCGCCCCCGTCCCGGTGCGGCAGCAGACATCGAGTTCCTCGCCTACCGCCGCGCCATCGAGATCCACGACGCACGCCTGGCGCTGCGCCAGCACCGGCAGCCGCACTTCACGGAGTGGCTCGCAGCGGCCGGAGTCGACGTGCACGGCCACTCGACAGCGGAGCTGGAGGCGGCAGCACTGGCGGTCGCGGTGGAGAACCTCCGCCACGATCGCCAGTTCGAGCCGACGACCAGCGACCCGGTCACCGACCAGGCACCGGGGACGGACGCGGGCGCTGAGTCGAGGTGGCTGGTAGAGGTCGCGCGGGCGTTTCAGCGGTCGCCGCTGGTGCGGCTCGCGGCGGAGCGGGCGCGGGAGACGGGGGGTGCTACGGGCTAGTGAGCTGATTGGGAGGTTGGCGTGGCCACGGCCAGATGGCGGCGGTTTCGGTGGTCCGTGACGTGGCCCTGATTTCGCGATGTGCTGCGGGTCTGGGTGATCCGGCAAGCCGCACCTTATGAGAACTTCGAGGTCTCCACCGACCCGCCACTCGACGACAAAGTGCGGGACGTCACGGACCTGCGTCCTGGGCCCCGCCGACGAGCACGGCTGTGCTCTGCGCCGACGAGAGATCCAAATGCAGGCCCTGACCCGCTAAACACGGTCATCGATGATCCTTGGTGCCCCTGAACGTCGTTCGCACAACTACCGCTGGCACGGGAACGTGGATCGGCCACTGCTGCTCAAGAATCTTGAGATGAGCTCACAAAGCTCCAAGTAGCACACGGGCCCGGCTCCAACGGGTCCACCGCTGGAGCCGGGCCTGATCACCTGGCTGGGCTACTCGGCCTAGAAGTTCGTCGCCATCGCACCGCCGAGGGACTGTGCCGGCACACTGCCCCAAGTGCCGCCGGGGTTCCACCAGGTGTGCCACATACCGGGGGTGGAGCCGGTGGCCTTCCAGAACACGTCGATGGTGCCGTTCGGCTGAGCGGCCGCGAAGGGAGTCCCGCCGATCGTTCCGATGTTCGGAATCGCGGTCGGGTTGGCCCAAGGGTTCCCGGCCAGATCGAAGACGTGCCAGAGCGTACCGTTGCCACCCTGCCAGAACACGTCGACGGTGCCGGGGGCCGACGACACGGGCACCGGGTCCGAGCCCAGGTCGCCAGCCGCGTCGGCGCTCGGAGTGAGGTCATCCGGCTGAGTCGACCAGCTCCCGTGGTAGGCGGCGTGCCACAGATGAGCGATGGCGTCGCCGCCCTTCCAGAACACGTCGACCGTTCCGTCGATCTGGCCGACGGCCTTCGGCGCGCCGCCGAGCGTCCCCATGTTCGGAATGGCGTTCGGGCTGGCCCAGGGCCTGCCGGCCAGGTCGAAGACGTGCCACAGCGTACCGTTGCCGCCCTTCCAGAACACGTCGACGGTACCTGGAGCCGTCACGACCGGCGCGGGGTCCGAGGCCAGGTCGCTGGTCGCGTCGACGTTCGGGGTGAGATCATCCGGGCTGGAGGCCCAGTTCCCGTCATACGACGTGTGCCACAGGTGCGCTACGGCGTCGGCGCCCTTCCAGAACACGTCGATCCTGCCCGTCGTGTCGGCGACCGCGAAGGGCGCGCCACCCAGCGTCCCCATACCGGGGATGATCTGGGGCTGGCTCCAACTCGCGGTGGGTGGGTAGTAGAAGACATGCCACAGGTTCCCGTCGACGCCCTTCCAGAAGGCGTCCACGACGCCTGCGCTGGAGGTCACGGTCGACACCTGCGACGCCATCCCTGAGCCCGCCGGCCCCATGCTTGCCGGGACCGTCCATTGTCCGCCCGGCAGGAAGAACGTGTGGTTCGGAGTACCGTCTGCTCCGGCGAACAGCACATCGACCGTCCCGTTGGACTGTGCGGCCGCCGGTGACGAACTGTGAGACCGGTTGTTGTCGATGATGACGCTCTTCGCCGTCGACAGGGTTGAGGAACCAGCGCCGTTACGTGCGACTGCGGTGATCGCATGCGGCCCATCGGTGACGTTGACGGTGTTCCAGTTCAGCGTTCCGCCCGACGGCGAGTTTCCGATGTTCGCTCCGTCTACGAAGTAGGTGATCTGGGTCGCGCCACTTGAGGTTGCGGACAAGTCCACGGTTCCGAAGCTGCGCCCCGAAGGTACCGTGAGCTGAGGCGGAGCGGGGATCGGGTTGTTGTTGACGGTGAATGCGCTCTGCCGGGATATTCCCGTGGGATGACCGCTCAGCGGCGCCGTCGCGTAAGCCCTGTAAGTACCGTTCGGCAGATTGAGAGTGTTAACAGAGTACGAATACGGCGCTCCGCCGAAGATCTCGGGCGAGACGGTGTCGTACCCAGTACTCTGGTTGACGATGTGATAGTAGACGCCGTCTACGGCCATGCTTGGATTCGCCGTGAGGGTCACGGTACCAGTGACGTTCTGCTGACCGTCAGTGACCCCACCGAGGGTGACGCCGGGAGTTGCCGGGGGCGGACCGCTGGTCCCCGTGTTGTTGGGGTCGTGCAGCCAGTTGACGTCGGTGCCGCCCCAGTCATTCTCGCTGTGCACCTTCCAACCTGTGACCTTCATCGTACCGACACCGGTATCGTCCCAGTTGTTCTGCAGGACGGTGATGACGCCGTTGCCGGAGGAGTCGACGTTACTGCCGATGACGACGGCGGTGTGACCGGCATAGTTGGAGTGGTTCATGCTGACCACATCGCCGGCGACGGGCACCACTCCAGCCACGGCGTTGTTCGCGATTTTCTTCATCTTGGTGCCCGGATAATGGTCGACGACCGTGTTGCCCATCGATCCATAGCCACCGCTGGTGTACCCGGCGAGGTAGAGGTAGCGCTGGGAGAGCTCAACGCACTCCCACTCGTACTCGCCGAAGCCGCCTATGGAGACCGTGGGTTCGCCGTCGTGGACGTTGGCTCTGTCGCTACGCGTCGGTCCGCATGCGACCAGGCCGCGGAAGCTGGGAACGACGCCGTGGCTGTTGTGCAGCGCGAAGTTCGGGTACTTGCTGGTGCTGTTGCCGGAGTCGCAAGGCCCCGAGCCCTTCCACCAACTCGGCCTCGGCAGTGCCGGGAGGCTGGAGGTCTCGCCGGAAGTAGTGCCGTTTCCAGACACCGCCATGCTCATGGCGTTGCCGACGGCATAGGTCTGGTTCGGCGACGTGACGGCGCCGGTTCCGGCACCGGTGCCGATCGAGGTGGCGACATCCACGTTCGGGGAGGTGACGGTGAGGTCGGTAGCGAACGCAGCGGTGTCGGCGGTGTGGTCCTGCATATCCTTGACGATCCACAGACGCCCACCGGCCTCCACGACCCACTGCACCATGTCGACTTGGCGCGGGGTAATGCCGTCTGCTGGGATCGTGGGCTGGATCAGGGTGCCGGCAACCTGCTGACCGAACAGGTTCGCGACCGGTCCGGTGCCGACGGTGGCGCCCTGGGAGGCCCAGTCGGCGGAGAGGGTCTGCTGCCACGTCTCGGCCTGCCCCGTCGCGGCGTCGCCCAGTGCGGGGTCCTCGTCGGCATCGCCATAACCGAAGGGCACCCCGACGATCGAGAAGCGCGCGAAGGTCGGAGCGTTCACGGTCGCGTCGGCACCCTGCAGCGCGTCCCCTGGCTGCGATGCGGTAAGCGAGGCAGAGGGGAAGTCTTTGGTGGCGATGGTCAACTGAACGTTGTCGACCGTGACCTGCTGGGGCGAAGGCGTTGCGTCGGCTGCGGCCGTCGCGGCTGTCAGCAGAACCGTCGGCGCGGTGAGCACAGTAGCGCACAGACTGACGGCCAAGGGTACGCACGTGGCCCGCCAGAGGCGTCGAAGCCGTTGCGTCCGAGTATTCACAAGCACTCCTTCGAAACTGATTCGATGAGATTTGTTTCAGAGCACGAACAGATATGCCTGCATCCAGCCGAGAGGCATTGGGACCTACGCCTCGTAGCCCTCGTCAGGCGCCGTAAGGGTCCATTCCGGTAAGAGTGCGAGAATGTTCTGGACCGGACTTGCACCATTCGAGGATTCCGGCGGTGCGGCCCCTGCGAGGAAGACCGCCAGATCGATGCGGCACCGTCCGGCTCGGGCATGCACATGCTGGATACCGAGGTCGGCGGCCGCACGGGCCCAGATCCGGTCTTCGACCTGTTCGGCGTCACCCTGCACGGGAGCCGGTGTACTTAGGCTGGTCAAGGCCAGGTGGACCATGTACATGGCCGATCAGTCCCAACCGAAGCCGTCAGCTACCGCGGCAACCGGCGCGGCGGCCAAGGTGGTGGTGGGCGCGGAACCGTCCCAGCCGAATCCCGCGGGCGACGCCGCGACAACGGTCGCGGCGGTGGGCGCCGGGGAGTCCCAGCCGAAACCTGCCATCAACGTCGTCGGCGCCGAGATCGTCGCGGCCGAGACGATGGCGAGCCCGGCGGCGGCGGTGAAGAAACCGATTTTCGACATGGCGGTACCCACATTCGTGTCCAGGGAGATCGGGAGTGGTACCGGATGCTTCAGGCTTTTCGTTTCCGGCGTTTCCCGCTGCACTATGAATGCTGCCGGGCGTCCGGGCCGGGGGGAATGGCGTGGCCGTGGCACGAACACGCCCGGCAGGATCACGCCACTGGCTGGTCACGACCGCCAAGTGTGTTGCGCCGAAGATGACCACGCTGGCATCGTGTGCATCGAACGGGTGCGCGATCATCCGCGGGCTTGAACGGGGTGGGACATTGGTACTGAGCGTGCTTGGCCTGTCGTCGACGGCAGAGGCCGTCTACACCGCGATGCTCGCGGACAGCAGTGCCGACCTCGAGGCGCTGATCACCGCGACCGAACAGGACGAACGAGCTGTCCGGGCTGGACTGGACGAGTTGGCAGAGTTGGCGTTCGTCCGCCCGTCCCGGGACCTTCCCGGCGCCTTCCGCGCGATCAAACCAGAGGTCGCCCTGGACCTTATGATGCGCCGCCAAGAGGCCGAACTGGCCCGCAAGACCCAGGAGTTGGCAGCGAAGAAGGCGGCCGCAGCCGCGGCGGTCGCCGAATACGGCCGCGCGTCGTCCGGGAGCCCTGACAGCGGCACCGAGCGCTTGATCGGCCTCGACGCGATCGGAGCCAAGCTCGAGATACTCGCCAAAGAAGCACAGAGCGAGTGCTTATCTGTGATGCCCGGCGGAGCTCAGTCCGCAGCCAGCCTGGAGGACTCACGGCCGCTCGATCTCGCTGCCTTGGAACGCGGCCTGGACGTTCAGACCCTATATCAGGACAGCGTGCGCAATGACGCCCCCACCTACGACTACGCGCGGTGGCTGACCGACCTGGGTGGGCAGGTGCGCACCGCACCGCTGCTGCCTCCACGCATGATCATCGTCGATCGACAGACTGTGCTGGTCCCCATCGACCCCGCGAACACCAAAGCCGGGGCACTGTGCACGAGCGAGCAGGCAATCGTCGCCTCGTTACTCGCGGTCTATGAGCAGGCCTGGGCCTCGGCGGTGCCTCTCGCCGCGGACCGGGCGCGCGATGTGGACAGCGGCCTGTCCGCCTCGGAACGAGAGATTCTGCTTCTCCTCGCCCAAGGCATGACCGACGAGGCCGCAGCAAAGCGGCTCGGCCTCGGCCTCCGCACCGTCAGTCGCCAGATGGCCGGTCTCATGGAGCGGCTGGACGCCAGTAGCCGCTTTGAGGCCGGTCTGAAAGCCGCCCAGCGGGGTTGGCTGTAGCCCTGCGCCTCTATTTCGGAACCACCCGGCCAGCCCTACCTGGCCAGAAGAGGACTTCAGAGCCCTTACTTTGGTGGCGACGAAATGAAAGCTGTCCTGCAACGCCGCTACGGCACGACCGACGTCCTCTCACTCCAAGACATGGACCGACCACGCCCCAAGGCCGACGAGGTCGTGGTACGTGCCGCCGGTGCCGGGACGGGATCTGGCGGGGTGGGTCGAGGAGGTCGGCGCGGAGGTCGACGGGTTCAAGGTGGGAGACGCCGTCCTCGGGTCCGGAGTCGGCACCTTCGCTGAGTTCGCACGCGTAGACGAGTTGCTCCGAAGTGCTTCGTATCATCGTGTCGTTACCGCTGACCGTGGGGTTCGATATTGAAGGAGTGCTGCACATGCGACTGGCTTCTGGCCCCGAGTACAGCGAAGTTGATCTCACCGCCTCGACGGAAGAGCTGAATGCCTTGGCCGACGCGGTGGAAATGGGCGTGGGATTGCTCAGCTCGACGCCCTCTCCCGATAGCCACGATCTGGCAGGTGTCGAGGTCAGGGCGTCCTCCGGTCCTGGGGTGCTTCTTCGTCTAGACTCCGAGCGGCAGATCCTCATGATCAGCGGTGACGTCGCGAGCCGCACTGTGTTCGCGGAAAATCTTCGTGACATGGCGTCGACTGAGGATGGCGGCCACCTCCACATCGACTACTTCCCCAGGCACTTCTACCTTGCTGAAGGATCTCTGCCGCTGGTGGTCAACAGTCCGCACGGAGGCATGCCAACCTGCTGAGCGGCTCGACGAGTTGTCCAAAGCAGCCCGGGCATGAGGTGAGGGTCTCCATGATCTGACTTGTGGAGAAAAACCCGGAGACCCTCGTTACGGCACTGTACGTGAAGATCGACGATGAGTACGGAGGTATCAAGTGCTTCGGCCGTCCGCCCAAGCTCAGCGCCTCCGAACTACTGTGCCTGGCCGTGGCTCAAGCGCTGCTCGGCCACCGCTCGGAATGCCGGTGGATGCGGTACGCGCGCAAGCACCCGACCGGGCTGTTCCCGTACCTGCCGACCCGCTCGGCGCTGCCGCTGGTCAAGCGGATCATCCGGGACCTGGCCCGGGACAGCGACTTCTGGTTCGACAACCACTGGATCGTGGACTCCACCCCGGTGCCGTGCGCCATGTCCCGGCCCAGCGTGAAACGCTCCAACCTGGCCGGATGGGCCTCCTACGGCTACTTGCGCATCACATTCCCGGTAACTCTGGGGGCTGCGCCTGTACCTGGTCTGCACCCCGACCGGCATGCCGATCCTGTGGGCGCTGGCCAACGCCAAGATGGGCGAGCGGGAGGTCCTGGCGGCAATGCTGGAGGTCGACGCCGACCTGATCGCCGAACGCGGAACGATCCTGCTGATCGCCGACAAGGGCTTCGCCGGCGCAGCATTCGAGAACAACCTGGCCGCGCTCGGTATCACGCTGCTACGCCCGTCGCGCAAGCGCGAGACCAAGCGGTTCGGCGAGCCGATGCTCAAGAAGGTGCGCCAGCTCGTCGAGTCGGCGTGGCCCACGTCATCCACTACGTCCAGCAGGACGTCCCGGGCCCCGACCAGACCCGCCCGTTACAACGTCATTCTCGACATAGCCGGCAACCGCCCGTTGTCCCACCTCCGCAAAGCCCTCACGCACCACGGCACGCTCGTCATACGCGCCGTCTCGACCTCGCCCTTCGTCAGTCAGAAGCTGCGCAACCTCCTCGCGCTGACCCGCGCTGCCGATCTGGCCGCGCTCACCGAGCTCATCGAACCCGGCGAGCTCAGGCCGATGATCGACCGCGCTCATCCGCTACCGACGGGCACCTCGATCCGCCGTCTGCGCGAGGGGCATCCGTGCGGAGGGATCGTGGTGACCGCGCCCTGAACGCGAGTGGCGCAGCGCGAGCCGACCCGCTAGATCTCTTCGCGTGACCGACACCCACGCGCCAGTCCTCTACATCATCGTCTGCGCAGCCGGCCCCGCCGATCGCGTGACCGTCCTCATTGAAGCCGCCCGAGTCCGGGGCTGGGACACCTACGTCATCCCGACCCCCACCGCCGAAGACTTCCTCGACCTCACCGCCGTCGAGAATGCCTGCGGTCATCCTGTCCGCTCTCGCTGGCGTAATCCTGCCGAAGGCGGTTCGCTTCCTACTCCCGACGCGATCATCGTCGCGCCCGCCTCCTACAACACCGTCAACAAGTGGGCCGCGGGCGCCGCCGACTGCTACGCCCTCGGGCTGCTCGCCGAGTTCGGCGGCGCCGGTGTCCCGATCGCGCTGTTGCCGAACGTCAACAGCGCCTTCGCCGCCAACCGGGTCTATCAGCGCTCGCTGGACGAGCTGCGCGCCGCCGGGGTCCACGTCCTGGTCGGGCCCGGCATGATCGAGCCGCATCCGCCGCGGACCGACAACGCGGACCGATTCCCGTGGCACCTGGCGTTGAAGGCGCTCGACCCCATCCTCGACGCCGAGCGCTGACAGCGGCCGGCCGACCTGATCGGCATCGGCAGCCACACCGTCCGGGCCGTGGATGAAGGCCGCCGGCGGCAAGGGCACCAGGCCGATCGAGACCTGGAGGGCTGACTTCCTGGCTTCGCTGGGCATCAGCCGCGACAACGAGCGCCCCCGGGTGCTGCTTCCCGACCTGTTCTCGGCCGCGCGGGAGCGGGTGCTCGCGGGCGATCTGCCGACCTGACGGTCCGCCGAGCTGACAGCGTCCGCGACACGCCGCACTTGCGCGCCGCGGTTGAAAGTCCGTTTGCGCCACCGGTCGGGTTCCGTATGATCGGTGGCGCGAGGACCGATTCCGCGGTCCGGATCGAAGCAGGTATTGATGCTGAGCAAGGGTTCGCCGAGCTAGGAAGTCGCTTCCTCCTCGGCACTTCGCTGACCACTGGCCGTTTTTCCGGCGCATGGCGAAGGAGCCCTTTATGCCTGCCGCATTCCTCAAAGTCGAGAATCTTTCCAAGTCCTACGACGCCGAGCCGCTGTTCCGCGACGTCGCGTTCGTCGTCGGCGCCGGGGACCGGATCGGCCTGGTCGGGCCGAACGGCGTCGGCAAGTCCACGCTGCTCCGCTGTCTGACCGGGCAGGAGTCCCCCAGTTCCGGCCGGGTGACGTCGGCCCCGCACGCCGAGCTCGGGTTCTTCGCCCAGCAGGTGCCGGATCCGGACGCGCTCGTCGGCGACTTCCTGGCCGAGGGGCTCGGCGAGGTCCACGAGCTCGGCCGGCGCATGGAGGCCCTGGCCTCCCGGCTGGCCGACGGCACCGACAGCCCGGACAGCCCCGACAGGCCGGCCAGAAGCCGCGACAGGCCCGATAGACCCGATAGACCCGACAGGACCGACGACCCCGGCGGCACCGACGAACTGCTCGCCGAATACGGCGAGGTCCAGGACCGCTGGACCGCGCTGCAGGGCTGGCTCGCCGAGAGCCGCCTGGCCGAGGTCCGCGACCGCCTGGACATCGCGCACCTGCCCGCCGACACGCCGCTGGCGCGGGTCAGCGGCGGAGAGCAGGCACGGCTGATGCTCGGCCGGCTGCTGCTGCGCCGCCCGGACATCCTGGTGCTGGACGAGCCGACCAACCACCTCGACGCCGCCGGCGTGGAATGGCTCGCCTCCTACCTGGCCGACTTCTCCGGCGGGATCCTGATGGTCACCCACGACCGGGCGTTCCTGGACCGGGTCGCGACCCGGATCTTCGAACTCGACGGCGTCGACACCGAGCTCCAGACCTACGAGGGCGGATACACCGCCTACCGCGCGGAGAAGGCGCGCCGCTGGGCGAGCCTGCTGCTCGACTACGAGGCGCAGGAGAAGTACCGGCGGCGCCTGGAGGCGGACATCGAGGATACGAAGTCGCACTCGCTGAGCACGGAGCTGGCCACCCGGAACGACCACTGGCGGCGCATCGCGAAGAAGGTGGCCAAGAAGGCCAAGGCCCGCGAGAAGCGTCTGGAGCGGCAGATCCAGTCGATGACGTGGATCGCCGAGCCGCAGACCCGGCCGGCGCTGGCGCTGGCGTTCCCCGACAAGGCGACGTCCGACGACGTCGTGCTCGCGGCGAAGGCGGTCAGCGCGGCGTTCGGTGGGCGCCCGGTCCTGGACCGGGTGGACGTCGAGGTGCGCGGCGGCGACTGGATCCTGGTGTCCGGCCGGAACGGAGCCGGGAAGACGACGCTGCTGCGGATCCTCGCCGGGCAGACGGAGCCGGACGAGGGCAGCGTGCTGGCGTCCCCGGGCTCGACCGTGGCCGTGCTGCCGCAGACCCACGATCTGCTGCGCACGGCCCAGACCGTGTTCGCGTACTTCCGCTCCCAGGTCCCGGTCTATCCCGAGGACGCCGAACAGCTGCTCGGCGCCTACCTGTTCGGCCCCGACGACTGGTCGACGCCGCTGCGCGACCTGAGCGCGGGAGAGCTCAGGCGGTTGCTGCTGGCGGTGATCGTCAACAGCCCGGCGCGCGTGCTGCTGCTCGACGAACCGACGAACTACCTGGACTTCGACTCGCTCGACGTCGTCGAGCAGGCGCTGCGCGAGTTCACCGGCACGGTCCTGATGGTCACGCACGACGCCTACTTCGCCGAGCGTGTCGGGTACGGCCGCGTCTGGGAGGTGCGGGACGGGTCCGTCGTCGAACACGGGGACGGCGCCGTGCGTTGACGGCGCCGTCCCCGTCACCGTCAGACCGCGCCGAGCGCCTGCTGCATCCGCGGCATCAGGTCGTCCATGTCGTGCAGCCAGCACATCCCGTTGTGCCCGCCGTAGCAGTCGGCCCACGCGGTGCCGGTGCCGTCGCCGTAGTCCACGTAGTGCGACGGGACCCCGGCGGCGTCGAGCGCCGCCTTGAAGTGCTGCGCCGAGCTGTGGACCCACCACTCCAGGAAGCGGTTGGCCCACGGCGTCGGGTCGCTGACCGGCGGCACCGCGCCGCCGCCGCCGTTGCCGACGTAGACCGAGACCCCGATGCCGTTCAGGTTCGCGGCGTGGGTTCCGGGGCTGGCGTCGTTCCAGAGGACGTCGCTGTAGGGGTAGTTGATCGAGATCGGATACGGCGTGCCGAACAGGTCGTCGCTGCCCACCGTCGGGCTCGGCGCGAAGCTGACCGGGACGTTGGTCAGGGAGGCCACCGCGGCCTCGCGCAGGTCCATCGAGTCCCGGGTCAGGTCCAGGTCCCCGGACATGCTGGCGACCTGCGAGAAGAGGTCGGGGTGGCGCTCGGCGTAGCGGATGGCGCCGAAGCCGCCCATGGAGATGCCGGCGATGCCGCGGTGCGCCTTGTCCGCGCGGGTGCGCAGGTTGGCGTCGATGAACGGGATCACCTGGTCGATGTGGAAGTTCTCCCAGTTCTGCGCCCCGGCGGCGCTGTTCTGGTTGAGCCAGTTCGCGTACCAGCCGCGCGGGCCGCCGTCCGGCATCACGAAGATCATGCCGGAGGTGCTGTTGATCTGCGGGAAGCCCCAGTAGTCCGCCGGATCCGCGCCGGGGCTGGAGCCGTTCAGCAGGTACAGGACCGGATACCGCTTGTCCGGGTTGCTGTAGTAGTCGGAAGGCAGCACGATCCGGATGTGGTGGCCGCCGTTGTCCAGCTCCGGCTGCCCGGCGACCTGGGGCGTGGACACGGTGATGACGAAGTCGAAGGCGGTGTTGGTGCGGGTGTACTGGGCCTCGGTCGGGATCTGGGTCAGGCCGTAGCCGTCGGTCAGCGGCGGCGGGCCGGCGTCGGCGCGCGCGGCGGCCGGCGCGGCGACCGAACCGGCGACGGCGCCGACGGCCAGCGTCAGCGCCGCGACGGAGACGGCGAGGGTCCGTTTCACGAGGTGGCTCCTAAGTTCTCTGTCTTGCGGGGACGTCCGCCATCTCATAGCAAAGGGCTGCGATAGTCGAGGAAGGTGACCGGCCTCATGTGCGCCGTGGCGCACATGAGCCACCACCCGCACTAGGCTCTTGGACATCGTGTTCGACGGCGCATAGTGGGGGGCCAAGTGCCGGACGTGTTCGACTCCCGGCTCGATCGCGGGCAGATCTACCGCGCCTTGGAGGACGCGCTGCGCCGCAACGCGGACAGCGTCGACGCGCTGCGCGACACCGGCGAGGAGCTGGACCGGCTGTTCCGGGCGGCCCGGCGGGCGGACGCCGCGTTCCTCGGACGCGGCGACGGCGCCGCGTCGCGCTGGCCCGCCTACCCGGCGGTCGAGGCCGTCGACGGCATCGCCGCCGGCCAGGAGGCGGTCGAGCGGATGCAGCGCGCCGCCCGCCGCGAACTGCGGATCATCGACATGCCGCCCTACCACGGCACCGCCGAGAACTACGCGGCGCAGGAGGTGTTGCAGGCCGCGCGGATGGCCGAGGGCATCGCCTACCGCGTGGTCTACTCCCGGGCGGCGTGCGACGACCCGGTCGCCGGACCGAATCTGGTGCGCATGGTGGAGCGCGGCGAGCAGGCCCGCACGCTGGCCGACCCGCCGATGAAGCTGGTCCTCGCAGACGACGACCTGGCCGCCGTGCCGCTGCCGGCCGACGCGACGGTGCTGCTGGTCCGGCCCTCGGCCCTGCTGGACGCGCTGATCCACCTGTTCGAGGCCCTGTGGCGGCTGGCGGTGCCGGTCTCGTCCGACGCCGACGCGCCGCTGGACGAGCGCGACCGGCTCATCCTCACGCTGCTGGCCACCGGCGCCACGGACGACGCGATCGCACGGCGGGTCGGCGTGAACCGGCGGACGGTGGTGCGGCGGGTGTCGGCGCTGCAGGGCAGGCTGGGGGCCACGACGCGGTTCCAGGCGGGGTTGCAGGCGGGGCGGCGCGGGTGGTTGTGAGGGGCGGGTGGCATCAGCGCTCATCGCCCCGCAGCTAAGCCCTCAGCGCCCCGACAACCGCAGCAAGCTGCTCCACCGGCTCGTCCCCATACACACGGAGCACCACGGTCGACGCGCCCGCGCCCGCCAGAGCTCGAACCTGCTCGGCGGCGCTTTCCGCCGAACCGGTGACGGCGAACACCTCGTCACCGTCGCGCCCCAGCCAACCGCCCTGCTCGGCGACCGCCTCGGCCAGAGCCGCCCGCCCCTTCTCATCAGCACCGAGGTGGCAGAACACGAACACCGCCACATCGTGCTCAGGCCCTGCGCCGCCCCGCTCGGCGGCCGCGCGAGCCACCTCCACGTCCTTGGGCCCGTGCCCCTCGGCGATCACCGTCCCCTGCGCACAGCGGCCGGCCAGCTCCAGGGTCTTCGTGCGCACAGCAGCGGCGAACAGCGGCGGAACGACCTCCGGCGGATGGACCAGCCGCACGTCCTCCAAGCGCACCTCCCGGCCCGCCATCGTCACGCTCTCCCCGCGAAGCAGCGCGCCGACCACGGTGAGCGTCTCCTCCAACAGCGCCATCGACGAACGCGGCTTCGCGCCGATCTGCTCCAGCCACGCGGCGACGCCGTGGCCGAGCCCCGGGACGAAACGGCCGGGGAACACGCGGGCGAGCGTGGCGACCTCCATCGCGAACAGCGCAGGGTTCCGGTAGGGCGCCGGAGCGATGCCGAGCCCGACCCGCAGACGATCGGTGGCGCCCAGCGCGACGGCGGCGGCGGTGAGCCCGCCGTTCCAGCCGAGGTCCTCCACGACCCACAGATCGTCGGCGCCGACGGCCTCGACCCGCCTGGCGAACTCCGGCAGGCCTGCCGGGTCCCAGGCGCGGTCGTACATGATGCCCAAGCGCGTGTTCGTCATGCGCGGGAGACTACCCCGGTCTCAAGCCCGGGCCGCAACGCGGCGTTGACCGCCACCTCCTCGATCCCATGAGCCAGCCGCTCGATCTGGCCAGGAGCCAGGGCGCGGGTGTCGGCTTCGAGGGAGAGCAGAACCGCGTCCGGACCTGCGTCATCAATGTGTATGAACATCCGCTCGACAGGATCGTTGCGCTCGCCGGACCACCGGAACCCCGACCTGGCACGAGCCTCGGCGTAGTCGTCGGCAGTCCACGCCGGGATCGTTTCCGGCACAGCTGGAGCCCGGCGGTCGTTGATGAAAGACGCGATGTCGAGCACGACACCCCGCTCCCGCCCGACGGCCCGCGCCAACTCGTCGAGCTGCTCGGGGTCGTAGTAGCCGTGCTTGAGCGCGTTCATGGACGCCGGGCCGGTGCGCTCGATCACGTCCTCGACCGTGCCGCCGGACACGTCGAGGAGCACGATCCCGGCCTGGGAGGCATGGCACACCACGTCGGCGAGCTGACGCCGGAACCGGTTGCCGATCACCGGCCGCATCAGCACCGGATTCACCCCGGTGACCCGGGCCAGCGCGATCCCGTACACGGCCACCATCACCCGTGCCGGGTCGGCGCCTGTCCGGTCGACGAGCGTCGCCAGTGCCATCCGAAGCGCCGACGACTCGAACTCGGCACTCCACCACGGCGGCCGCCGCGGGTCCTCCGACGGCGGGAACGTCGGCACCGGCATGCTGCGCAGGATCTCGCCGAAGTGGCGCATGGCGCGGTCGGTGTGCTTGCGCCCCGCCGGCGAGTTCTGCCACTCGGCGAGCTGCAACGGCTGCAGCCCGGCCGGCGGCTCGGTGGCCCGGACCGCGACGTCGCGGATCATGATCTCCGCTCCCCCGCCGTCCAGCGCCAGGTGGTGCATGACGACGACCATCCGCGTCGCCGCGCCGCCCTGGCGCACCACGGCCATCCGCACCGGCCACTCGGTGCGCAGGTCGTAGGGAGCACGCTGGTAGTGGGCGTCGACGGCGGCGGCCAGTTGGTCGGCGACGTCGTCACCGTCGGGGGCGTCGAAGACCTCCAGCTCGGTCCAGCCGTCGGCCGCCAGCTCCTGTCGCGGCCGCGCCGAGGCGTCGAAGCGCAGGCGGGTCCTCATGGAGGGGAAGCGGCTGTGGAGGTAGGCGAGTTCATCGGCGACATCCTCGACGGTGGTGCCGGGATCCAGCCGCTTCCAGCCGCCCAACGGCAGCCAGTTGCCCTGCCGCGTCATGGCCTGCCAGATCTCCCGCTGGCCCCAGACGAGCTCGGCGCTCCCGGAGCCTTCCCCGGCGAACGCGACCCGGACCCGCTCATCGGGCACCGGCACCGGATCCGCGCCGGGCCCCAGGCCGGGCAGCCGCGCGCCGATCAGCTCGGCGAGATGCCACCGTGCGAGCGCGTCGCGGTCCTCGGCGACGCCGTAGGGGAAATCTCTGTCCACCCCGACCACGAAGACCCGGCGGATCGTCTCGGCTTCGGACGCGTCCAGCGCGGCGCGCACCCCCGGCTCGTAGTCGGCGATCGGGTCGGCGTCGGCGTGGAGCATCAGCAGGACGTCGGCCTGGACGCGCTCGCCCCGCCGAGCCGCGACCACGACGCAGTCGCGGACCTGCGGCAACGCCTCCCGGACGCGCTTCTCCGCATCCGCGGCCGGCAGGCGGTGGCGGTCTTCGAAGACACCCGGGTCGTCCCGGCCGACTCTGGGCTCTGATTCAGTGACTTCGGTCACAGAGGCGATCCTTCGGCGCGGGTGCCCCGGCGTCAAGAGCGGTCTCAGGGGACGGCCATGGTCGATGGGGAGAGCACAGCCACGGTTAGGGTCGCGGGATGGACATCGCAGACGTGATGAACTACATGGTCGAGCATTCCGCGCCCAACCTGCCCGCCGAGGCGATCTCCGACATCCTCGACAGGCTGTCGTGGTCCCTGGACGAGACGGAGGTCTTCGCGCTCGCCGCGGTCGCCCACGAGTGGCTCATCGGGCCGGACCCGCGGCGCGCCGAGATCTCCCTGGCCCGCACCGACGCGTTCCCCGCGGACAACCGCGACGATCTGGTGGCGCTGATGGCCCAGGTCGCGGCGCGGCATCCCGGACTCGAGCCGCTGGCGAGGCGGAAGATCGAACACTGGGATCAGCAGTTCAGCCGACGACAGTGAGGCTCACCGCCCGGCCAGCAGCCCCGACCCCAGGAAGTCGCCCCCACCCCGCACGCCCGGCAGCGCGAAGAAGTACCCGCCCCCGGTCGGCTGGATGTAGTCGACGAGCGGCTCGCCCGCCAGGCGTTCCTGTACGGCCTGGAACTGGCGGACGACGTCCTGCTGGTAGCAGCAGAAGATGAGGCCGACGTCCAGGTCGCCGTTCAGGTCGAGGCCGCGCTCGTAGTTGTAGCCGCGCCGGAGGATCTGCTGGCCGGCCGTGGCGGGGGTGCGGGGGTTGGCCAGGCGGATGTGGGCGTCCATGGGAACGGCATGGCCCTGGGGATCGGCCTCGTAGTCCGGCCTGTCGTGCTCGGAAGCGCCGTCGAGGGGCGCTCCGCTGTCGCGGCGGCGGCCGATCATGTCCTCCTGCTCGTGGAGCGAGACGCGGTCCCAGAATTCGATCAGCATCCTGATGATGCGGACGACCTGATAGGAGCCGCCGGCGGTCCAGGCCGGCTCGGGGCCGGTACCGCGGGTCCAGATCAGGTCGCCGGTGACGCGGGGGTCGGTGACGTCGGGGTTGGCGATGCCGTCCTTGAAGCCGAGCTGGTTGCGGGGCGTGCCGGCGGGGCGGGGCGCGGTGTGGAAGCCGTCGACCTTCCACACGGGCTGCATCCCGGCCCGGGTGTGGCGGGTGATGTCGCGGAGCGCGTGCATCACGGTGTCGCGGGAGTCGGCGCAGATCTGGAGCATCAGGTCGCCGTGCAGTTCCTTCGACCCTTCGACGTGGTCGTCGGGGAAGACCGGCATCGGGGTCAGGCGGGCGGGCTTGCGCGGCGCCAGACCATAGCGGTCGTCGAACAGAGAAGCACCGACGCTGACCGTGACGGTCAGGCCGTCGCTGGGAACGCTCGCACCGAGCGTCGCGCTGTCGGTGGGCGGCGAGGCGACATCGGTCGCGGCCGGGACACCGCCGGAGGTCAGGAACCTGATGCGGTCGGTCAGGGTGCGGAGCAGCGCGCTGAGCCCGGCGGGGTTGCGCGCGGTGACGTCGAAGGCCACGAAGGAGGAGGCGGCCTGCGGCGGGGTGAGGATTCCGGCCTGGTGGTCGCCTTCGAAGGCTATAAGGCGTCCGGAAGGGCCCGGGCCGTCGTCTGCGGCGACGGCGGCAGCGGCCACACCGGCGACGGCCGCCGCTCCCACCGCGCCGGCCGCCCCGGCTGCCGCCCCGCGCAGGAACGACCTGCGCCCGACGCCGTTCACGCGGCAGTCCTCGGCGCCAGCAGGTTCGGAACGGTGGCGAGGTCTTCGAGCAGACCTCCGAGGTCCGCGTCGAGACGGCGGCGCTGATCCGCGGTGACAGCGGCCGCCGCCGTCCAAGCGCCGGCCGGGTCGCGTGTGGCCGTCAGGTCGGCTTGGAAGGCGCCGAGCTCGGTGTCCAGGCGGGCGGTCAGGCCGGGGGCGCGGGCGTCGACCAGGGGCGCCAGCACGGAAAGGACTTCCCTGGTGCCCTCCGCGTTCGCATAGGCGGTCGCGAGGCTGGTGCCGCTGCCGGCGTCGGCGGAGCCGGTGATCTGGAACTGCAGGGTGTTCTCCAAGATCTCGTGAGCACGCAGCGGGAGATCGCCGGGGTCGATCTCCTGGCTCGGGAAGTCGGCTGTCAGACCCTGGACGGCCGCGACCAGCGCCCGGGTCTGGTCATGCAGGTCCGGAGCCGAGGCGCCGTGCCAGAGGCCGTACTCGATGGCGTGCAGACCGGCCCAGTCCTTGTCGGCCGTGCCGCCCGGCAGGCCGGCGGCGGTGGCGTCGATCTGGTCGTCGAAGTCGCCGAAGGAGTCGTAGGCGGCGCCGAGGCGCTCGTAGGCCAGGTGCGCGGGCAGCCAGTCGGACCTCGCCGCGGCGAGGTCACCACGGGCCACGTCGGCGTCCAGGGTCTGGACGGACGCCAGCAAGCTCGGCAGGGCCGCCTCCACCCAGGCGCGGTAGGCGTTCACCGGCGCGGTGAGATCGAGGTCCGGCAGCGGTTTGTAGCCCGCCACGGCGTCGGCGGTGTCGCCGGTGACGGAGAACGCCGCCGTGGTGTGGATCGTGCCGTCGGACAGGACGCAGCGGACGGCGTAGCGTCCGGCGGCGAGGGTCGTGGCCAGCGGCAGGGTGTGGCCGGGGGTCAGCCATGGAATCTCGGCGTAGACGCGGGTGTCGGCGGCGTCCACGAGGTAGACGGTGGCGAAGACGCGGGTGTCGTCGGTGACGGTGAAGGCGACCGGCCCCGCTTCGGCGGTGTGAAGCGGACTGGCGCAGCCCGAGCCGCGGACGCTGATGGAACCGCCGGGCGCCGCGGAGGGGGACTCCGCGGCGCCGGCGGTCGCGGCCGCGAGCGCCGCGATCGGCACCGCCAGAAGACGCGCCTGCCATTGCCACTGCTGGGGGGCAAGGCGCATCGCGGGGGTGTTCCTCTCGCTCGGGCTCGCCGTCGGTGCGGCCGGGGGGACGGGTTCAGTACGACGTCAGATCAGAGCCGCCATCGGCGTTCAGCTCCAGATGTCGGTGATCGGGGCGGCGGTGGCGCTGTTGCCGACGGGGGCGAGCCCGTACATCTTCTCCAGCGTGGCCAGCACGTTGTAGTGGTTGACGGTCTCGCTGTACTGACCGGTCTTCACGCCCGCGCCGACGAAGATGGTCGGGATCTGGTTGCTCTCGGTGTAGTCGTCCTCGTCCCAGGTGACGACCAGCAGGCTGTTGTTGGTCTTGGCCCACTGCGCGTAGGCGTTCAGGTTGTTCTTCAGCCAGGTGTCGCCGGTGGCGACCGAGCCGTCGTGCATGTCGTCGTCGAGGTTCGGGATGACGAACGACAGCGTCGGCAGCGAGGCGTAGCCGCTGCTGGACGGGAACTGCGAGAACGGCACCGAGTCGGTGCCCGGCACGTTGCTGAAGTTCACCCACGGCGAGTGCTTGCGCGCGTACTTGCCGGAGGAGCAGGTCGTCGACCCGACACTGGGCAGGCCCTCGGAGTACCCCTTGAACGTCTTGCCGGCCGCGAGCAGCTCCGACCCCAGGTTGGCGGCATTGCCCTCACTGACCGGGCACTTGTCCGAGGTCAGCCCGAAGGTGCTGCCACCGAACAGCGCCATGTAGTTCGGCTCACTCGGGTGCGTGACCGCGAACGAGCCGGTCATCAGCGCACCCTGCGACGCCAGCGAGTTGATGTACGGCGTACTGGAACTGCCGATGATGTCGCTGTACGAATGGTTCTCCTCGACGACGACCACGACGTGCGCGGGAGTCGGCACCACCCCGGCGGCCGCCGGCACGACCGGTGAGGTGCCCGCCGAGGCGATCGGGACGGCGACGGCGGTCGCGGCGGCGGCGACAGCGGCGGCCGACAGGGACAGGGCCTTGCGGGACATACGCATGGAATCTCTCCTGACACGGGAGGGAGCGGACATGCGGGAAGCAGCAACGGTGATGCTAGAAGCAGGGCCCTGCGACATCAATGACGGAGTAAGCGAAGGCTGCGTGAACATCAGGAGGTTGAAGCCGAGCCCCTGGCAGTCGACACAGAGGACCGGCCGAGCACGTCGCAAACCCTCAACGTGTGATGGGAGTGACTGTTCCGGCGCGGCAGACGGCGAGCGCCGTTCGAGGGGCGGCCGTTCTACTTCTTGCCGGCCTTGCCGCTCTTAGCGGACTTAGCGATCTTGGTCGCCTTGGTGGTCTTGGCAGGCTTGGCGGTCTTGGCAGGCTTGGCGGTCTGGGCTGCCTTCCCGGGCTTCAGAGCCTTGCCGACCGTGGCCTTGGCCGGGCTCGTCTTGGCCGGCTTGGCAGTCGTGGCAGACTTGACCGGCTTGGCGACCTTGGCGACCTTGGCGACCTTGGCGGGCTTGGCGGGCTTAGCGGGCTTCTTCTCCGCGGCCTTGCCCTTCTTCTCCTTGGCTTTCGTCTCCTTGGCCTTCTTCACGGCACCGACGCCGCCGTCCTCCTTGGCCACGTCCGGAGACGCAGGAGAGGCAGCAGCCCCATCGGTGTCCGCCGCCTCGGCCACCTGAGCGCGGAAGGTCTGCCCGGGCTGGAACCGCGGCGACACCCCGGCCGCGATCTGGATCGCCGCCCCGGTCCGCGGATTCCGCCCGACCCGTGCGGCCCGATGGACCCCGTCGAAGGTGCCGAAGCCCAGGACCTGTACCCGCTCCCCCGCGGCCACCCGCCGCATGATGACGTCGAAGACCGCGTCCACGTACGCCCGGGCGTCCCCATCGGTCCCGGACTTCTGGAGTTGCTCCGCCACCTCGACAGCCAGTTCCGCTTTGTTCATCTCGGGTTTCCCTCCCATATCTCAGGATTCCACCTGTGATGCGGCACCGTAGCACCCCAAGATGTACAACTCGGCGTCTCAGTTCTGAGGAAGCCCGACGGCGACGGCGTAGTTGGCGGCACCACCGAGGATCAGCGCACCCGGGCGCAGCACCATGCCTTTGGGCAGGTACAGCGGGATGTGCAGGGCGTCGGTCGGACCACTCATCTTCACGTTGCGTGCCGCCTGGTCATCGGGGTCGACGTCGCTGGCGGCCACCAGCGTCCCGGCACCGTCGGCTGTCACGTGGATCACGTACTGGGGCGTCGTGCGGTACTGCTCCACACGGAAGAAGAAGCCGCCGTGGCCGTCGGAGATCATACCGACGACCTCAAGCTTGGCCAGGTCGCCGGGGACGCCGGGGATCTGCTGCGGGAGCTTGGGCCAGACCGGGGTGCCGGTCTTGGTGATGCCGACGACGTCTTCCAGGAGGGACAGTTCGAGTCCGTGGGTCTGAGGGTCTCCTCGGTCCGGAGCGATCCAGATCGTGTCCTGGGGATCGACGAAGCCGGCTGTCCCGGTGCCGACGTATTCGGGCTGGGCGTCTGGACGTGGCCAGTGAAGATCCTTGAGCTGGTAGACAGACGTCAACGCACCCTGACGGAACTCCCAGACGTTCTTCTGGCCGATGACGATCACCGTGCCATCCGAACGCGCGCCGATCGGCGTGTTGTCGGTCAGCACGGGATAGCCGGGTCCCGAGACGCCCTTGAAGTCGTCCAGACGGGGTGGCGTGCCGGCGTAGAGCACGGTCCCCCAGCCGAAGTAGACCTTGCCATCGGGAGTCCGAGCGAAGCCGACGGGCACCTGCTTGTCAGGCTTCACCGTCAGGCACCGGACGGTCTGTGGCTTGGCGGCGGGACGTAGCGTTGACAGGCAAGGCGGGTCGCCTCGGTGGCCGAGGATCGTCCCGTCGGGCAGCTCAATGGTTCCGAAGTCGCTATAACCGGTCGAGTGGTCGACGTACAGCTTTTCCCCGGACGGCGGAACGCCGACCTGAACCGCACTGCCCGGGGCGGGCGGGACGAAGGCCCCCGGCTTGTCGTCCGAGCATCCGGACAGGAAGAACGCCGCCCCGAACGAGACGAGGGCGATTCCTCGCCGGAACCGGATTTTCGTCGTCATCATTTGCTCAGCGCCAGGCCCTTCACAGCGTGATCGTATCCATCGGAGAGCGGATCATTCATGGCATGGGCGGCGATCTGGGCCTTGATGTTCTCGACCTGGTCCTGCAGCGAGACGATCTGCGCGGGATCACCGCCGCCAGCCTTGAGTGCGGCGATCCGGTACTGGAGATCATCGATCCTCGCAGGGCTCGCGCCTTCGTTCTTCGCGTACCACTCGCCGAAGTCGTTGGCCGCGAGAGGGGAGCTTGAGATGTCCACCAGACCGCCGTGGAACCAGGTCGCGCCCGGCGGTGGCTGCAGCGCGCCCGCGTTGATCAGTCCCTGGACGATCGGGACGTTCAGCTTGGCCTCGCCGGCTGACAGGGCGAACGAGGCTGAGCTCAAGGCGTCGTCGGCGGCGTGGGTGGGCCACATCTTCTCGAAGAACGGTGACAGGACTGGCCCGGACCCGGCCATGGCGGCCTGATACGAAATCGGGCCGACCGACCCCAAGGCACCGACGGCCGCGGTAGCCCATGACTGATAGTTGGTGTGCGCACTGTCGGTCGCGGCGGCGGCGTCGACCCCGGCCTGCTTGTCCAGCAGGTCGAGGCGGCCCAGCACGAATCCGTAGTGCCGGAAGTCAGTCCACTGCTGAGATCCCTGAACCGCGCTGTCGACAAAGCCGACTCCGCCCTGTGCGGAGGACAGCACCCCCGCCCCGATCGCCCCTCGAAGATTGCCCGCGGCGTACGGGTCTGCGGCGAAGCTCTTCAGGACGTTGTCGAGGCTCTTGAGGTCCAGCGGCACGAAATGGGGATTGGAGGAGCCCGCCAGCTTCACCGCGCCGTCGGCGCTCGCCATCAGGCTGTCCAGATGCGCTGCGGAAGCTTGGGACACCGCCATCGCCAGGTTGGGGGGAAGGCCGTTGCCGTCGAGGTTCCGGAAGAGCACACGCGTCGCCGCGGCGGACTCGTCGGGGTGCCCGGCGAGATCGGTGGTCGCGTTGTGGATGATCGCCGCGGACACACCGTCCTTCGCCATTTCCGGATACCACCAGTCCTGGTCCAGAAGCTTCTGCATGTTGGCGTCCACCCTGGCGGCGGCCTCCGCGGAGCCGTCCTGGGGGACCAGCAGATCGCGGCACGCGTCCGCGTTCTCGCTGATCCGGGTCAGGATGCTGCCCTCGAACGTCCAGATCGCCTGGTTGGCCTGGCGGTCGTAGCCGCCCTGCAGGACCCCGGTGCCCGCGGACGCCAGCAGCGTGTGTCCCCACGCCGAGCCCGCCGGTCCGAACGCGAACAGAAGCGCGCCGGGCATCATGTCGCCGTCGAACAGCGGATTCCACACGTCGGCCGGCAGGTGGACGAGCCCGCTGTCGGCGAACGAGCTGGCTGCCGCCACGCCCGAGGCGTAGTTCGCGATGATGTCCTTGCCCGGAAAGTTGTCCAGGTCCGCCTTCTCCGACAGGTTTCCCCGCTTCGGCGCATACAGCTTCAGGACGCCCGCGATCGAGGCCGAGCCGCCCGCGCCGAAGAACGTCTGCAGGTACGCCTGGTCGCCCTGGTGATCACTCAGGTGCTGGCCGACCAGCTGGATGGCGAACTTCGACCAGGGATCGTCGGGATTCTGCAGCGCCTTGGCCAGAATGTCCGCGTCCCGTGACGCCGTCGCGGCTGCGTCGAGGTCCGGTCCGTCGTGCTGAACGAAAACCAGGTCGTCCAGGCGGCCGCCGGATGCGGTGAACCGCTCGGTGAACGTCATGGTGTTGAGCTTGACTGCTCGGGCCGCCGTCTGCGCCGCGGCCTCCAGGGCCGACGTGCAGGTGCGGGTGGCGCTCTCGAAGGCGGTGGTGGCGACGTCGATGTCGTGGCGTGCCCGGGAGATGGTGGGGTAGGCGTCCGGGTGGGCGTCCTCGTGCCCGCCTTTGCTGATGATGTCCGCCACCTTGGCCTGGAAGGCGTTGCTGTCGTAGCCGTGGGAGACCGCGGCGGCCGGGTCGACGCCCAGCTGGCTCCATGCCCCGGAGGCGCTGCTCAGAGCGGCGGCCGTCGCCTGCTGCAGCGAGTCGATGGCCTGCCGGTAGACGTCCAGTGCGTGGGCGGCATCAGCATAGGAACTGTTCATCAGGCCGAGTTGGTCCGGGAACGGTTCGCAAGCGGTCCAGAACGCCTCGCCGGAGGCGCCCAGCCAGGTCATCGCGCTCGGGTCGGACAACAGGTTGGTCACCTGGGTGCGGCTGGAGGTCGCGTCGTCGGCGCGGCCCCCGAGGCGACTGGACAGGATGCGGATGCCGCCGACGTCGCCGGGAGTCGGGTCGCTGTCGAGTCCGACTGCCAGCCACTGAACAGCGGTAGGGCGAGTGGAATCGCCCGGGTCCATGTCGAACCTCGGTCTCGGTGCCATTGTCGTTCTCCCCCGTTAGGTCGTCAAAGCTCCGGTCGGCCACCGAAGGAGTGGTGAGCGCCGCGGGCCTGCTCGGCCAGGTCTGCGTCCACGGTCCGCAGCCGGTCCGCCGACGTCCGGCACATCGTGATCAGAGCATTGAAGTAGGAGTCGATGGACGCCTCACCGAACGACCACTTGAGTTCGAAGTCCGCCAGGGCGTTCCCGGCGGACGGCGCCAGCCATCCCGCCGGCAGGTTCCGGCAGCTGGTGTCGTCGTTGAAGCCGGCCCGCAACGTGGTGAGCCGGTCGGCGAAGGCGTCGATGGCCGCCGGATCGGCGGAGATCCGGTCAGCCATGGGAACGCACCCCTCGATCACTCTGCATGAGACCCCCCGGCCCAAAGTGAAACCCCACGCGACGACTACCATCAGTGACGTGTCGTGTGGGGAGCGTGTGCCGAGTCAAACATCATCAGAGTTCTGAGTCAAGGTGGTTGCGTACCGCGGCATCACAACCGTCGGACGGCGTGGACCGGATCGGTGGCGACCGGTCACCGGAACAGTCAGCGCACCGGGCCGAGCCACGCCGTGAGCGCGGCCCGCAACGCGGAGAAGTCCGGCGCCCCGCTGGCGGCCGCCGCCCACGCGACATGGCCGTCGGGGCGGATCAGCACCGCGGCCGGCGTGGGGATCTCGCCGACGGACGGCACGGCCCAGTGCTCGTCCTCGCTCCGGGCCTCCACCACGTCCATGCGGTCGCCCCAGCGCGCGGCCAGCGCCGCCAGGCCCGCGTTGCCACGCAGGTCGAGCAGGATCGGGCGTGCGGTGTGGAGCAGTTCGTACACGCGGGTCGCCCCGTCCGGCGTCTTGAGGTCGGCGTCCGGGACGCGCCGGCCGGCCAGCGGGTGGCGGCCCTCGGCCGGGTAGCGGATGTCCAGGCCGCTGATCATGCCGCCCAGGTGGCGGTTGACGTCGTCGAAGGTGATGAGCTCGGCGAACACCTCGCGCAGAGCGTCGGTCTGCACGCCCGGGCGCGCCAGCGCGGCCTGGGCCTGCGTGTTCTGGAGCAGGCGCGCCGCGACCGGGTGGCGCTCGGCGTGATAGGTGTCCAGCAAGCTCTCCGGCGCCCGGCCGCGGACCACGGAGGCGAGCTTCCAGCCGAGGTTGACCGCGTCCTGCACCCCCGTGTTCAGGCCCTGGCCGCCGGCCGGGTAGTGGATGTGGGCCGCGTCGCCCGCGAGCAGCACCCGCCCGGCGCGGTAGCGGTCGGCCTGGCGGGCGGCGTCGGCGAACTGCGAGATCCAGCGGGGGTTGCGGATGCCCCAGTCGGTACCGGCCAGCCGGATCAGCGACTCCCGCAACTGCTCGAAGGTCACGACCGCGTCGCGGTCCGAGACGTGGTCGTACTCGGAGGTGATCACCCGGTACCAGCCCGGCTCCAGGGCGATCACCGAGAAGTGGCCGTCCGGGACGCGCCGCATGAAGATGTAGTCCTCGGTCAGGCCGGGAAGTTCGACGTCGCCGAGGAGCGCGGTCATCGTCGCCGGGGTGCCGGGGAAGCCGACGCCCGCCACCTTGCGGACCACGCTCCGCCCGCCGTCGCAGCCCACGAGGTAGCGGGCGGACAGCTTCCTGGGGGCCGCGTCTCCGCCAGCGCCCAGCTCGGCCGTGACGCGGGCGGAGTCCTGGCTGACGCTGGTCACCTCGGAGGACCACAGGACCCGCACGCCGAGCTCGGCGGCCCACTCCTCCAGGATGCGTTCGACGGCGGACTGCGGGAGGTTCAGCGGGTAGCGCCGCCGGGACTCGAAGGACTCGAAATCGAGCCAGAGCCCTGAGAAGTGGCCCACCGCCTGCAACTCGCCGACCGCGAGGAAGCGGTCCAGGATCCCGCGCTGGTCGAGGACCTCGAGAGTGCGTGCGTGCAGGCCGCCGGCCCGCGACTCGCCGGTCCGCTCCGCCAAGCGCTCGGCCACGATCACGTCGACCCCCGCCAGCCGCAGCTCGCAGGCGAGCATCAGACCGGTCGGGCCCGCGCCCGCGATCAGGACCTCGGCGTCGATATCAGCCTCTTCACCCATCGCGCCACGCCTCCCCTTCAGATGCCGCTCAGGACGTCGCAAAGATCTGCCAGCAGCGCGTCCTCCTCGGCCCGGAGGTAGAAGTGCCCGCCGGGAAGCACCCGGAGCCGGAAGCCCATCCGCGTCAGGTCCGCCCACTCGCGCATCAGCTCCGCGGTCACCTCGGTATCGGCGTCCCCGGTGTAGCCGAACACCGGGGCGTCGAGCAGGGGCCGGGGGCCGCCGCGGTACTCGTCCACCATGCGGTAGTCCTCGCGGATCGCGGGGAGCACGATCTCCCGCATCCCGGGGTCGGCGAAGATCTCCGCCCGGCTGTCGTCGAGGCGCAGGACGTCCGCGAGGACCTCCTCATCGGTGCCGGAGTACTTCCGGCCCCACATGGGGAGCGTCTGCGGTGGACGCCGGCCGGACACGCACAACGCGGCCGGCGGGTTTCCCTGCTCCTGGAGGCGCAGTGCCACTTCGTGGGCCACCGAGGCGCCCATGCTGTGGCCGAACAGCACCAGCCGGTTGGTCCGTGCCAGGTCGGCGAGCGCCGCGGCGACGTCGTCGGCCAGCGCTTCCAGCCCGGTCGGGAACGGTTCGGCGAGCCGCTCCTCCCGGCCCGGGTACCGCACGGCGAGCACGCCGATCTCCGGCGGCAGCCCGCGGGACCAGGTGCGGTACGCGCTCGCCCAGCCGCCGGCGTGGGGGAAGCAGATCAGTTTCGTCTTGCACCCTTCGTCATCGCGATAAGGGCGCAGCCAGAGTTCTTTCAGCGGAGGTCCCCTCCGACTTCGGCGAGGACCGCGTGGTCGGCGCCGTGCTCGGCCCGCCGGGCGATGATCGAGTCGGCGATCTCGCCGCTGCGGACGGCGATGTTGGACAGCAGCGACGAGGACAGCCCGTGGCTGTGCTCGGTCCCGCCCTGCAGGTAGATGCCGCACCGCAGGTCGGGGTTGGTGACCAGGCGGTAGTCCCGCTCGACGCGGTAGCGGCCCGCCCCGTCGCGGACGCAGTGCCGCTCGAGGTCGCCGAGCAGGCCGGTGGGCTCCATCGCCTGGTAGCCGGTCGCGCAGACGAGCGCGTCGACGTCGAGCTCGCGCACCTCGGCGTCCGGGCCGGCCTGGAGCAGCACCCTGGTCTCGGCGCCGGCGCGCTTCACGCCCGCCACGCGCGTCAGGTTGAGGAACTCCATACGGCGGACGCCGTGCACCTCGTCGTCGTAGCACCGGCGGTAAAGGTCGCGGATCACGTCGCCGTCCACGACCGAGTAGTTGGTGTTGCGGTGGTAGCGCCAGAACGCCTCGCGGGCCTGTTCGGTGCCGTAGTAGTAGTCGTCGACCGCGCCCGGGTCGAAGACCTGGTTGGCGAACGGGGTGTCGTCGGCGATGGAGTATCCGTAGGACGGGATGATCCCGTAGACCTGGGCGTGCGGGAGTTCGTCGTACAGGAACCTGATGATCTCGGCGGCGCTCTGGCCGGCGCCGACCACGGCCACCCGGTTCAGCTCCCGGGGGTCGGCGCGCCGGAACTTGTCCAGGAACTCGGAGCTGTGCCAGACCCGCTCGTCGCTCGTGGTGCCCTCGGGCATGCTCGGCGCCAGCCCGGTGGAGATCACCACGTTCCGGGCCTGGATGACGCGGTCCCCGCGGCCGGCCGGGTCCGCGACCTCCACCAGCAGCCGGTCGGCCTGCTCCGGGTCGGCGCCCTCGGGCAGCCGGACCGCGGTCACCCGCGACCCGTACGAGACCCGGTCGGCGACCCGCGCCTGCGCCCATTCCAGGTACTGGTGGAACTCCTGGCGGGTCGGGAAGAAATCCTGGTTGTTGACGAACTGCGGAAGCCGTCCTGAGGCGTGCAGAAAGGCGATGAAGCTGAAACTCGACGCCGGATTGCGGAAGGTGACCAGGTCCTTGAGGAAGGATATCTGCATGGTCGCCGACGGCAGCAGCATGTTGCGGTGCCAGCCGAACGCCGACTGGCGTTCCAGGAACAGGCGGCTGACCTCCTGCTCCGCCCCCAGTGCCCGGTACTCGTCGAGGGCGATGGCGAGCGACAGGTTGGACGGGCCGAACCCGACGCCGACCACGTCGTAGGTCTCGAGTTCACGGTTGTTCATAGCGAATTCTCCCAACGGCGAAGGCCGGTGACGCGTCGTCCGCCTATTCGGCGTGGACATTCTTCCGTTGCCGGCAAAGGCCTTTCAATGGTTCTCCGCGTCCCGCCGGCGGGACGCGGATGCCTCGGCGGAACACGCTGCGCGCACATCAGAGGACTTCGCCGTCCTGAGTGCGCCGGCGCAGTGCCGGCCGATTCGAGGCGGCCAGTTCGTCCCACTGGTCCGACAGCCCGATGACGGTGCGCGCCGCGAACAGGGTGCGGATGGAAACCTCCTGATTCAGCTCCGCCCGGATCAGGCCGACCAGCTTGATCGCCCGTACCGAGTTGCCCCCGAGGTCGAAGAAGTCGTCGTCGATGCCCACCCGGCTCACTTCGAGGACGTCGGCGAACGCCTCGGCGAGCACCCGCTCGGTGCGGTTGCGCGGTGCCCGGTAGCGCCCGTCGTCGAACCCCGGCGCCGGCAGCGCCGCGCGGTCGACCCGGCCGTCGGGTGCCGTGGACAGCCGTTCCAGCACCATGAACACCGAGGGCACCATGAACTCCGGCAACCGTCCCGCGGCGAAGCGGCGCAGCTCCTCCTCCGCGACCTCCCGACCGCTCGCCGGGACCACGTAGGCCGCCAGCCGCTGCTGTCCGGAGCCGTCGTCCTTGACGGCCACCACCGCCTGCGCCACGTCCGGATGCCCGGACAGCACCTCCTCGATCTCGGCCGACTCGACACGGGCGTCGCGGATCTGGGCCCGGGCGTCGGCGCGGCCGAGGTGGTCGAGGCCGCCGTCGGTGTTCCAGCGGACACGGTCACCGGTCCGGAACATCACCGCACCGGGCGGGCCGAAGGGACAGGGGACGAACTTCTCAGCGGTCTGCCGAGGCCGGCCGATGTAGCCGCGGGCCAGGCCGGGCCCGGCGACGTACAGCTCTCCGGCCACGCCGGGCGGGACCGGGGTCAGTCCGGGCCCGAGGACGTAGAGCGCTGTGTCCTCCATGGGCCGGCCGAGCGCACCGGAGTCGCGCACCGGCTCCCCGGGGGCCAGCCGGTCGCAGACTGCGAAACCGGCCGTCTCCACGGAACCGTGACCGGTGACGATCGTCAGCTCCGGGCAGGCTTCACGCACGCGGCGCCGCGCGGCCACGGACACCCGGTCGCCGCCGGTCCAGACCTCACGCAGCCCGGCGAGGGCCTCGGGGAGGTCCGCCGCGATCGCCGAGAACAAGCCCGCGGGCAGGAACACCGCGGAGATCTCGTGCGCGGCCACCGCCCCGGCCAAGGCCGAGGCGTCCAGCCGGCCCGGTGGGGCCACGACGATCCGGCCGCCGTTGAGCAGCGGCGTCCACACTTCGAGGGCGAGCGCGTCGAAGGTGGACGGCGAATGCCACAGCACGGTGTGGCGGTCTGTGCCGAACCGGCCGAGGCTGCGGTGTGTCACGGCCACCGCGCCGGTCGAGGCGGCCACCTCGGCCAGAAGGCCGGCTCGATGGGGAGGAGCCGGAGCGGCGCTGCCGGGCGTGTCGGACGCGACGGCGTCGAGCGCGAGCGTCGGGACGCCCGGATCGGCTCCGAGCCCTTCGATGGTCGCCGCGTCGCTGAGCAGCAGACTGACCGGGGACGCCGCGGGAGCCGCCGTCGACAGCGCGGCCGGGTCGGTCGCCAGGTAGGCGGCTCCGGCCTTCACCACGCCGAGGAGTGCCACGACCATGTCGACAGATCGGGGCAGGGCCACCACCACAACCCTCTCCATCGAGGTACCTCGGCTCCGAGGTACCTTGGGGCCGATGGTTGGCGGCTCATCGAGGTCCGGGCGAGCCACCTCCCCGATACCTCGGCGCCGAAGTACCTCGGCCACGAGGTTCGATCGCTCGTCCAGCTCCCGGTAGGACACCTCGAAGCCGTCCGCCACCACGGCGACAGCGTCCGGCGTCTCCCGAACCCGCCGCGCGAAGCGCTCCGTCACCGTCGTCGTGTCACCGTCCGCCGGCGCCGCCGCCGCCGCGGCGCCGCTCGCCGCGGACACCGCGCCGACCGGTCGTTGCGGGTCGGCCACCAGGGCCCGGATGTACGCGAGCAGGTCCTCGCCGATGAAGCGCAGCTCCGCGCTGGAGTACAGCGTCGCCGGGGCGTCGAGCCGCAGGTAGAGGTCGCTGTCCGGGCTGCCGTCGGTGTAGACGCCGAGGGACAGTTCGTCGAAGACGCCGGTCGTCGCGCCGAGGTAGCGGGCCGGGTGGCCGCCGAAGTGCAGGTGCTCCATGAACTCGCCGACGTTGATCACGGCGCCGAAACTGCCGCGGCCGGTCAGGGTGGTGCCGCCGGCGCGCTGGATCTCGGAGTAGTGGCAGGCGGTATGGCCGAAGATCTCATAGGTCTGGTCCACCACCGTGTCGGCGACCTCGGCGAAGGTCGCGCCGAGCGGCACGCGCACGCGGATCGGTGCCACGTTCACCGCCAGGCCCGGTGACTTGCCCGCCGGTCCGACGCGGTTGCCCACCGCCAGCGACATCAGCAGCTCGGGCCGGTCGCACCGGTGCCGGAGGTACACCGCCGCGGCGGCCGTCACCAGCGAGGACATCCACACGTCCAGGGACTTCGCGGTCTCGGCCCAGACGTCCGCCTCGTCGCGGGGGATCGGCAGCGTCCGGCTCACCATGCCCAGACATTCGGACAGCCGGCCCCACCGGTCCTGGCTGCCGGTCGGTTCGTCGAGGGCGGCGCGCGCCGCTTCCGACAGCGCGACGCGGGGCACCTGCGCGGGCGCGGGTGCGTCGGCGAGGTAGTCGCGCCAGAAATCGGTGTCCTCGGCGAACTGCTCGGAGGCGCGGTACCGCACCGCCTCGGCGGCGAAGGACTCGGCGTCCCAGGGCTGCGGGAGGTCGGGGACCTGTGTGCCGCGGGCCATCGCGGTGTAGACCTCGGCCAGACGGCGTGACAGCAGGCCGCCGGCGCCGTGTCCGTCGGACACCAGGTGGTGGTAGGCGATGACCACGAGGGAGCGGTCCGCGGCCAGTTTGACCAGCCCCAGCCGCAGCAGCAGGTCCAGTTCCAGGTCGAACGGCTGCTTCAGCATCTCGGCCAGGGCGTCGCGGGCCGCCTGCTCCGGGTCCGGCTCGTTGCTGAGGTCCAGGAAGAACGGCTGCCAGTCCACCAGGTCCCACGGCACGAGGCGCAGTCCGCCGCCGTCGTCGACGAAGTTGACGCGCAGCACCTCCGCCTCGGTGAGGACGTGCCGGAAGCAGGACTCCATGATCGCCGGGTCCAGCGCGCCTTCCACATCCCACATGGTCAGCGCGTGGTTCAGCATGTCGGGGGCCATCGCCTGTGCCAGCCAGATCCCCTTGTGCGCGGATGACGCGCCGAACGAACGCATACGGACCAACCCCTCAGTACGGGCCCTGAAACGGAGGCATTCGCAGTCCACCCTCGGGGAGGCGGATCACTGGATCAATGCGGTGACGGGCCCGGGCGGACCGGGCCGCGTCAGGACTTGCGTGTCCCGCCGGCGGGACGACCGTCCGGGCGGGACGGGCCGGCCGCGCCGGACGGGCCCGCCAGCGCGGCCATGATGTGATCGGCGACCAGCCTCGGCGTCGGATAGCGCAGCACCGTGTTCGCCTTCAGCCGCAGCCCGGTGGCCGTGGACAGGCGCTTGCTCAGCTCCACCGACAGCAGGGAGTCGAAGCCGATGTCCTTGAACTCCTGGTCGGGTTCGATGTCTGCGCTGCTGGAGTGGCCGAGCACTACTGCGGCCTTCGCAAGGACCTGTTCCAGTACGAGCGCCTCCGCCTCGGCCCGGGAGAGCTTGGGGACCACGTCCGACAACGCGACGAGGTCTTCGCTGTCAGCGGCCTCGGCGGGGGCAGCGGACTCCGGTGCGCCCGGCTCGGACGTCACCGCCCTGGGCGTGGACTCCAGCCAGTACCGCTGCCGCTGGAACGCGTACGTCGGCAGCTCCACCCGTCGACGCGGCCCGAACACGGCGCTCCAGTCCACGGTTCCGCCCCGGACGTGGAACTGGGCCAGGGAGCCGACCACGGATTCGACCTCGCCCCGGTCCCGCCGCGCCGACGCCAGCACCAGGGCGTCTTCGAGGTCTTCGACGATCTCCTGGACCGGCACGGTGAGCACCGGGTGCGGGCTCATCTCGATGAACACCCGGAAGCCGTCGTCGGCCAGGCGGCGCAGGGACGATTCGAAGAGGACCTTCTCGCGCAGGTTGTCGTACCAGTACGTGGCGTCGAGCTGTGCGGTGTCGGTCTTCTCGCCGTGAAGGGTGGAGTAGAAGGGCAGGGCCGACGTGGACGGGCTCAGGCCGGACAGCGCCGCGATCACCTGGTCCCGGATCCGAGCCACCTGGGGCGAGTGCGAGGCGTACTCGACGGAGATCCTCCGGGCCTGGACGCCTTCGGCCGTCAGCTTCTCGACCAGGTCGTCGAGTGCGTCCGGATCGCCGGAGACCACCACGGAGCGGGGCCCGTTGACGACGGCGACGGTCACCCGGTCGTTCCACGGTCCCAGGCGCTCGGCCACGAAGTCCGCGGACTCCACGATCGACGCCATGCTGCCGTGGCCGATCAGCTCTTCCAGGGCCTTGCTGCGCAGCGCCACGGCCTTCGCGGCGTCACGCAGCGACAGCGCGCCGCAGACGTGGGCCGCTGCTATCTCACCCTGGCTGTGCCCGATCACCGCCGCCGGTTCCACGCCCCACGAGCGCCACAGGGCGGCGGTGGACACCATCACAGCGAACAGGGCCGGCTGGACCACGTCCACACGGTCCAGGCTCGGCGCGCCCGTCTCGCCGCGGATCACGGCGAGCAGCGACCAGTCGACGAACTCGGCGAGCGCGGCGCCGCACGCGTCGAGGCTCTCGGCGAACACCGGGAACGTGTCGTACAGCTGCCGGCCCATGCCGACCCACTGCGACCCCTGCCCGGGGAACATGAAGACCACGCCGCCGAGGTCGCCGGCCACGCCGCGCACCAGGCGGGGCGACTCGGTGCCGGAGCTCAGGGCGAGCAGTCCGTCGGTGAGTTCGTCGCGGTCACGGCCCCACACCACGGCTCGATGGTCGAACCCCGACCGGGTCGCGACCAGCGACCATCCGGTGTCGGCGATGTCGAGGCCGGGATCAGCGGCGGCGAAGGCGCGCAGTGTCTCGGCCTGCCGTCCCAGGGCGGTCGCAGTCTTGCCGGACACCGCCCACGGCACCAGGCCGCCCAGGACCGCTGAGACCGGTCCGGACTCATCTCCCCGCTGGTCCTGCTCGGCGTGCTCCCGCGGCCGGTCCTCTTCCAGGATCACGTGCGCGTTGGTCCCGCTGACCCCGAACGACGAGACCCCGGCCCGCCGCGGGCCGTCCGTCCGCGTCCACTCGCGCCCTTCGAGCAGCAGCTCAACCGTTCCGGACGACCAGTCGACGTGCTTCGACGGGGTGTCCACGTGCAGCGTCTTCGGCAGGAACCCGTGCCGCAGGGCCATCACCATCTTCATCACCCCGGCGACCCCGGCGGCGGCCTGGGAGTGACCGATGTTCGACTTCACCGATCCCAGCCACAGCGGCCGGTCTCGCGACCGGTCCCGGCCGTAGGTCGCCAGCAGGGCACCGGCCTCGATGGGGTCGCCGAGCGCGGTGCCGGTGCCGTGCGCCTCGACCGCGTCCACGCCGGAGGCGGCGAGGCCGGCGTTCGCCAGCGCGCGCCGGATCACCTGCTCCTGGGCCAGGCCGTTGGGGGCGGTCAGCCCGTTGCTCGCCCCGTCCTGGTTCACCGCCGAGCCGCGGACCACGGCCAGGACCGGGTGGCCGTTGCGGCGGGCGTCGGACAGCCGCTCCAGCAGCAGCAGTCCCACGCCCTCGGCCCAGCCGGTCCCGTCGGCGGTGTCGGCGAACGACTTGCAGCGGCCGTCGGCCGCCAGGCCGCGCTGGCGGGAGAACTCCAGGAAGATCGCCGGGGTCGCCATCACCGACACGCCGCCGGCCAGCGCCAGCGAGCACTCCCCCGAACGCAGCGCCTGGACCGCCAGGTGCAGCGCCACCAGCGAGGAGGAGCAGGCCGTGTCCACGGACACCGCCGGGCCGGTCAGGCCCAGCTCGTAGGCCACCCGGCCGGAGGCGACGCTCGGCGCGCTGCCGTGCAGCAGGTAGCCCTCGAACTCGTGGCGGCCGCCTTCCAGGAACCGCGACCCGTACTCGGACGAGCAGACCCCGGCGAAGACCCCGACATCGGTCCCGCGCACGGTGGCGGGCACGATGCCGGCGCGTTCGAAGGCCTCCCACGCCGTCTCCAGAAGCAGCCGCTGCTGGGGGTCGACCGCCAGCGCTTCGCGCGGGCTGATGCCGAAGAAGCGGTCGTCGAAGCCGGCCACGTCGGTCAGGAACGAGCCCTGACGCACATACGACCGGCCGACGGCGTCGGGGTCGGGGTCGAAGAGGTCCGGCCACCCGCGGTCGGCGGGGAACTCGCCCACCACGTCGACGCCGTCCCGGACCACGTTCCACAGATCCTCGGGCGAGGTGACGCCTCCCGGGTAGCGGCACGCCATGGCCACCACGGCGATCGGTTCGCCGCGGGCGGCTCTGAGCGCCTCGTTCTCGCGCCGGAGGCGGTCGCGCTCCTCCAGCAGCGAACGCAGTGCGCGCTGGACCCGTTCGCCGCCGTCGGCGGGACGCTCTGCCGAGTCGGTCATGTCACTTACTTCCCTCATCCAGAGCCAGGTCGACGAGTGCTTCCAAGTCCAGGTCCGCGAGTTCGGCGGTGTCGGAGCCGGCCGCCTGCGGCATCGGTCCGCCGGCCGCCGGGGTGGCCGCCTCGGCGCAGGCCAGGACCAGGTCCAGGACGCCCGCGGCCCGGAGCCGGTCGATGGGGACGGTGCGCAGCACCTCACGGATCCGCGCGTCCTCGGCGGCGGCCGGGTCCGGGGCCGGGCGCAGCAGGCCGAGGACGTGCCCGCCCAGCCGGCGCGGCGTGGGATAGCTGAACACGAGCGTGGACGGCAGGCGCAGGCCGGTCGCCGAGGCCAGCCGGTTGCCGAGTTCGACGGAGGTCAGCGAGTCGAACCCGAGGTTCGTGAACGGCTGGTCGGCGTCGACCGCGGCGCCGGACGGATGGCCGAGCACGATGGCGACCTGGTCGCGGACCCAGTCCACCACGGCCGTCTCCGCTTCCGCGTCCGGCAGGGCGGCCACCCGCGCGAGCAGTCCCGCGGCGCCGCCGCGACCGGCCGTCGCCGCTCGGCCCCGGGCCGGACGGCCGCCGTGGACGAGGTCGCGCAGCAGCAGCGGCACGTCCTCCGCGGCTCGGTTCCGCAGCGCGGACAGGTCCAGGCGCGCGGGGACGAGAACCGGCTTGTCGAGCGCGCACGCCGCGTCGAACAGGGCCAGCGCCTCGGCGTTCGGCATCGCCTCGACGCCGAGGCGCCGGACCCGCGCGAAGTCGGTCTCGTCGAGGTTCGAGGTCATCCCGCTGCGCTGCTCCCACCAGCCCCAGCACAGCGAGGTGCCGACCAGGCCCGCGGCCCGGCGCCGGGCCGCGAGGCCGTCGAGGAAGCCGTTCGCCGCGGCGTAGTTCGCCTGTCCTCCGGTGCCGAGCGTGCCGGCCAGCGCGGAGAACAGCACGAACGCCGACAGGGGCCGGCCGCGGGTCAGCTCGTGCAGGACGACCGCGCCGCCGACCTTGGCCTCCAGCACCCGGTCGAAGCTCTCAGGGGTCAGCGACTCGACGGTGCCGTCGGCGAGCGTGCCGGCCGCGTGCACGACGGCGGTCAGCGGGAATCCGGGCGGCAGGTCGTCGAGCAGATCCGCGACGGACTCCCGGTCGGCCACGTCGCAGGCGGCGACGGTCACCCGCGCGCCGGCCCGCTCCAGATCCGCCACCAGTTCGGCGGCACCGTCGGCCGCCATGCCCCGGCGGCTCGCGAGCACCAGGGAGCGCACGCCGCGTTCGGTGACCAGATGCCGCGCCACGAGCGAGCCCACTCCCCCGGTCCCACCGGTGACCAGTACTGTCCCGCCGCCGAACGCGTCGCCGAGTTCGAAGACGATCTTGCCGACGTGGCGGCCCTGACTCATCTCGCGGAACGCCTTACGGGCGTCGCGGACGTGGCGGACGGAGACCGGGTTCAGGTGCAGGTGGCCGTCGGCGAACAGCTCCATGACGGTCCGGAACATCTCGTGGATCAGTTCCGGGCCCGCCTCGTAGAGGTCGAAGGCCTCGTAGACGACGCCGGCGTGCGCGGCCGCGACCTCGGCGGGATCGCGGATGTCCGTCTTGCCCATCTCCACGAAGGCACCGCCGCCGGTCAGCAGGCTCAGCGAGGCGTCGACGAAGTCGTGCGCGAGGGAGTTCAGGACGACGTCCACGCCGTGGCCGTCCGTGGAGGCCCGGAACTTGCCGGCGAAGTCCAGGTCCCGCGAGGAGGCCAGGTGCGCGTCGTCCAGGCCCAGGTCGCGCAGAACCGGCCACTTGCCGGGGCTGGCGGTGCCGTAGACCTCGGCGCCGACGTGCTGTGCGAGCTGCACGGCGGCCATCCCGACGCCGCCGGCCGCGGCGTGGATGAGGATCCGCTGTCCCTTGGCGAGCTTGGTGATGTGGAAGAGCGCATAGTAGGCGGTGAGGAAGACGCCGGGCATGGAGGCGGCTTCGGCGTAGCTCCACGCGTCGGGGATGGGCATGAGCAGGCGGTGGTCCGCCACGGCCACCGGGCCGAAGGCACCGGAGAAGATGCCGGTCACGCGGTCCCCGGGGGCCAGGCCGGTGACGTCGTCCGCGACCTCCAGCACGACGCCGGCGCCCTCGCTGCCGATCTCGGCGTCGATGGCCGTGCGGTCGACCAGGCCCAGGGCGATCGTGACGTCGCGGAAGTTGAGCCCGGCGGCGTGCACGGCGATGCGGACCTGCCCGCTGGTCAGCGGCGCCTCCGCCTCGGGGCTCGGGACCCAGGTGAGGTTCTCCAGCGTGCCCTTGTCCGGGATGCCCAGGCGATGCGCGCCGGCGGCCGGCGGCTCGATCTGATGCTGGACCGGGGCTGCGGGAGCCATCACGGGCGCCAGACAGGTGCCTTCTCGCATGGCCAGCTGGGGCGCGTCCACAGCGAGGGCGTCGGCGAGGCGGGGAGCGGAGGCGTCGTCGAGGTCGATGAGGCGGAACCGGCCGGGGTGTTCGGTCTGGGCGGAGCGGATCAGGCCCCAGACGGAGGCGCCCGGGAGGCTTTCGACGGACGTCCCGGCACCGGTGTCGACGGCCAGGCGGGTGCAGACCACGAGCGTGGAGCCGGCGAGCGCCTCCTCGGCGAGGAAGCGCTGGACCCAGCCCAGCACGAGCTTGTCCGTGGCGCTGATCAGGGCGGGTGGCTCGGCGTCGGCTTCGATGACGTCGTCCAGCCGCAGGACGACGTGGCGAGGCGGTTCGGAGAGGACATCGTCCATCGCCCCGGCCACCGCCCACGTTCCGCCGGAGGTTCCGGACGGCTCGACCGGTCGCCATTCGAGTTCGAACAGCGACCGCTTCCGCCCGGGCTCGGCGCTCGCGGGCCGGAAGGTCAGCGCCTCGATGCGGGCGATCGCGCGGCCGTGGTCGTCGGTGACCGCCACGGCCACGGCGTCTTCACCGGCCGGGCTGATCCGGACCCGGATGGTGGGACCGCAGTCCCCGGCCAGTTCGGCTCCGGACCAGGAGAAGGGCATCCAGGCCCGGCCGTCCTTCACGTCGAGGACGCCGGCGGCGACCACCGCGTGCAGGGCCGCGTCCAGCAGCGCCGGATGCAGCGCGAACCCGCCGTCGTCCGCGGTCGGCGGCAGGGTGGCCAGCGCGAAGACGTCGTCGCCGTACCGCCATACCTCTTGCAGCCCGAGGAAAGCCGGGCCGTAGACGAAGCCCGCGTCCGCGAAGATGTCGTAGAGCTCGGTGATGTCGACCTGTTCGGCCCCGGACGGGGGCCACTCTGCCCGGCTCGGCTCGACCGTCAGTCCCGCTCGCGGCGCGAGAGTGCCCGTCGCATGGCGGGTCCAGGCGTCGTCGCCGGGCCGCGAGTAGACGTCCAGGGGGCGGCGCCCTGTCTCGTCCGGCGCGCCGACGACGACCTGGACCTGCATGTCGCCGGAGAGGGCGAGGGGGACTTCGAGGGAGAGTTCGTCGACCGTCTCACAGCCGACGTGCTCGCCCACCCACAGAGCCAGGTCCAGGTAGGCGGTGGCCGGTATGACGGCCGCGCCGAAGACGGCGTGGTCGGCCAGCCAGTCCTGCTTCCGCAACGACCACAGGCCGGTGAACACCGTTTCGCCGCCGCCGGGATGGTCCACCACGGCGCCCAGCAGCGGGTGTTCCGCGGCCGACAATCCCGCGGAGGCCATGTCCGCGGCTCCTGCTCCGGACTGGAAGTCCAGCCAGTAGCGCTGCCGCTGGAACGCATACGTGGGCAGGTCTATCCGCCGCCGGTTGTCGAACAGCGCGGACCAGTCGACCTTTCCGCCTCGGACGTGCAGCTCGGCGAGGGCGCTGACGAGCGCCGCCGGGCCGCGGTCCTTCCGGGACGCGGACAGGACCACGGCGTCGGCCGCCCCGACGCTCGCGAACGCTTCCTTGGTGAGGCCCGTCAGCGTCGCGCCCGGGCCCACTTCGAGGAAGATCCCGGCACCGGCGGCGCGGGCGTGCTCGACGGCGTCGAAGAAGCGGACGGGTTCGCGGACGTGGCGTGCCCAGTGTGCTGGGGACGTCAGTTCCTCCAGCGTGGCCTCGCGGCCCGTCCGGGTGGAGATGACCGGGATGGTCACGCGTCCGGCGGTCAGGGTGCCGACGGCCTCCTCGAACTCGTCCAGGACCGGATCCATGAGGGGCGAGTGGAAGGCGTGGTCGACTTCGAGCGTCTTCGCCGACGTGCCGGCGGCCAGGAGCTGGTCACGGAGCGCAAGCACGTCCCGGCGCAGACCGGAGACCACCACCGACTCGGGGCCGTTGACCGCGGCGAGGCCGACTCGTCCGGCGGCGGCGAGCAGAGCGCTGACATCGGCTTCCGAAGCACGGACCGCGAGCATGGCGCCCGGTTCGCCGACGGTCTGCATGACGCGTCCGCGGGCGGCCACCAGCCGGGTCGCGTCGGCCAGGCCGAGGGCTCCGGCGACGTGGGCGGCGGCGATCTCGCCGACGGAGTGGCCGATCAGGCGTTTCGGCGTCCCGCACAGCTGCTCCAGCAGGCGGTACGAGGCGACCTCCAGCGCGAACAGCGCCGGTTGGGCGACATCGGTGCGGCCGGCCAGGTGGTCCGCCGGTTCGGCGGCGAGGAGCAGGGCCTCGAGGTCGAAGCGGAGATGGGCGGCGAAGTGTTCGCAGATCTCGTCGAGGGCGGCGGCGAAGACGGGGAACGCGTCATACAGCTCCCGCGCTTTGCCGGCCCACTGCGTTCCCTGGCCCGGGAACATGAAGACCGCGCTGCCGAGCTCCGCGACGACGCCGCGCACGACCCCGGTGGACTCCTCACCGTCGCGCAGCGACAGCAGGCCGCTCAGCAGCGAGTCCCGGTCCGGGCCCAGCACCACCGCGCGGTGATCGAAGGACGACCTGCTCGACAGCAGGGACCAGCCGGCGGCGGCGACGTCCAAGGCCGGGTCGGCTTCGGCGAAGGTACGGAGCCGCTCCGCCTGTTCGCGGAGCGCCGCTTCCGAGCGTGCCGACAGAACCCACGGAACCCAGCCGCCCGCGACGCCGGGCACCGTCTGGTCCTCGGGTGCGGGTTCCGGCTCAGGGGCCTGTTCGAGGATCAGGTGAGCGTTGGTGCCGCTCGCCCCGAACGCCGAAACGGCGGCGCGACGAGGACGTCCGGGCGCGGTCTTCCACGACCGGGCCTCGGTCAGCAGTTCCACCGCGCCGGAGGACCAGTCCACGTGCTTCGTGGGGCGATCGACATGCAGCGTCCGCGGCATGACCTCGTTCCGCAGCGCCATGACCATCTTGATGATGCCGCCGACCCCGGCCGCGGCCTGGGTGTGGCCGATGTTCGACTTCAGCGACCCCAGCCACAGCGGGCTGTCCGGATCGCGCTCCCGGCCGTAGGTCGCCAGCAGCGCCTCGGCCTCGATCGGGTCGCCCAGCGTCGTGCCGGTGCCATGTGCCTCCACCACGTCCACGTCGCCGGCGCGCACCCGGGCGTTCGCGAGCGCCGCGCGGATCACCCGCTGCTGCGCCAGGCCGTTGGGCGCGGTCAGCCCGTTGGACGCCCCGTCCTGGTTGATCGCCGAACCGCGGATGACCGCCCAGATCCGCCTGTCGCCGCGCAGAGCGTCGGACAGGCGCTCCAACACCAGCACGCCGACGCCTTCGGAGAAGCCGGTGCCGTCCGCCGCGTCGGCGAACGCCTTGCACCGGCCGTCGGGGGCCAGGCCCCGCTGCCGCGAGGTCTCGCGGAGCACCTGCGCCGTCGCCATGACCGTGACGCCGCCCGCCAGGGCCAGCGAGCATTCGCCCTGGCGCAGCGACTGCACCGCTTGGTGGACGGCGACCAGCGACGACGAACACGCCGTGTCGGTGGACACCGCCGGGCCCGAAAGGCCCAGCGCATACGCCACCCGGCCCGAGGCCACGCTCAGCAGGGAGCCGGTCTGTCCGTAGCCGGAGATCACTTCGGGCGTGCCGAAGAAGTTCCCGTAGCCGAAGTAGGCGATGCCCGCGAAGACGCCGGTGGCGCTGCCGTGCAGCGTGTGGGGGTTGATCCCGGCGCGCTCCAGGGCCTCCCACGAGGTCTCCAGCAGCAGCCGGTGCTGCGGGTCGGCGGCGAGCGCCTCGCGCGGGTTGATCCCGAAGAACTCGGCGTCGAAGTCCCCCGCGTCGGGCAGGAACCCGCCGGAGCGGGTGTAACAGCTGTTCGGGCGGTCCGGGTCCGGGTCGTACATGCCGTCCAGGTCCCAGTAGCGGTCCTGCGGGAAGTCCGCCACCGCGTCCCCGCCCGAGGCGACGAGGTCCCACAGCGCCTCCGGCGACGTCGCGCCCCCCGGGTAGCGGCAGCCGATGCCGACCACCGCGATCGGCTCGGTGGCGGCCTCGGACAACTCCTCCAGGCGCCGGCGTGTCTCGATCAGCTCGATCGAGGTCCGCTTGAGGTAGCCGAGGACTTCGGCCTTGTCGTCGATGGTCATCGCTCTCTCCCCTAGCCGAGCTCTTTGTCCAACAGCGCGAACAGCTCCCCGGCGGACGCCGAGCTGATCTGGTCGACGATCCCGGCCGGTGCGCCGTCACCCGCCATGGGGCGGATCCGGTTCTGCAGACGGCCCAGAAGCGCGAAGAGGGCATGCTTGTCCTCGTCGGTGAGGACGCCGGAGGCGTCCCGCAGCCGGGCGTCCAGGTCTTCGACCTCCTTGACGAGCAGGGCGGCCGGAGACGACGGCCCGTCCTCCGGGTCGGGGTTGGAGGCGGAGCCGAGACCGTCGTTCAGGAACCGGGCGACAGCGCCCGGAGTCGGGTGGTCGAACACGAGCGTGGCGGGCAGCTTCAGACCGGTGGCCTCGGCCAGCTTGTTGCGCAGCTCGAGCGCCATCAGCGAGTCGATGCCCAGATGCAGGAAGGCCACGGCGGGGTCGACGGCCGCTCCGTCGGCGTGGCCGAGGACGTGCGCGGTCTGGGCCCGGACGGCGTCGAGCAACGCGGCCTCGGCGTCGGCGGGCGGCAGCGATCTGACACGGTCCGCGAACCCGTTGCCGGTTGCGGTGGCAGTGGCAGTGGCAGTGGCAGTGGCAGATGATCCGATCAGGGCTCGAAGGAGCGGCGAGCGCGCGGGCCCGACATCGGACAGGCTCAACCGCGCGGGCATCAGGACCGGCTCGTTCAGCGTGATCGCCGCGTCGAACAGCGCCAGGCCCTCCCGCGACGCCAGCGCCGCGATGCCCTGCCGCCGCAGGCGCTGGAGATCCGCCTCAGCGAGTCCGGCGACCAGCTCGCCGCGCTCGGCCCAGAAGCCCCAGCACAGCGATTGCGCGGGCAGCCCCTCGGCGTGGCGAGCCTGCGCCAGCCCGTCGAGGAACGCGTTGGCCGCGGCGTAGTTGGCCTGTCCGGCGGTCCCGAGCACGCCGGCGACCGAGGAGAAGAGCACGAACGCGGTCAGGTCCAGGTCCTTGGTCAGCTCGTGCAGGTGCCGGGCGCCGTGCACCTTCGGCGCCAGCACCCGCTCCAGACGGTCCTCGGTCAGCGCCTCGACGACCCCGTCGTCGAGGGCGGCGGCGCAGTGGATCACCGCGGTCAGCGGATACTCGGGGGGCACCGCGCCGAGCAGTTCGGCGACGGGTTCCCGTTTCGTGACGTCACAGGCCACGATCTCGACGTGTGCTCCGGCCCCGGTCAGCTCCTCCAGCAGCGCGGCCGCCGCCGGGGCCGCGGGGCCGCGGCGGCCGGTCAGCACCAGGCGGCGCACGCCGTGCCGTCGCACGAGATGGCGCGCCAGCAACGCTCCCAGCGCACCGGTGCCGCCGGTGATCAGCACGGTTCCGGTTCCGAGGCCGGACCGGCGGCCGGGACGCGGACCGGCGACCCGGGCCAGCTGCGGGATCGTCACGGCCCCGGCCCGGATCCTGAGCTGGGGCTCCCCGGACGCGACGGCGGCCTGGAGGCGGGCGCGCGAGGCGGGGTGGTCGTCCGTGTCCACGAGCACGAACCGGCCCGGGTTCTCGGTCTGGGCGCTGCGGACGAAGCCCCACACCGCGGGCTCCGGCGTCACGATCACCAGGCGCTGGCCGGACACTCGTCCGTCCGCGAGCCATTCCTGGACCCGCCGCAGCACCGGAGGCAGGGCCTGTTCCGGCCCGGCGAGTCCTTCGAGGTCGAAGACGACGGCTTCGCCTTCGTCCGCCGTCGGCGCGGAGGAGACCTCCAAGGGGACCCAGTCCACTCGGAACAGCGAATCGTGGTGCGACGGCGCGTCGCGCACGGTGTTGTCGGACGGCGTGTCCAGCCAGAACCGCTGCCGTTGGAAGGCGTAAGTGGGCAGCTCGGCCCAGCGGCCGTGCCGACGGCCCGGGAACACCCTGTCCCAGTCCACCGCGACGCCCGCCACGAAGGCCTCAGCCGCCGATCGATACATCCGCGCCAGCGAGCCGTCGCCGCGCCGCAGCGATCCGACCGCGACCCCGGCCGCGCCCGGCGTCGTGTCGAGCATCTCCTGGACGGTGAACATGAGCAGCGGGTGCGGGCTGACCTCCACGAAGGCGCCGTGTCCCGCGTCGAGCAGGCTGCGCAGCGTGTCCTGGAACCGGACCGGCTCGCGGAGGTTGCGGAACCAGTAATCGGCGTCCAGCCGCGCGGTGTCGAGCAGCCCGCCGGTCACCGTCGAGAAGAACGCGACGGGAGCGGACGCAGGAGTGATCGTCCCCAGCGCCTCCCGCAGCGGTTCCCGGAACTGGTCCATGAGCGGCGAGTGTCCAGGGATGGACGCGGGGATCAGGCGCGCGCGGACACCCTCGAGCTCACAGGCCGTGACCAGCTCCTTGACCGCGACCGCCGACCCGGAGACCGTCGTCGAGCTCGGGCCGTTGACCGCGGCGATCGCGGCCTCGGAGCCCAGCTGTTCCATCAGCTCCCGGACCCGCTGTTCGGACATCACGATCCCGGCCATGCCGCCGTCCGGGGCGGCGGTGGCCAGCAGCCGCGAGCGCAGGGCCACGATCTTGGCCGCGTCGGCCCGCGTCAGGGCGCCGGCGACGCAGGCCGCTGCGATCTCGCCCTGGGAGTGTCCGACCACCGCGTCAGGGGTCACCCCCAGCGAGCGCCACACCTGTGCGAGCGACACCATCATCGCGAACAGCACGGGTTGGACGACGTCGATGCGGTCCAGATCGGCCGCCTCCGGTCCGCCGCACACGGTGTCGATCAGGGACCAGGACACCCACGGCGCCAAGTCGTCCGCACACGCGCGCATCTCGTCGGCGAACTCCGGGCAGGTCTCCCACAGCTCCCGGCCCATGCCCACCCACTGCCAGCCCTGGCCGGGGAACACGAACACCGTCTTGCCGACCGGACCGGCGGTCCCGGAGACGACACCGGGAACCGCGCCGATGAGGAAGTCGTCCTCTGAGGTGAGGGCGTCCAGGCCCGCGAGCAGTTCCTCCCGCTCCGAGCCGACCACGACGCGTCGGTGTTCGAACAGCGAGCGGGTCGCGATCAGGGCGTGGCCCACGTCGGCGACCGCCAGGTCCGGGTCGGCGGCCACGGCGTCCCGCAGCCGTACTGCCTGGGCTCGCGCCGCTTCCGGGGTCCGGCCGGACACCACCCAGGGCACCGGCGGCACTGGCGGCACCGGCGGCACTGGCGGCACTGGCGGCAACGGCACGGTCTCGGCGGCGGCACCGGTCTCGGCGCCCACCGCGGTCGCCGGCTCCTCAGGGGCCTGTTCGAGGATGAGGTGCGCGTTGGTGCCGCTGACCCCGAACGACGACACGCCGGCGCGGCGCGGGCGGCCCGGCGCGACCGGCCAGGGCCGGGCCTCGGTCAGCAGCTCGACCGCGCCCGAGGACCAGTCGACGTGCTTCGTCGGCCGGTCCGCGTGCAGGGTCCGGGGCAGCGTCCCGTGCCGCATGGCCATGACCATCTTGATGATGCCGCCGACCCCGGCCGCGGCCTGGGTGTGGCCGATGTTCGACTTCAGCGACCCCAGCCACAGCGGGCTGTCCGGATCCCGGCCCTGCCCGTAGGTCGCCAGCAGCGCGTCGGCTTCGATGGGGTCGCCGAGCACCGTTCCGGTGCCGTGCGCCTCCACCGCGTCCACGTCGCCGAGCACCAGGCCCGCGTCGGCCACCGCGGCCCGGATGACGCGCTCCTGCGCTCGGCCGTTGGGGGCGGTCAGCCCGTTCGACGCGCCGTCCTGGTTGATCGCCGAACCCCGGATCACCGCCCAGATCCGCCGGCCGTTGCGCCGCGCGTCCGCCAGCCGTTCCAGGACCAGGACCCCGGCGCCTTCGCCCCAGCCGGTGCCGTCGGCGGCCTCGGCGAACGCCTTGCACCGGCCGTCGGCGGCCAGGCCCCGCTGGCGGGCGACCTCCACGAACAGCCCCGGCGACGGAATCGCCGACACGCCGCCGGCCAGGGCCAGCGTGCACTCCCCGGACCGCAGGGACCGCACGGCCTGGTGCACGGCGACCAGCGACGACGAACACGCGGTGTCCACCGACACCGCCGGGCCCTCCAGGCCCAGCACATAGGCCACCCGCCCCGAGGCCACGCTGGTGTAGGTCCCGACGATGCCGAAGCCCTCCACGTCCGGGCCGTCCGCGCCGCCGAGGCCCAGCCGGGGGCCGTAGTCGACCCCGTAGACGCCGGTGAACACGCCGGTCGGGGTGCCGCGCAGCCCGGCCGGGTCGATGCCCGCGCGCTCCAGCGCCTCCCACGACGTCTCCAGCATCAGGCGCTGCTGCGGGTCCATCGCGAGCGCCTCGCGCGGGCTGATCCCGAAGAACGCCGCGTCGAAATCGGCGAGATCCGGCAGGAACCCGCCGGACCGGGTGCTCGTCTTGCCGCGCGCATCGGGATCCGGGTCGTAGAGGCCCTCCACGTCCCAGCCGCGGTCCACCGGGAACCCGCCGATGGCGTCGACGCCACCGGAGACCAGGTCCCACAGTCGTTCCGGGGAGGTCGCGCCTCCGGGAAAACGGCAGCCGACGCCCACGACCGCGACGGGTTCGCGGGTGGACTCCTCCAGCTCGCGGACCCGCTCGCGCAGCGCCTGCGCGTCGCTGACCGCGCGCCGCAGATATGACCGGAGCTTGTCGGCATCCTCCACCAGGGCCTCCTACACGTATCCGCGGTCGATCAGTGCATAGATTTCGTCGTCGCTGCGGTCTTCCAGCACGGGCTCGGGAGCCTCCGGTTCGAGGAGGGAGAAGATGTGGCGGCCGAGCGTGTGCGGAGTGGGATAGGAGAACGCGACGGTGGCCGACAGCCGCACTCCGACCGTTTTGGTGAGGCGGTTACGGAGCAACACCGCCATCGAGGAGTCGAAGCCCAGGTCCTTGAAGGTGTCGGTGGACCGGGCCACGAGGTCGGCGGCGGTCAGGCTCTTGTCCTTCCTGGCCAGGACCTCCGCCGCTTCGGCACACACCAACTCGACGGCCGACGACTCCGAAGCCGGCTTCACCGGGCCCGCGAGGCCGGTTTCGGCAGCGCTGTCGTCGGGTGCCGTCAGCCAATACCGCTGTCGTTGGAACGGATACGTCGGCAGGGCGATCCGGCGGGTCCGTTCCGAGGGGAGCACCGCTGCCCAGTCCACGGGTACGCCGCGGACGTGCAGTTCGGCCAGGGACGCCAGCACCTCGTGCGCGCTGCCGTCGTCCCGGTGAAGGGTGTCCGCGATGACGGGCTCGGAGGCCAGGGCGTCGGCGGTTTCCGCCATCGCGACCGCAAGCACCGGATGTGGGCTCACCTCCACGAACACACCGCCGCGCTCGCGCATCAGGTGTTCCATGACCTCGCCGAACCGCACCGTCGAGCGCAGATTGTCGTACCAGTAGGAGCCGTCGAGCGTGCGGGTGTCGAGCGCTGCGCCGGTGACGGTGCTGTGGAACTCCACAGCGCTCTCCCTGGGCACGACGTCCGAGGCGATGGCGAGCACCTGCTCACGAATACGTTCGACGTGGTGGGAGTGCGAGGCGTAGTCCACCTTGATCCGCCGGACCCGGACCCCGTCCGGCTCCGCCTGCGCGGCGAACTCCTCCAAGGCCTCGTCGTCCCCTGAGACCACCACCGACGCCGGGCCGTTGACCGCGGCCGCGGACAGCCGCCCGGACCACGCCTCCAGGCGGTCGCGGACCCAAGCGGGGTCCGCCGACACCGAGCTCATCCCGCCCGAGCCGGCCAGCTCGGTCAGCGCCCGGCTGCGTCCGGCGACGACGCGCGCCGCGTCTTGGAGGCTGAGGGCGCCCGCCACGCACGCGGCGGCGATCTCGCCCTGCGAGTGCCCCACCACGATGTCGGGGACCACGCCCAGCGCCTGCCAGACCCGGGCCAGGGACACCATCACCGCGAACAGGGCCGGCTGGACCACGTCCACCCGGTCCAGCGAGGCGGCCGTCGGCGCGCCGGTCACCACGTCCACGAGGGACCAGTCCGTCCACGGTGCCAAGGCGTCCGCGCACTCGTCGACCCCGCGCGCGAAGACCTCTGATTCCGCATAGAGCCGCCGTCCCATGCCGACCCATTGCGATCCCTGGCCGGGGAACACGAAGACGATCGGTCCGGCCGGGCCCGTGCCGGTGCCCCGCACGGCCAGGGCCGACTGTCCGCCGGCCGCGACCGCGTCCAGGCCGGCCAGCAGCTCGGCACGGTCGCCGTTCAGCACGACAGCCCGGTGTTCGAAAGACGACCTGGTCGTCACCAGCGAGTACGCGATGTCGGCGCAGGACGGCGACCCGTCCCCCGCGACCAGGTCCCGCAGTCGCGCGGCCTGGTCCCGCAGCGCCGCCTCCGAGCGCGCCGACAACACCCACGGCAGCATGGTGTCCGGGGAACCGGGGTCGGCGGGCTTGTCCGGTGCCTGTTCGAGGATCACGTGCGCGTTGGTGCCGCCCATCCCGAACGACGCCACCCCGGCCCGCCGGGGCCGCTCGGGTGTGCCCGGCCACGGCCGCACGGCCACGGGGACCTCGAAGTCCGTCTCGAAACCGGGGATGGCAGGGTTCGGAGACTCGAAGTTCACGCTGGGCACCAGCTCGGCACGGTCCACACACAGGGCCGCCTTCACCAGGCCGACGATGCCCGCGGCCGGTTCCAGATGCCCGACGTTCGTCTTCACCGAGCCGACCGTCAGGCGGCGGCTGCGGCCGGTCTCGCGGAACACCCGGCGCAGGCCGGAGATCTCGGCCGGATCACCGAGCCGGGTCCCGGTGCCGTGGGCCTCGATGTAGTCGATCCCCTCGAACGGGACGCCCGCGCGTTCCAGGGCGGACAGCAGGGTCGCCGCCTGCGCCTCGGAGCTGGGGTCCGGCATCCGGGAGGACGCGCCTCCGCTGCCGACGGCCCAGCCGCGGATCGTCGTATAGACGTGGTCGCCGTCGGCGACGGCGTGGTCGAGCCGCTTCAACAGGACGAAGCCGCCGCCTTCCCCGCGGACGAATCCGCTGGCCCGCCCGTCGAAGGTGAAGCAGCGGCCGTCGGGCGAGAGCGCGCCCAGGTTCGCCAAGCCCAGGCCCGACCCCGGATCGACGATGAGCTGCACGCCGCCGACCAGCGCCATGTCGGCTGCTCCGGCGCGGATCCGGTCGCAGCCGAGGGCCAGGGCCACCAGGGAGGAGGACTGGCCGGAGTCGGCACAGAAGCTCATGCCGCGCAGATCGAACAGGCCTGATATCCGGTTGGCGATCAGCGTCCCGCTCGAGCCGAGGGCCGCATAGTGGTCGTCCCGGTCGCTGCCGGACAGCCTGCGCAGCATGTCGTAGCCGGAGGACCCGGCGCCGACCAGGACGTCGACGGCACGGCCGGCGAGCACCGAGGCCGGCAGGCGGGCGTCCTCGACCGCTTCCCAGGCCAGTTCCAGGCCCAGACGCTGCACGGGATCCATCGCGGCCGCCTCGGCGGGCGAGATCTCGAAGAAACGGGCGTCGAACCCGTCGACGGACTCGAAGAACGAGCCCGTGGTCAGGGTGGCGGCGTCCGGATGGAGCGCGGGGTTCCAGCCGCCCGCCTCCCGGTGCTCGGGGAACCGGCCGACGGTCGTCCGGCCGTCGCGCAGCAGCTGCCAGAACTCTTCCACGCCGGCGACGCCGGGGAAGCGGCACGACATTCCGATGACGGCGACATCCAGGGCCCCACTCATGCGAACCCCAACACCCCCAGCAGCGTTGCGGGCGCTGCCATGAAGTCGTAGTGACCGCCGTCGACGACCTGGAAGTCGACCGAATCCGCGTAGCGGCGCCAGCCCTGCAGCCGGTCCAGGCTCACTTCGGGGTCGTCGCGCCAGTGCAGGACGACGATCGGGCAGCCCAGCGGGGCCGGCTCGGCGCGGCGGTAGGCGCGAGCGGCGGCCTGGTCCTGGAGCAGGACGTGCAGGCCGACGTCGACCATGTCCCGCCGGGGCTCGATCCCGCGGCCGCGGATGAACGCCTCCAGCTCGCCGCGCAGTTCGGGCTCGGACATGGTGAGCATCCGGTCGCCGGCGTCGTCGTGCGGGGCCGGCTGGCCGGACACGAAGAAGCGGTCCGGCCGGGGCAGTCCGCGCTCGGCGAGCAGGACCGCGGCCTCGTAGGCGGGCAGGGCGCCGGCGCAGTGCCCGAAGAAGGCGTAGGGCCGGTCCAGGTGCGGTTCCAGGGCTTCGGCCAGAGCGGCGGCGAGGTCCTCGTAGGTGCCGTAGTGGGCTTCGGCCAGGCGGTTCTCGCGGCCGGGGAACTGCACCGGGCAGACCTCGACATCGCCGATCGCGGCGGGCCAGGCACTGAACGCCGAAGCGCCGCTGCCTGAGAAGGGGAAGCAGAACAGGCGTGCCGGGCGGTCCGTGGACAACGGCCGGACCAGCCACGGCGAGGACGCGGCGGTGCCTGGGGCGGTCGTGGCGGAACCGGGTGTCATAGTGTCTTCCGCCTCCGGGCGACGACGGGCAGGTGGGTCATGCCGGCGATGAAGTAGGACCGCAGGTGCTGCGGCTCGCCGTCCAGCTCGATCGACTCGAAGCGCTGGAGCAGCTCGGTGAAGAAGATCCGCAGGGTCATGCGGGCCAGCGGCGCGCCGATGCAGTAGTGCGGGCCGAAGCCGAAGGCGACGTGGCGGTTCTCGCGTCGGGTGACGTCGAACCGGTGCGGGTCGGGGAACTGGGTCGCGTCCCGGTTGGCCGAGCCGATCCAGGCCACGGTGGCGCCGCCGGCCGGGATGGTGCCGCCGCCGATCTCGATGTCGCCGGTCGCGTAGCGCATGAAGTTGCAGGCCGCCGAGGTCCAGCGCAGCGCTTCCTCCGCCAGGGAGGGCATCAGGGTCGGATCGGCCTGGGCCTTGGCGAACTGGTCGGGCTGCTCGATGAGGGTGAGAACGGTGCCGGAGACGGTGTGCGGGGTCGTCACGTTGGCGCCGAGCAGCAGGCTGTAGCCGTCGAGGGCGATCTCCTCGTCGGTGAGCGGAGCGTCCCCGGCGCGGACGGACATCAGGTGGTCGAGGAGGCTGCCGTCTGCGGTGCCGTCGCCACCGGCCGCACGCCGGCCCTTGACCCAGTCGCGGACGTAGGTGACGAGTTCGTGGTGCGAGATGGCCAGTGTCGCCTCCCGGCTGCCGTGCTGGAAGTGCGGGTCGGAGGGGGCGGTGACCATGGCGGTGAGCTGGACGAGTTCGTCCCAGTCCCGTTCGGGGATCCCCATGAGCGGGCCGGCCACGATCATCGGCAGCCGCAGGGCCTTCTCGGCGAGGTCCCAGGTACCGCCGTCGAGGGCGGGCTCCAGGAAGCGCACGATGGACCGCCGGATCGTCTCCTCCCAGGACGCCACCGCGCGCGGCGTGAGTCTGGTGCCGATCGCCCGGCGGACCTGCGTGTGCCGCGGCGGGTCGGTGGAGGTCATCAGCGTGCCCGCGGCGACGTCGTCCTCGCCGAGGTGGGTGACCACGGTGCCGCGCTCGGAGGTGAACTCCCGGTGGTCGCCGAGGACGCGGCAGACGTCGTCGTAGCGCGTCACCGACCAGAACTCGCGGCCGTCGGGCAGGACCTGGTGGTGCAGCGGCGCCTCGGCCCGCATCACGTCCCAGATCGGGTGCGGGTCGCCCGAGGTGTAGAGGTCGAGGTCGAACAGGTCGACGCGATCGAGGTCGACGGCGCGCGCCGGGCCCGGGGCCAGCCTCACCGCTGCGCCCTGTCGCGCTCGATCAGCTCCGCGACCCGGGCCGGCGTCTGGGCCAGGTAGAAGGAGCGCACCGACAGCTCGACACCGTAGACCTCGGAGATCCGCTCGATGACCTTGATCCCGATCAGCGAGTTGCCGCCGAGCCCGAAGAAGTCGTCGTCGGCCCCGACCTCGCACCCGTCAAGGTGTTCGGACCACAGGGCCGCGACCTCTTGCACAAGCGACGTCGGCGCGCTAACAGGAGCGGCTTGCGGCTCAGTCACCTCATGTCCTTTCCGCTGTCCCGCCGGCGAGACAAAACCATCGCTCGGCCGCCACGAGTCTCCCCCGCCGCGGATATGCATGGCTATATCCCTGAGACTGTGGCTAACCTCCACTCCTGGATCCCACCAGGATTCTTTTTCACCGAGGGGTGTGATTTCAGGTGTATGTTCCCAGCCATTACGCCGAACCAAGCGGCACATGGATGGCCGACCTGGTCCGCGACAATCCGCTGGCGTTGGCGGTGACCAACGGCACCGACGAGGCCGGGCCGTTCGCCACCCATCTGCCCGTGATTCCCGATCCGGCCACCGGCGAGACACTCGGCGACCTCGCCCCGGGCACCGTCCTGCTCGGACACATGAACCGTGCGAATCCCCACTGGAAATCACTGCGCACAGGTGATCTCATCCTTCTGGCATTCACCGGCCCGCACGCATATGTCTCGCCGACGGTCTACGAGATGACACCGGCCGCACCCACGTGGAACTTCACTTCGGTCCACGTCCGCGGGACGGTGCAGACGCTGGAGGCCGGCGAGGAGACCCTGGCCGTGGTCCGCGCGACGGCCCGCATGTTCGAGGCCCGCTTCGGCGCCGGCTGGGACCAGACGGAGTCGGTCGGCTATTTCCGCGAGATCGTCGCCGGCGTCGGCGCGTTCCGCGTCACCGTCACCGCCGCCGAGGGCATGTTCAAGCTCAGCCAGGAGCAGCCCGCCGACGTCCGCGACCGGGTCCGCCGCTCCTTCGGCGCCCAGGAGTGCACGCGCCGGCGCGCGGTCGCCGATCTGATGGCCCGGCTCCCCGAGGACCAGAAGGGCTGATGACCATGTCCACGACACCCCGCAGCTACCTGATGTGCCGCCCCACGTACTTCGACGTCACCTACTCGATCAACCCCTGGATGCACCCCGACCGGCCCACCTCGACCCAGACGGCGCTGTCCCAGTGGAAGCTGCTGTTCGAGACCTTCGCCGCCCTCGGCCATGACGTCCACCTGATCGAGCCCGAACCGGGACTGCCGGACATGGTCTTCGCCGCCAACGGCGCCATCGTCATCGACAACAAGGTGCTGGTGGCCAGGTTCCGCCACCCTCAGCGCGTCGACGAGTCCGAGGCCTTCCAGGCGTGGTTCACGACCGGCGGATGGTCCACGGTGCGGCAGGCCGAGTTCATCAACGAAGGCGAGGGCGACTTCCTGTTCACCGGCCACGAGATCCTGGCCGGCAGCGGCTTCCGCAGCGACCTGCGGGCGCATGAGGAGGTCGCGGAGTTCTTCGGGTATCCGGTCGTCAGCCTGGAGCTGGTCGACCCGCGGTTCTACCACTTGGACACGGCGCTCGCGGTGCTTGACGTCGGCGAGATCATGTACAACCCGCGGGCGTTCTCCCAGCGGAGCCGGGCGGAGTTGGCGGAGCGGTTTCCGGACGCGATTCTCGCGGGGGAGGCTGACGCCGCGGCGTTCGGGCTGAACGCGTTGTCGGATGGGGTGAACGTGGTGCTGCCGCAGGCGGCTACCGGGCTGGCTGCGCAGCTGCGGGAGCGCGGGTACCAGCCGGTCGGGGTGGAGCTGACGGAGATGTTGAAGTCGGGGGGCAGTGTGAAGTGCTGCACGTTGGAGTTGCGGCGGTGAAGGTGAAGGGTGGCGGTGGAGGCGGCCGACCTGTGGATCTTGAAGGCTTGATACGACCTTCGGCCGTGGTGTCCGGGTGCGTTGGCGGCTGGCGGCAGCGTGGAGCTGCGGATGATGGCCGAAGGCGTATCAAGCCGTAAAACCCACCCCGAACCAGAGACAACACCGAGCCGCCCCGGTGATCCCATCACCGCGGCGGCTCAGCCGTGCTCCAGAACCTCAAGCCCGCTTGTTGAACGTCGAGATCGACCACACGTAGCCCACCACGACGAACCCCACGCACCACGCGATCGCCGACGTCGTATGGCTCGCCGACGGATGCCCCGTCAGGAACCCGCGGATCGACTCGATGATCGGCGTGAACGGCTGGTACTCCGCGAACTGCTTCACGCCGGTCTTCATCGTGGCGGCCGGCACGAACGCGCTGCTCAGGAAGGGCAGCATGATGAGCGGCACGGTGGCCAGGCCCGCGCTCTCCGCGGTCTTGGCCGCGAGGCCGACGGCCACCGTGAGCCAGGTGACCGCGAAGGCGAGCAGGGTCATGACGCCGATCGCGGCGAGCCACTGGAGGGCGTCGGCGTGGGGGCGGAAGCCGATGGCGAAGCCGACGCCGATGATGGCCGCGTCGGCGACCAGGCTGCGGACCGTGGTGGCGACCACGTGCCCTGCCAGGACCGCGCCGCGGGCCACGTCCATGGCCTTGAAGCGGTTGATGACGCCGGTCGTCATGTCGCCGTTCACCGCCGCGGCGGTCGGCGCCATGCCGTAGTGGATGGCCATCACCGTCAGGCCGGGGACCGCGTAGTCCACGTAGGCGCCGGAGACTTTGAAGGCCCCGCCGAATATGTAGACGAACATCAGCATCATCACGACCGGGAACAGGATCGCGTTGAACACCGTGACCGGGTTGCGGGCCGTGTGTTTGAAGTTGCGGCGGAGCATGATCGCCGAATCGCCGAACGTTTTCGCGACTGCGCTCATGATGCGAGGACCTCCGTGCCGGCGTGCCCGGTCAGGGCGAAGAAGACGTCGTCCAGGTCCGGGGTGTGGACCGAGAACTCCTCGGCGTCGAGGCCGGCCTCGTCGAGCCGGTCGAGCAGCTCGCGCAGGGACCGCGAACGGCCGTCGCTGGGCACCCGCAGGGCCAGCTCCTCCTCGTCGCGGGTGGCGCCGGGCCACAGGCGCGCGGCCGAGTCGAGGTCGGCGGGGGTGGCGAAGCGGAGGCGGACGTGGGTGCCGCCGACCTGGCGCTTGAGCTCCGCCGGGGTGCCCTGGGCGACCAGGCGGCCCTGGTCGAGGACCGCGACGTGGTCGGCGAGGTGGTCGGCCTCCTCCAGGTACTGCGTGGTGAGGAAGATGGTGGTGCCGCCGGCCACCAGCTCGCGGACGATCTCCCACATCGTGCGGCGGCTGCGCGGATCCAGGCCGGTGGTGGGCTCGTCCAGGAAGACGATCTCCGGGTCGCCGACCAGGGTCATGGCCAGGTCCAGCTTGCGGCGCATGCCGCCGGAGTAGGTCGAGACCAGCTTGGCCGCGGCCTCGGTCAGGTCGAACCGCTCCAGCAGCCCGTCCACGACCCGGGCCGCGCCGGGGGTCCGCTTCAGATCGGCCATCATCCGCAGGTTCTCGCGGCCGGTCAGCAGCTCGTCCACGGCGGCGAACTGGCCGGTCACGCCGATGGCCGAGCGCACCTTCTTAGTCTGGGTCACCACGTCGAACCCGGCGACGCTGACCGTCCCGGCGTCCGCCTTCATCAGCGTCGCCAGGATGTTCACCGTCGTCGTCTTGCCCGCCCCGTTCGGGCCGAGCATGGAGAACACCGATCCGGAGGCCACCTCGAAATCGATGCCGTCGAGCACGGCCTTGTCTCCGAACGCTTTCCGCAACCCGGAGGCCGCGATAGCCGTACTTGTCACGCCTGCACCACCATCCACCTTTTACTCAGGAGAGAACTGTCATCAGGGACCAGACACGGACGCCGCCTCGATCACCTCCAGGACCTCTCGCGCCGAATCGACCAGGTACATGTGGTCGCCGGGCAGCTCGACGTAGGTGAACCCCTCGGTCGTCGCCTTGACCCACTCCTGGGCCTGATCGGCGCTCACCAGGCCGTCCGAGGCGCCGCGCAGGGAGCAGATCGGCACGGTCACCGGCTCGTCGGTGCTGGGGACGTAGTTCTCGTGCATCTCGCAGTCGGCCTGGAGCACCGGCAGGATCAGGTCCCGCATCTCCGGGTGGTAGAGGGCCTCGTGCCGGAAACCGGCGAACTCCTCGACCCTCTCCAGGAACTCCTCGTCCGGAAGCCCGGACGCGCGCCGCTCGCGCTGGGTCCACGGCCCCGGTGACCCGCTCACGACCAGCCGCTCGACGGGAACGCCGCGCACGGTGAGCAGGTGCACCAGCTCGTAGGCGAGCACCGCGCCGAGGCTGTGCCCGAACAGCACGACCCGCGGTGCCCCGCCGACGTCCTCGGCGACGGCGTCGACCGAGTCCTCGGCGGCCTGCACGACGTTCCGATACGGCTCCTCCAGCAACCGCTTCTCGCGGCCGGGGAGCTCGACCGCCGTCACCCGCCACCGGTCGCCGGCCAGCGCCCGCCACGGGTGGAAGAACGACGGGCCGGCGCCCGCGAACGGGACGCACAGCAGCACGGCACGGTCCTGATCCATGGTCACTCCCCCGCCAGCTTGCGGCAGATCACGTCGAAGACCTCGGCCACCGGCGCCGGCATGTTCATCTCGTGGTGGGTGGCGTGCACGTCGTGCACTTCGATGGAGCCCCGGACGTAGGGGCGCCACAGGTGCCCGTAGAGCTCGTCCTTGTCCGTGGCGCTGAAGAACAGCACGTCGCCGTTGTAAACCGGGGACTCGAAGGTCATCATGCAGCGCATGTTGTTGGCCAGGACCTTCGCCATGGTGTCCAGGAAGTCCACCTGGTTGTCCGTGCCGATGTACTGGCCGAAGAACTCCTCCAGCTCCTGGCGGTAGTCCGAGAGCTGCTTCTCGGCGTGGGTCTTGGTGAACCCCTGCCCGCCGGGATGCGAGTCCAGGATGGCCGCGAGCGCGACGCCCTGCCCCCGCCGGTCGAGCTCGGCCGCGACGGCCTGCACGAGGGTGCCGCCGTAGGACCAGCCGATGAGATGGTAAGGACCCTCCGGCTGGATCTTCTGCATCTCCGCGATGTAGTCCTCGACCATCTCCTGCACCGAGCCGGCGAGCGGGGTGACCCCGTCGGAGCCCCGGGATTGCAGGGAGTAGGCCGGCCAGTCCGGCACGTGCGGCACGAAGCCGAAGTAGGCCCAGCCCAGCCCGCCGCCTCCGTGGAAGAACCACAGCGGCGGATTGCCGTTGCCGGGGTCGGCGTTCAGCGGCAGCACCACGGCGAACGGGTCGGCGTCCTGCACGGGGATGCCGCCGATGAGCACCAGCGCCGCCAGCTCGGCCACCGTGGGGTACTTGATGATGGTCCGCAGCGGGATGTCGACGTCGAACTGCTTGCGGATGCGGACGCTGAGCCGGGTGGCGAGCAGCGAGTGTCCGCCGAGGGCGAAGAAGTTGTCGTCGATACCGATCCGCTCGCGGCCGAGCAGTTCGCCGAACAGGACGCACAGCTTCTCTTCGTGGGCGTTGCGCGGCTCCCGGAGCACCCCGGCGTCGGCGTCCTCGGAAGGCAGCGCGCGCCGGTCGACCTTCCCGTTCGGGTTCAGCGGGATCTGCGCGAGCGAGATCAGCGAGACGGGCACCATGTATTCCGGGAGCCGTCCGCGCAGGTGCTGCATGAGCACCTCCACGTCCACGCCGGCGGAGTCAGCGGAGTCGGCGGCGCCGGCCTTGGGCACGTAGTAGCCCACGATGCGCTTGTCGCCGTCCTGGTTCTCCCGCACGATGACCGCGGCCTGCGCCACCGCCGGATGCCCGGCCAGCACGTTCTCGATTTCGCCCAGCTCGATCCGGTAACCCCGCACCTTCACCTGGTGGTCGGTGCGCGCGACATACTCCAGCTGACCGCCGCGGTTCCACCGCGCCATGTCGCCGGTGCGGTACATCCGCGCGCCGGCCGGCCCGAACGGGCAGGCCACGAACCGCTCGGCGGTCAGGTCCGGCCGGCCCTGGTAGCCGCGCGCCACGCCGTCTCCGGCGATGTACACCTCGCCCTGGACACCGCGCGGCACCGGGCGCAGGCGTGCGTCGAGCACATACACCTGGGTGTTCCCGATCGGCGTCCCGATCGGCGGCGTGCCGGCGCCCACCTTGATCGGCGCCATGGTCGACCAGGTCGTGGTCTCGGTCGGGCCGTACCAGTTGCCCGCCTCGGCGGCCTGTTCGGCCAGGGCCTCGGCCAGCCGCACCGGCACGGCCTCGGCGCCGGTGATGATCCGCAGGCCCTGGGCGGCGTTCGGTTCGCGGGTCAGCAGCATCTGCCAGAACGCGGGTACAGCCTGGACCACGGTGACCCCGTGGCGCCGGATCAGTGCCGCCACGGCCGACGGGTCGGTGACGGTGTCCTTGTCCGCGATCACCATCGTCGCGCCGGCGACGAACGGCAGGAACAACTCGGTGTTGGCCATGTCGAACGACGGCGTGGTGCTGAACAGCATCCGGTCCGCCGGCGTCAGCGGGAGCCGGCGCTGGGCGCCGGCGATGAAGTTCGCGAGCGCGCCACGCGGCACATTCACGCCCTTCGGAGTCCCCGTGGAACCCGAGGTGTAGATGACGTACTGGGTGTTCTCGGGCCGGGCCACCACGTCGGGCGCCGTCTGCGGGTACTTCGACACGTCCGCGCCTTCCAGCGTGTCCTCGTCCAGCACCAGCACGGGCTTGGCGTGGTCGAGGACGTAGTCGGTCCGGGACCGAGGATGGTCCGGGTCGACGGGGACGTAGGCACCGCCGGCCTTCAGCACCGCGATGAGCGTGACCACCAGCTCCGCGGTCCGCGGCAGGCACACGGCCACCAGGGTCTCGGGCCGCACTCCGCGATCGACGAGCCAGTGCGCCAGCCGGTTCGACCGGGTGTCCAGGTCCTGATAGGTCAGCGTCTCCTCGTCGCTGATGACGGCCACGGCGTCGGGCGCCGCGCGCACGCGGCGGCCGACCGCCGCCACCCAGCCCCCGTCCAAGGACGGCTCGGCGGTGTCGTTCACCTCGACCAGCAGCCGTTCCCGCTCCCCCGCGACCAGCACGTCGACATCGGCGACGCACAGGCCCGGATCGGCGCAGACCTGCTCCAGGACCCGCAGGAACCGGGCGGCCATGGCCTCGACCGTGTCCCGGTCGAACAGCCGGGTCGCGTATTGGACGTCGCCGCGCAGCGTCCCCGTGCCGTCCAGCACCATGCTGAAGTACAGGTCGACCTGGGTGGTCGAGGTGAGGGCCTGCTGGAACTCCACGTCGAGACCGGCCAGTCGCAGGCTCTGGCCGTCGTGGTTCTGCAGGCCCAGCATCACCTGGAACAGCGGCCGGTACGCGGCGGACCGGTCCGGGTTGAGCTGCTCGACCAGCAGGTCGAAGGGCACGTCCTGGTGCTCGTAGGCGGCCAGCGAGGTGTCGCGCACCCGGGACAGCACCTCGCCGAAGGCCGGGTCGCCGGACAGGTCGACCCGCAGCACCAGGTTGTTGACGAAGCACCCGATCAGGTCGGCCAGCGCCTCGTCGGTCCGCCCGGCGATCGGGGTGCCGATCGGCACGTCCTGCCCGGCGCCGAGCCGGCTCAGCAGGACGGCCAGGGCGGCGTGCAGCACCATCGACAGGGTCGTGCCGCGCTCGGCGGCGAGCTTCTGCAGCGCCGCCGCCACTTCCGGCGCCGCCTCGAAGCCGACCGTGTCGCCGTCCGAACTCACCTCCGCCGGGCGCGGGCGGTCCAGGGGCAGGTCCAACGGCTGCGGCACGCCGGCCAGCTGCTCACGCCAGTACTCGATCTGGGTCGCGCCGAGGCTGTCCGGGTCGGCGAGGTCGCCGAGCACCTCGCGCTGCCAGAGCGTGTAGTCCCCGTACTGCGCGGGAAGCGGCTCCCACTCCGGCGCGCGGCCTTCGAGGCGGGCGCTGTAGGCGGCGGCCAGGTCGCGGACCAGCGGGGCGCTGGAGCTGCCGTCGGAGGCGATGTGGTGGATGACCACGACCAGCACGTGCTCAGTCGGCGAGCAGCGCACCAGGGTCGTCCGCACCGGGATGTCGGCCGCCAGGTCGAAGACGTGGGCGACGGCCGCGTCGACGGCGGCGGAGGCCGTCTCGGAAGTCGCCTCGACGACGGGGACCCGCACCTGGCCGGCCGCCTCCGGCATCGGCAGGATCCGCGCCCCGGGCTCGCCGTCGTCGTCGGTCACGTAGACGGTGCGCAGGATCTCGTGCCGCTCGACGACGTCGCCGAGCGCGGCGGTCAGCGCGTCCCGGTCCAGCGCCCCGGTCAGCCGGAACGCCGCGGTCATGTTCCAGGTCTCCGAGCCGCCTTCCAGCTGGTGCAGGAACCAGGTGCGGCGTTGTGCGTATGACAGCGGGATCATGGGTTCTCAGTCCTTTGCGGCCAACTTGCGCAGGCTGGGGCGGGCGGGGCGGCCCGCGGCGGGCGCCTCCTGCGACCACGCGGCGAGCCCGGCCACCGTCGGCTGGTCGAAGATCGTGCGGATCGGGATCTCGATCCCCAGGTCGGCACGGGCGCGGCTGATCAGCCGGGTGGCTGTCAGCGAGTGCCCGCCGAGGGCGAAGAAGCTGTCGTCGACACCGACCCGGTCCACGCCGAGGATCTCGGAGAACAGCTGCGCGAGGACGTGCTCGCGGGGGGTGCTCGGGGCGCGGTAGGCGGCACCGCGGTATTCGGGCTCGGGCAGCGCGGCCCGGTCGAGCTTGCCGTTCGGCGTCAGCGGGAGCCGGTCCAGCAGCATGACGGCGGCCGGGACCATGTACTCGGGCAGCCTCTCGCCGACGAACCGGCGGAGATCCTCGGGACCGGTCCGGTCCGCGGTCACGACATAGGCGGCGAGCTGTTTCCCGGTCGCGGACTCCCAGGCGACGACGACCGCCTGGGCGACCGCGGGATGCGCGGCGAGCGCCGCCTCGACCTCGCCGGGCTCGACGCGGAAGCCGCGGACCTTGACCTGGGTGTCCACCCGGCCCAGATATTCGAGCTCGCCTTCGCTGCTCCAGCGGGCCAGGTCCCCGGTGCGGTACATGCGGGAGCCGGGCGGGCCGAAGGGGTCGGCGACGAAGCGGTCGGCGGTCAGGGCGGGGCGTCCGTGGTAGCCGCGACCGATCCGGCCGCCGACGTAGAGCTCGCCGGTCGCACCCGGGGGGACCAGGTCCAGGCCGGGGCCGAGGATGTAGGTCCGCATGTCGCCCAGCGGAGTGCCGACGGGCACGCTGCCCGCGCCGCCGGGAAGGGCGCGGGAGGCGGTGAACGTCGTGGCGTAGAACGACTCGCTCTGCCCGTAGGCGTTGACGATCTGGACGTCGGGGAACGCCTCCCGCGTCTTCGCGGCGAGCGAGGCGGGCAGCGCCTCGCCGGCGAAGACGACCGTCCGCACACTCGTGCGGCCGGAGATCCGGTCGAGGATCTCGGCGAAGGCCGACGGAACGGTGGAGACGACGCTGCCGCTCCAGCTGTCCCGCTCGCCCAGGACCAGGACGTCGCGGACCACTTCCACGACACCGCCGGTGGCCAGGGTGGTGAAGATCTCGAACGCCGAGACGTCGAAGTTGACCGAGGTGCCGGCCAGAGTCCGTCCGCCCGGTGCGAAGCCCATGCGGGCGGCGAGGTGGACGACGCCGTTGACCACGGTGGCGTGGGTGATGGCGACGCCCTTCGGCGTGCCGGTCGAGCCGGACGTGTACATGACATAAGCGAGCTGATGGGCGTGGCACCGCACGTCGGGACCGGGATCGTCTCCGGACAGGTCGAGCTTGTCGAGGAAGACGTCCGGGACATCGTGCGGGGGCAGCGCCTCGACGGTCGCCGAGTCCGTCAGGACCAACCACGGCCGGGCCTGTTCAAGGATGGCCCGGAGCCGGTGGCCGGGGTACTTGGGGTCGACCGGCAGATAGGCGCCTCCGGCCTTCAGGATCGCGAGCAGGCCGACCACCAGGTCCGCCGACCGCGGCAGGGACAGCGCGACCAGCGACTCCGGGGCCACGCCGCGCAAGGCCAGCTCGCGCGCCAGGCGGTCGGCCCGGCGGTTCAGCTCGCGGTAGGTGAGCGAGGTGGCGTCGTCGACGACGGCGAGGGCGTCCGGCGTGAGCGCGGCCTGCGCCTCGACGAGTCCCGGAACGGTGGGGTCGGGAAGCGCGACGGCCGCGGTACCGACGGCCTGGACCAGCAGCCGGTCGCGTTCGGCCGGCTCGAGGACGTCGAGCCGGGCGGTCGTCAGCCCCGGGTCGTCGGCGAGCCGGCGCAGGATCCTGACGAGGCGGGCCGCGTGCCGCTCGACGGCTTCACGGTCGAAGACGCCTTCGGCGTACTGAAGGGTGAGCTGGAGATGCGGGTCCGCAGCCGCCATCAGGACCAGGGGGTAGTTCGTGCCCGTCGAGGGACGCAGGCCGGTCAGGGCGATGCCGCCCGCGGCGTCGGCGGCGGAGGCCAGGCCCTGCTGGTCCACCGGGTAGGACTCGAAGACGACGATCGTGTCGAACAGGGACTGGAGGCCGACGGCCTGCTGGATCTCGGTGAGGCCGTAGTAGTGGTGGTCCAGGAGGGCGGCCTGCCGGCTCTGGAGACCGGTGAGGACTTCGGCGAGAGTGTCGCCGGGCTTGTGGGCGACGCGCACCGGAACGGTGTTGATGAACATGCCGACGATGGACTCGACGTCCGGCACCGCGGGCGGCCGCCCGGAGACCGTGGCCCCGAACACGACGTCCTGGCGTCCGGTGAGCTGGCCGAGCAGCAGCGCCCAGGCGCCTTGGACCAGGGTGTTGACGGTGAGGCCGGACTCGGTGGCGCTGCGGCTGAGCTCCTGGGCCAAGGCGGGGTCCAGTGCGACGATGACCTCGCCTCGGCCCCGGTCGTCACCGCCGACGGCGAGAAGGGTCGGCTCCTGGAGCCCTTCGAGCTCTGACGCCCAGACGCGGGCGGACTCGTCATGGTCCTGCCGGGCGCGCCAGGACAGGAACTCGCCGAAGTCGCGGACCCCGGGCAGGCCGGCCGGGCCGCCGTCGGCGGCGTAGAGCAGCAGCAGGTCCTGGATCAGCAACGGCGTGGACCAGCCGTCGAAGAGCACGTGGTGCGTGGTGAGCACCAGGTCGGTGCGGCCGGGCTCGAGGTCTGCCAGGGCCAGGCGGATCAGCGGCGCGGTGCCGGCGTCGAAGTGGGCGGCGCGGTCCTGGGCGAGGAACCGCTCGTGGGTCTCGGTCCGCTCCGCCTCGGTGACCCGCCTCAGGTCGAGATGCCGCCACGGCAGCGGCACCGTCTCCGGGATCACCTGCACGCGCTGGCCGTCGGCGCGGTCGACGAACGCCGCCCTCAGGCCCGGGTGCCGGTCGAGCAGAGCCTGCCCGGCGCGCCGCATGCGTTCCGCATCGACCTCGCCGGACAGGTGGAACACCAGCTGGACGTGGTACGGGTCGAACGAGCCCCCGGCCAGCGCGGTGTGGAACAGCATCCCGTTCTGGGCCGGGGTCACCGGCCAGATCCCGGCCAGCCGGCCGAACCGGGCCTCCCAGGCGTCGATCTCCGTCTGGCCGACGCCGACCAGCGGCGCGTCCGACGGAGTCAGACCGCCGGCGTCCCCGGTCCCGGCGTGGCGGACCAGGCCGGTGAGCGCCTGGACCCAGAGCTCTGCCAGCTCCGTGACCTCGTCGCGGCCCAGGACACCGGTGGGGAAGCCGAAGTAGGCGGTCAGCTCCTCGCCGACGGCCACCGCGTTGATCTCCAATGCGGAGAGCACGGGCATGTCGGCGTCGGGTGCGGCGAGCAGGTCCTGGTGCCTGGTGTCCGGAGCCCAGCCCAGACCGGGCGGAACGTCCGCGGCCGAAGCGCGGCCGAGGTAGTTGAATCCGATCTGCGGTTCCGGACGGCCGGCCAGCGCGGAGGCGGTCTCAGGGTTGAGATACCGGAGCAGCCCGTAGCCGATGCCGTTGTCGGGCACGGCGCGCAGCTGCTCCTTGACGGCCTTGACCGCGCGCCCGGCACTCGGGCCACCGGCGAAGGCGTCCGCGAGGTCGACGTCGCCGAGGTCCAGGCGCACCGGGTACATGGCGGTGAACCAGCCGAGCGTGCCGGACAGGTCGGCACCGGGCACCGCCTGCTCCTGACGGCCGTGTCCTTCCAGGCGGATCAAGGTCGAGGCCTCAGGCCGCCCCCGCCAACGGGCCACCGCCAGAGCCAGTGCGGCGAGCAGCACGTCGTCGGCGCCGCCGCGGAAGAGCGCGGGCACGACGTCCAACGCGGCACGCGTCACCTCCGGCGGCACGGTGACGCGCACCGTCTCCACGGTGGCGGCGACATCGCGCGCCGGATCCAGCGCCCGCGCCCCCAGCGGCGGGTCTTCGGGTTCGAGGATCCGCTGCCACAGCGGCAGTTCCGCGGCGCGGTCCGGGGCCGCCTCGACCAGGGCGTGGGCCCACCGTCGCCACGAGGTGCCCGGTACGGCGCGCGCCGGCTCGCCGCCCCGGACCTCCTGCCAGGCCGCGACCAGGTCCGGCACCAGGATCCGCCACGACACGCCGTCGACGACCAGGTGGTGCAGCACGATCAGCAGCCGGTCCGGCTCATCCGGCTCGCCGGTGAACCACACGAACTGCGCCATGACACCCGCGTCGGGGTCCAGACGTCCGGCGGCGGCGTCGAGTTCGGCGGCCGCCTCGCCGTCGCCGGTGACTTCCCGGAGGAGCGGACCGGCGTCGACGGTGCCGGGCGGCCCGATCCACAGGCCCGGCCGTTTCCGATCGAGCCGGGAGCGCAGCACGTCGTGACGGTCCAGGACCTTCTGGAGTGTCGCGATCAGGCTGCTGCGGTCCACCTCGGCGGGCAGCGTCAGCATCGCGGACATGCAGAAGCGGCCGAGGCCGCCGCCGAGGGCGAGGACGTGCGCGGCGGTCGGCGGCAGCGGGCTCCAGCCCCGGCCGCCGCCCGGAAGCTCGGCCAGGACCGGGAGGTCCGCCTCGCCCCGGCCCTCGACCAGTTCCGCGAGCCGGGCGACGGTGCGGTGTTCGAAGATCTCCCGGGCGCTGACCACGACGCCGCGTGCCTTGGCCCGCGCCACGACCTGGATGGAGCGGATGCTGTCGCCGCCGCTGACGAAGAAGTCGTCGTCGACGCCGATCGGGTGGTGGTCGAGGACGTCCGCGTAGACCTCGGCCAGGACCTGCTCGGCGGCGCTGCGCGGCGCCCGGAACGCGGAACCGGGGAACTCGGGCTCGGGCAGTGCGGCCCGGTCCAGCTTCCCGGTCGCGGTGAGCGGCAGGCCGTCCAGCGTCACGAACAGCGCGGGCACCATGTAGTCCGGCAGCTGCCCGGCCAGGAACCGCCGCAGCTCGGCCGGAGACGCGCCAGGGCCCGTCGGCGCCGTGTAACAGACCAGTCGCCGGTTTCCGGCCTGGTCGGTCCGCACGGTGACCGCGGCCTGGCCGACCGCCGGGTGGCGGGTGATCGCGGCTTCGATCTCGGTGGGGTCGACGCGGATACCGTTGATCTTGGTCTGGGTGTCGGCGCGCCCGGCGTAGCGGAGCTGACCGTCGCGCCCCCACTGGGCCAGGTCGCCCGTGCGGTACATGCGGGCGCCGGGCGGGCCGAAGGGGCAGGCCACGAAGCGTTCGGCGGTCGTCGCGGGGCTGTTCAGGTAGCCGCGGGCCAGCAGGCCGGTGACGTAGAGCTCGCCGACGACGCCCGGCGGCACCGGGGCCAGCTCCGGGCCGAGGACGTGGACCCGCATATTGGCCAGCGGCCGCCCGATGGGTATCGCCCCCGTGTCAGACCACTGCGGCGGAAGGGCGAAGGTCGTCGCGTAGAAGCTCTCGGTCTGGCCGTAGGCGTTGACGACCCGGACGCCGGGCAGCGCGGCCCGCGTCTTGTCCACCAGGTCCGCCGACAGCGCCTCCCCGGCGAAGATCACGGTCTGGACGTCGAGGGCGGTGCCGCCGTCGAGCAGTGCGGAGAACACCGTCGGCACGGCGCTGACCGTGGTGCCGGACCAGCCGTCGCGCTCGGCGAGTTCGAGCACGTCGCGGACCACCTCGACGACGGCCCCGGTGGACAGCGCGGTGAAGATCTCGAACACGGAGACGTCGAAGTTCACGGAGGTCGCGGCGAGCACGCGGGAGCCCGTACCGACCTGTGCGACGTTTCGCAGATCCCGCACTCCGTTGACGACGGCACGGTGCGTGATGGCCACGCCCTTGGGGGTTCCGGTGGACCCCGACGTGAACATCACGTAGGCCAGGTGGTCCGGCCGCAGGCCGTCGTCCCACGAAGCAGCGTCAGAGGCGTCAGAGTCTTCGAGACGGTGACCGAGGTCGAGCTCGTCGAGGGCGGTCAGGACCAGCGCCGGGGCAGCGGTGGTCAGCAGCAGCTCCAGCCGCGCGGCCGGGTGCGTCGGGTCGATCGGCAGGAAAGCCCCGCCGGCTTTGAGCACGCCGAGCAACGCGACCATCAGGTCCGCCGACCGCGGCACCGCCACGGCCACCAGCACGTCCGGCCCGACCCCGCGTGCGCGCAACGCCGCTGCCACCCGGCCGGCGCGCGCGTCCAACTCCCGATATGTCAGTCGGACCGGCCCCGCCACGACGGCGATCGCGTCCGGAGTCCGCCTCGCCTGCTCGGCGACGATCTCCGGCACCGTCGCGTCGGGCAGCGTCGTCGAGGTCTGGCTCGCTTCCGCCAGGCGGTCCCGTTCGGCGTCGGAGAGCACGTCGACCCGGCCGATGCGCATCGCGGGATCGGCGACCACCTGACGCAGCACCCGCACGTAGCGGTCGACGATGCTCTGCGCCGTGGGGGCGTCGAAGAGTTCGGTGGCGTACTCCAGCCGCCCGTACGCGCGGCCGGACCCGTCCGGGATGATGTTGAAGAAGAGGTCGAACTTCGCCGTCTCCGTCCCCGCGGGAACGGGTGTGACCCGCAGGTCCGGCATCTCGATCCCCGGCCACACGAACTGCCAGGCCAGCATCACCTGGAACAGCGGCGAGTAGGCGGTGGAGCGGTCCGGGTTCAGCAGCTCCACCAGCCGCTCGAACGGGATGTCCTGGTTGTCGTACGCGGCCAGCGCCTTGTCCCGCACCTGGTCCAGCAGGTCGGCGAAGGCCGGGTTCCCAGCCAGGCGGACGCGCAGGACGTAGGTGTTGGCGAAGAAGCCGATGAGCTCGCTGAGCTGCTCGTCGGCGCGGCCCTCGATGGGACTGCCGACGGTCAGGTCGTCCCCGCCTCCGAGGTGGTGCAGGAGCACCGCGAGCGCGGCCTGGGCCGCCATCGGCGGCGTCGCGCCGTGCCGCGCGGCCAGTTCGCCGAGGCCGGCGAGCAGGTCGGGCTCCAGCTCGAAGGAGACGTGGCCGCCGTGGTGCCCGGCCACCGTCGGGCGCGGCCGGTCCAGCGGCAGCTGCACCGGCTGCGGCACGCCGTCCAGCTCCGCGCGCCAGTGCGCCAGCTGCGCCGCCGCGACGCTGTCCGGGTCCGCTTCGTCGCCGAGGACCTCACGCTGCCACAGCGTGTAGTCCTGGTACTGCACCGGCAGCGGCTTCCAGTCCGGCGCGGTGCCGCTATGGCGCGCCGAGTACGCCGCCACCAGGTCGTTCAGGAACGGCGCCATCGACGCGCCGTCGGAGGCGATGTGGTGGAACACGAACACCAGCACGTGGTCCCGCGGCGCGACGCGCAGGACCACGGCGCGCCAGGGCAGCGCGGTGTCCAGGTCGAAGCCTTCGCACGCGATCTCGTGGACCGCGGCGTCGACCGCCTCCGGCGCCACCTCGACGATCCGGATCGCGGGATCAGCCTCCTGGGACGTCAGGATCCGCTGCTCGGGCGTGCCGTCCGCGTTCTCGACGATCAGGGTGCGCAGGGTCTCGTGCCGCTCGACGACGTCCGCCACCGCCGCGGCCAGGGCCTTGGTGTCCAGCGGCCCGTCCAGGCGCATCACGAACGGGATGTTGTAGGTGGCGGACCGGCCTTCGAGGCGGTGCAGGAACCACAGCCGCCGCTGGGCGAAGGACAAGGGGATCATCGGGTGGCTCCTACCTGGCCGTCATCTTGCGCAGCTGCGGACGGCTCGACTTCGCTTCGTCCTCGATCTCGGCCGCGAGCCGCTCCACGGTGGGGTTCCGGAACACCGTCGTGACCTTCACCTCGACGCCCAGCTCGGCGCGGATGCGGCCGATCAACCGGGTGGCCAGCAGGGAGTGCCCGCCGTGCGCGAAGAAGTCCACGTCGATGCCGACCTCGTCCACCCCGAGCAGCTCGGCGAAGAGCCGGCACAGGGCCGCCTCCTTGGGGTTGCGTGGCCCGCGCCCGGACACCGCCTCGGCGTGGTCGGGGGCGGGGAGCGCTGCGCGGTCGAGCTTGCCGCTCGGCGTCGTCGGGAACGCGGGCAACGGCACCACCGCCGAGGGGACCATGTACTCCGGCAGCCGCCCGCGGACCAACTCTGTCAGCCCCTCGGCGTCCAACCCGGCCGGCTCCGCCGGGCTCGCGGGCACCACGTAGGCGACCAGCCGCTGGTCGCCCTCCCGATCCTCCCGCACCACGGCCACCGCGCCGGCGACGTCCGGGTGCGCGGTCAGCGCCGCCTCCACCTCGCCGAGCTCCACGCGGAACCCGCGGATCTTGACCTGGAAGTCGGCGCGGCCGAGGTACTCGAGCTGGCCGTCCTCGGTCCACCGCACGACATCACCGGTGCGGTACATCCGCGCGCCCGGCGCGCCGTAGGGGCACGCGACGAAGCGGTGCGCGGTCAGGCCGCTGCGACCGAGGTACCCGCGGGCCAGTCCGGCGCCGGCCAGGTACAGCTCCCCGGACACCCCCGGCGGGACCGGTCGCAGCGCGGCGTCGAGCACGTAGACCTGAGTGTTCCAGATCGGGCGGCCGATCGGCACGGTGTCCCGGCCCGGGACGTGCTGCCAGGCCGTGACCTCCACCGCCGCCTCGGTCGGGCCGTAGACGTTGTGCACGGCGCAGTCCGGCAGCAGCTCGGCGAACCGGTTGGCGAGCGCCGCCGGGAACGCCTCCCCGGCCACCTCGACCCAGCGCAGGCCGGCGCACTGCTTCGCCGCGGGCTCGGAGACGAAGGCCTCGAGCAGCGACGGCACGAAGTCCGCGCCGGTCACCTTCTCCCGCCGGATCAGCTCGGCCAGGTAGGACGGGTCGCGGCGGCCGTCCGGGCGGGCGATGACCACCGCCGCGCCGACCTGCAGCGGGGCGAACAGCTCGGGCACCGACACGTCGAAGCTCGTCGAGGTGCTCAGCAGCACTCTGTCCTCGGCGCCGACGCCGAAGTGCGACAGGCCCCACTTCAGTCGGTTCATGATCGAGCGGTGCGACACCAGCACGCCCTTGGGGCCGCCGGTGGAGCCGGACGTGAAGATGACGTAGGCGGCGTTGTCCGGAGACAGCGAGCGTTCGGGGTTCGTCGCGGGGTACCCGGACACGTCCGGGAGTTCCTCGTCGAGCACCAGCAGCGGCCTCGCACTGCCCAGGACCTGCCGCGCCCGGTCCTCGGGCAGGTCGGGGTCCACGGGGAGGTAGGCCGCGCCGGCCTTCACGACCGCGTACAGCGCCACCAGCAGCTCCACCGAGCGGGGTATGCGCACCGCGACCAGCTGCTCCGGGCCGGCTCCCTGCTCACGCAGCCAGTGCGCCAGCCGGTTCGCGCGCCGGTTGAACTCGCCGTAGCTCAGCGTCCCCTGCTCCCCGATCAGGGCCACGCGATCGGGGTCGCGGTCCACCTGCGCCTCGAACGCGCCGGGCAGGGTCTCCGCGGGGACCGGGTGCGCGGTGTCGTTGGCCTCCTGCACCGACCACGCGAACTCCGCGGGAGTCAGCACGTCGACGGCGCCGACCGGGATCGCCGGATCGGCGAGCACCTGGTGCAGGACCCTGACCAGCCGGTCGGCGATCGCCTGGGCGGCGGCACGGTCGTAGAGGCTGTTCCGGTAGTCCAGCGACAGCCGGAGATAGGGGTCGGAGGCGTTGAGGGTCAGCGGGTAGTGCGAGCCGGCGATCGGCCGGATCCGGTCGATGGTGAAGCCGGCCTCGGTGTTCGCGTCGAGGATGCCTTCCCGGTCGATCGGGAAGGACTCGAAGACGACGATCGTGTCGAACAGCGCGGGCAGCCCGACGCCGCGCTGGATGTCGGCGAGCCCGTAGTAGTGGTGGTCGAGCAGCGCGGTCTGGCGGTCCTGGAGCTCGGTGACGATGTCGGCCACGCGGCGGTCCGGGCCGCAGCCCACCCGGATCGGCAGGGTGTTGATGAACAGGCCGACCATCTCGTCCGAGCCCGGCAGCTCCGGCGGGCGGCCGTTGACCGCGGCGCCGAACACCACGTCCTGCTGCCCGGTCAGCTTCGCCAGCAGGATCGCCCACGCGCCCTGCAGGAGCGTGTTGAGCGTGACGCCGAGTTCGGCGGCGCGGCGGGCCAGGCCGCGCCCCTCGTCGATCGTGAACGGGACCTCGACGCGGCCGAGGGCGGCGGCCGCCTCCTGGGCCGGGGCGTTCGGGGCGACCAGGGTCGGCTGGTCGAAGCCGGCGAGTTCGGCGGACCAGCGGGCGGCCGAGTCCGCCCGGTCGCGGGTGGACAGCCAGGCGAGGTAGTCGCCGTAGCTGCGGACCGGCGGGAGCCCGGCGGCCGCGGAGTAGAGGCGGATCAGGTCCATGATGACGAGGGGCGAGGACCAGCCGTCGAAGAGGGTGTGGTGCGCGGTGATGAGGAGCTTGGACTGCTGAGGGCCGCACGTGAGCAGACCGAGGCGTAGCAGCGGCGGCCGCAGGGGGTCGAGCCGGTCGGCGCGGTCCTCGGCGAGCATGGCGTCGAGCGCCGCGTCCTGGTCGGCCTCGCTCCGCCCGCTCAGGTCGAGGTGCCGCCACGGGAGCGTGACGTGGTCCGGCACGATCTGCACCGGATCGCCGGCGGCCGTGGCCAGGAACGCGGAGCGCAGGTTCGGGTGCCGATCGAGCAGCGCCTCCCCGGCCGCCTTCATGCGTACCGGGTCCACGGGTCCGGACAGGTGCAGCACGAACTGCATGTGGTAGACGTCGAAGGAGCCGTCGGCGAGCGCCGCCTGGAACTGGATGCCGGACTGGGACGGGGGCATCGGCCACACCGCGGCCAGCCGGCCGTACCGGGTCTCCCAGGCCTCGATCTCGTGTTGCCGCACGGGAACCAGCGGGGCGTCGGAGGGCGTCAGGCCGCCGGCGTCGGGGCGCGCGGCGTAGGCGGCCATGGCGGTCAGCGTCTCGATCCAGATCTCGGCGAGTTCGGCGACCTCGTCGCGGGACAGGACGCCGCTGGGGAACATGAGGAGCGCCTGCAGCCCGCTGTCGGTGGCGACGGCGTTGACCTCCAGTGCGGACAGGGCCGGCAGGTCCGGGTCGGGTGTGGGGATCAGCTCGGCGGACCAGGGCGCGGGCGCCCAGCCTTCGGCGCGCAGGTGCTCGGGGACGTCGGTGTCGGAGATGCGGCCGAGGTAGTTGAAGCCGATCTGCGGGACCGGATATGCGGCGAGCCGGGCGCCGGTTTCCGGGTTCGCGTAGCGGAGGAGTCCGTAGCCGACGCCCTTGCCGGGGACGCCGCGGAGCTGCTCCTTGACCAGCTTGACGGCCTTGGCGACGTCTGAGGGGTCCACGCCCCGCACGTCGATCCGGGCCGGGTACATGCTGGTGAACCAGCCGATGGTGCGGGACAGGTCGGCTCCCGGCGCGACGTCTTCTTCGCGGCCGTGCCCCTCCAGCCGGACGAGCGTGGTCTGGTCTGTGCCGCGCCAGCGGTTGACCGCGAGGGCGAGCGCGGCGAGGAGAACGTCGGTCGCGGTGCCGTGGAAGGCGTTCGGGAGAGCGGTGAGCACGGCCTCGGTGACGTCGGCGGCGACCCGCACCCGCATGCTCTCGACGGTCGACATCAGGTCCACCGCCGGGTCGAAGGCCCGCGCGCCGATCGGCGGGTTCGGCGCGGTGAGCAGGTCCTGCCAGTAGTCGAGTTCCGCCTCGCGCTGCTCGGTGAGCGCCTCGTCCTGGAGGGCGGTCAGCCAGCGGCGTGCGGAGGTGCCGACGGCAGGCAGTTCGGGGGTGCGGCCGGAACGCACCTGCTGCCACGCCTCGGCGAGGTCGGCCATCAGGATGCGCCAGGAGACGCCGTCCACGACGAGGTGGTGCAGGACTATGAGGAGGCGCCCGGGGCCGGACTCCGTGGCGAACCAGACCAGGGCCGCCATGGTTCCGGCTTCCGGATCGAGCCGTCCGGTCGCGCCTTCGAGCTCTTGCCCGGCCAGCGCGAGCAGCTCCGGATCGTTCCAGTCGCCGTCGCACGGAACGTGGCGGATCAGGTCCGCGGCCCGCACCGAGCCCCGGGGCCGTGCGTCCAAGCAGGGCTCGTCGCCGGGCACCAGCCGCGACCGCAGCAGGTCGTGCCGGTCGAGCACCGCGTCCACGGTCGCGGCCAGGCCGTCCTGGTCGAGGTGCCGCGGCAGCTCCAGCACCAGTGCCATCGCGAACCGGTCGACGCCCTTGCCGGAGGCGAAGACCTGGCGGGCCACCGGGGGCAGCGGCATGGTGCCGACACCGCCGCCGGCGAGTTCGGCGAGGGCCGGGGCCCGGTCGCGGCGGGCGGCGGCGGCCTCGGCGAGGCGGGCCGCGGTGCGGTGTTCGAAGATCTCGCGGGTCGTGAGTTCCAGGCCGCGGGCGCGCGCTCGGGCGACGACCTGGATCGAGCGCAGGCTGTCGCCGCCCACCATGAAGAAGTCGTCGTCGATGCCGACGCGCTCCACGCCGAGGACGTCGGCGTAGGCCGCGGCGATGACGCGCTCGGCCTCGGTGCGCGGTGCCCGGTACGCCTCGCCCGCGAACTCCGGTTCGGGCAGAGCCGCGCGGTCCAGCTTGCCGGTGGGCCCGTAGGGCAGGCAGCCGAGCGCCACGAAAGCGGAGGGCACCATGTAGTCGGGCAGCCGGTCCGCGACGAACTTGCGCAGCTCGGCGGCCGAGGCGCCGCCCTGCACGTCGACGTCGCCGATGCCGCCGGCGCCGTCGTCGCCGACGGCTCCCTCGCCGATGTGGACCACGTAGGCGACGAGCCGCCGGCCTCCGGAGGGCGCCTCGCGGGCGACGACCACCGCCTGGCTGATGCCGGGGTGCAGCGCGAGCGCCGCCTCGACCTCGGCGGTCTCGATGCGGAAGCCGCGGACCTTCACCTGGTTGTCGCTGCGGCCCAGGCACTCCAGGCGGCCGTCGGCGTTCCAGCGGGCCAGGTCGCCGGTGCGGTACATCCGCTCGCCGGCCGCGCCGAACGGGTCGGGCACGAAGCGCTCGGCGGTCAGGCCGGGGCGGCCGTGGTAGCCGCGCGCCAGGCAGGTCCCCGCGACGTACAGCTCGCCGACCGCGCCCTGCGGGACCGGGGCGAGGCCGGGGCCGAGCACGTAGGCGCGCATGCCGCCGAGCGGGGTGCCGATCGGGGCGACCTCAGTCTGCGTCCAGTCCTCAGCGGAGGCCAGGGAGTAGGTGGTGGCGTAGAAGCTCTCGGTCTGCCCGTAGGAGTTGACGATCCGTACGCCGGGCAGCGCCTCCCGCGTCTGCCGCACCAGCCCGGCCGGGAGCACGTCGCCGGCGAACACGACGGTGCGCACTTGAGGTGTCTTGCCGAGGCGGCTGAGGAGTTCGCCGAACACCGAGGGGACCACGCTGACGATGTCGCCGTCCCAGCCGTCCCGTTCTCCGAGGACCAGGGCGTTCGGCACCACCTCGGCGACGCCGCCGGTGGTCAGGGTGGACAGCAGCTCGAAGACGGAGACGTCGAAGTTGACCGAGGTGGCGGCCAGCATCCGCCAGCCCGGGGGCGTGTCGAGCACCTTGATCAGTTCCCGGACACCGTTGACGACGCCGCGGTGCGTGATCGCCACGCCCTTGGGCTTGCCGGTGGAGCCGGAGGTGTACATCACGTAGGCCGCGTTGTCCGGATGCGGCGGGCGGACTCGATCACCGCCGGCGAGGTCCTCGACGGTGATGATCGACAGGTCGTTCGGCGGCAGCTCGGCCCGGGTGGCGGTGTCGGTGACGGCGAACCGCGCGGCCGACTCCGTCAGCACGCTCGCCGCCCGGGCGCTGAGGTGCTGCGGGTCCATCGGCACGTACGCGGCACCGGACTTGAGGATCCCGAGCAGGCCGACGACCAGGTCCTCGGTGCGCGGCAGCGCCAGCACCACCAGGTCCTCGGGTCCGGCACCGCGCCGGAGGAGCTCCCGCGCGACGCCGTTCGCGCGGTCGTCGAGCTCGCGATAGGTCAGGGTCCTGCCGTCGCACTCGACCGCCGGCGCGTCCGGCGTCCGGTCCGCCTGGGCTTCGAACAGCTCCGGGATCACCTGCTCGGACTCCTCGGCCGATGTGTCGTTGAACTGGACCAGCAGCCGCTCCCGCTCAGCGGCGTCGAGAGCGTCGATCCCGCCGATCCGCCGCTCCGGCGCGGCCACCAGCCGGCTCAGGACCCGGACGAACCGCTCCGCGACGGCCTCGACCGTGGCGTGGTCGAACAGATCGGTCGAGTACTCCAGCCGGACGCCGGCACCGCCGGTCGCGTCCGGCACCATGTTGAAGAAGAGGTCGAACTTCGTCGTCCCGGTGTCGAGCGTCTCGGTCTCGACCTCGAGCCCCGGGAACACCAGCTCCCCCAGCGGCTCCTGCCAGGCCAGCATCACCTGGAAGAACGGGCTGTAGGCGGTGGAGCGGTCCGGGTTCAGCAGCTCCACCAGGCGCTCGAAAGGCATGTCCTGGTTGTCGTAGGCGGCCAGCGCCCGGTCCCGCACCCGCTGCAGCAGGGTCCGGAAGCTCGGGTTCCCGGACAGGTCGACCCGCAGCACCCAGGTGTTGACGAAGAACCCGACGAGGTCCCGCAGCTCGGCGTCGGTCCGCCCGGCGATCGGCGCGCCGATCGGCACGTCGTCGCCGCACCCGAGGTGCTGGAGCAGCACCGCCAGCGCCGAGTGCATGGTCATCGACACGGTGACGTCCTGCGCCGCGGACAGCCGCGCCACGGCCGTGAGCAGCTCCGGGTCGATCCGGAACCGCACCACGCCGCCGCGGTGGCTGATCGCCCGCGGGCGCGGGCGGTCCGCCGGCAGCGGCAGCGGCTGCGCCAGGTCGGCGAGCGCCTGGCGCCAGTACGCCAGCTGCGCGGCCGCCAGGCTCTCCGGGTCGGCCTCGTCGCCGAGCACGTCCCGCTGCCACAGGGTGTAGTCGGCGTACTGCACCGGCAACGGCTCCCACGCCGGGGCCCGGTCCTGGCGGCGCGCCGCGTAGGCCGCGGTGAGATCGCGCAGCAGCAGGGCGACGGACTCCCCGTCCAGGGCTATGTGGTGCACGACCAGGACCAGGGTGTGCTCGCGCGGCGCGGTGCGCAGCAACCGGGCCCGGATCGGCACGTCGGCGGCCAGGTCGAAGCAGGCGGTGGCGGACGCCTGGACCGCCGCCGCGCACTCCTGCGGCGTGACGTCGTCGACCGGCAGCCGGAACGGCTCCGATCCGGTGGGCAGCACCCGCTGGTGCGGGACGCCGTCGGCGTCCTCGACGATCACCGTGCGCAGGACCTCGTGCCGGTCGACGAGGTCGCGGAACGCGCGCTCCAGCGCGGGGGCGTCCAGGTCGCCGGTGAGCCGCAGCGCGAAGGCGCCGTTGTAGGTCGGCGACGGGCCTTCGAACCGGTCCACGAACCACAGCCGGCGCTGCGCGAACGACAACGGGATCATTGCGTCTCCAAACGAGGCGGACAGCGGGGAGCGGGCCGGCCGTCAGCTCTGGTCGAGCACGGCCAGCAGGTCGGCGTTGTAGAAGTCGTCGAGGGAGCACGCGCCGGACACCGTGGAGAAGTACCGGTCGGTCAGCTCCTGGTGGCCGACCAGGTGCCGCAGCATCTCGGTCCGCCCCTCGGGCTTGAGCTCGGCCACGTTGAGCACGCCCTGGTAGAGGTTGAGGAACTCGTCGCTGAGGTGCTGCTCGTACTTCCGGAGCGCGGTCTTCACCGCGGCGTCGTCGTCGAGCCGCGTCCCGATGAGGTCGGTGAGCGTCTGGGCCTGGATGAAGGCGTCGGTGATGCCGCGGGCCGTGATGGAGTCCTTGTGGTGCACCGCGTCGCCGAGCAGGACCCAGCCGGGGCCGTAGGCCTTGCGGAAGAAGTTCTCCTGGTGCCCGGTGCCGTACATCTGCTCGACGCGCTCGCCCGCCATCATGCGCTCGTACAGCCCGGGGGTCGTCGAGCGGACGGCCTCCATATAAGAGGCTTCCACCGCGTGGCGGACCTCGCCGTACTCGCTCTGCGGGAAGTAGGTCATGACCAGCGTGCAGTCGTTGTTCGTGGGGATGGCCGCGATCCAGCGGCCGGGCCGCTCGTAGAGTTCGAACCCCGAGGGCAGCCCTGACCAGTAGCTGTAGTAGACGCAGGTCGCCCGCGGGTGCTCGATCACGTTCTCGGCGCCGACCTTGCGGGCCACCAGCGACCGCATGCCGTCCGCGCCGACGACCAGCCGCGCGCGCTCGGAGGTCTCGGTGCCGCCGGGCGTGGTGTACCGCACCCCGACCACCCGGCCGTCCTCGACCAGCAGGTCGGTGACCGCGCAGGACTCCTGGAAGTCCACGCCGGCGGCCACGGCGCCGGCGGCCAGGATCGGGTCGAGCACGAACCGGCGCGGCGCGTAGGTAGTCCGGTAGCCGTCGACCGGCAGGGAGAAGCCGTCCAGCCGGACCCCGGGCCCGGTGTAGCTCTCGCGGTCGATCGGCGGGCAGCCGGCCTCGCGGAGCGCGTCGAGCAGCCCCCAGCGGCCGAGCAGCGCCACACCGGGCTGGTGGATGTAGTGCGAGGACAACGTGTCCTGCGGGAAACGCACCTTCTCCAGGAGCAGGACCCGGTATCCCCGCCGGGCGAACAGCATGGCCGCCGGCGATCCCGCACACCGGGCACCGATGACTATGACGTCGTACATGGCGCCTCACTTTCCGCGTCCCGCCAGCGGGACATCACACTGACAGTCACGAGGTGGCCGGGCCCAGGGACGCGATGTAAGCGGAGATCGACGCCACGGTGGGGTTGAGAAACATCTGGTCGGCCGGTACCTCGACGCCGAGTTCCTCCAGGAACGCCCCCTGGATCCGGGCCATGATCACCGACTGTCCGCCCAGGGCGAAGAAGTCGTCGTCGACCGCTATGTCGTCACGCTGGAGCTCCCGGCACCAGATGGCGCGCACCGCCTCGACCGTCATCGGCGTCCTTTCGTTCGGAGTTCGTCCAGGAGCGCCGCGCGGTCCACTTTCCCGTGCGGGCTCAGCGGGATCGCCGGGACGGCGTGGAACTCGGAGGGGACCATGTTCCGCGGCAGTGTCGCCAGCAGCCCGGCGCGCACGTCCTGCGCGGCCAGCCCGGTCACGCCGTCCCCGGCCGGGACGACGAACGCGATCAGCTCCGCGTCGCCGGAGTCGGTGTACCGGACCGCCACGGCCGCCTGCCGCACCTCGGGCAGCCGGCCCAGCGCGCGCTCGACGTCGGCCGGGTCGATGCGCATGCCGCGCACCTTCACCTGGGCGTCCATCCGCCCGGCGACGACCAGGTCGCCGGTCTCGGTCACGCGGCCGCGGTCGCCGGTGCGGTACAGCCGGCGGGTCTCGCCCTCGATCACGACGGTCGTGAACTTCCCGGACTCCGGGCCGCCGCCGTTGAGATAGCCGACGCCTACACCGGCCCCAGAGATGCAGACCTCGCCGTACGCTCCGGGTTCCACACCGCGCATCTGCTCGTCGACGATGTGGATCTCGGTGTTGTAGGCGGGCTTGCCGACCCTGGGGATGTCGTGCTCGCCGGGCCGGTGGCCGGCGAGGTCGAAGGAGGTCGCGACGTCGGTGCACTCCGCGACGCCGTACTGGTGCAGCAGGGTGCAGGTGTCGCCGTCCCGCCGCATCCAGTCCGCGAGCCGTTCGACGTGCAGCGGCTCGCCGCCGAACAGCACGTAGTCCAGACCGGCGAGCGCCTGGCCGCCGCGGGCCGTCTCCCAGTCCACCAGCAGGTACAGCGTGCTGGAGGCGCAGTGCACCACGCGGATGTCGTGCTGCGACAGCAGACGGTAGGCCATCATGGCGTCGAAGTTGCGGCTGGCCATCAGGTACTGCGTGGCACCGCAGAACAGCGGAGCCAGCAGGCTGCGCTGGGACAGGTCGAACCCGAACGCGCTGACGACCAGGTTGTGCGACTCGCGGTGCAGGCCGTACTCGACCTGCAGCCAGTTCAGCAGGTTGAACCAGCCCTCGTGCCGCACTCCGGTCAGTTTCGGCGTACCCGTGGAACCGGAGGTGAAGACCGCGTAGCACAGGTCGTCGCCGGTGACCTGAACCCCGGGATCGGTCGTGGGGAGGCCGTCGAGGTGCTCGGAGAGCTGCTCCACGTCGACGACCGGCACGGTCGCGGACCGGACCAGCTCGGCCGTCGCCGGGGAGGCCACCATGACAGCCAGGTCAGGGGTCTGTCCCAGGAGCAGCTCGAGCCGCGCCGCCGGGTAGGCCGGGTCGAACGGGACGTAGGCCGCCCCGGCCTTGAGGGTGCCGAGGATGGCCACGACCAGATCGATCGAGTAGTCGAGGCACACACCGACCTTGGCGCCGCGGCCGAGGCCGTGGCGCCCGGCGAGCGCGTGCGCGAACTGGTTGGCGCGGGCGTCGAGTTCGGCGTAGGTCATCCGGCGGTCGCCGCAGACCACTGCGACGGCTTCGGGCGTGACCCGCGCATGCTCCTCGACACGCCGGTGCACGACGGGCACCGCGGGCAGCGGAACCCGTTTTCCGTGAAGGATCATCAACTGACTCCGATGGTGGGGCTCGTGGGGCGGCGCCGCTAGGGAGTGCGGCAGTCCGCGGCGGCGAGCACCTGGGTCACCCATTTGTCGACGGGCAGACCCGCGGCGGCGGCGATCTTCGAGTACGTGGCGAGCTGGACCGCGGGCAGTTCGATGGTGAGCGTGGCGACCTTCCGCGGGCGCTGGTCGGCGGCGCCGGGTCCGGCGGTCGGCCGGGCCGCGGCGGACGACGGCCCGGCCGGCGCGGCCTCGGCCCCCGCGGTGAGCTCGTTCTCGCCGCGCTGCTCGGCCAGGCTGGCGCGGACGGCCCGGCGCAGCTCGTTGCGCGACCAGGTCTGCTGGGCGGCGTGGCGCAGCCAGTAGTCCTGCTCCGGCGGCGACAGCGGCGCCACCTCGGCGTGGTGCGCGAAGCTGAGGGTGTCCCACCGGCGGTGGTGCTCGAACCGCCGGGCCACCCACGCGTAGTTGCGCAGGGTCTGGTAGTCGAGCCCGGTCCGCTCGATCGCCTCGCGGTAGCGGCGCTGGCCGTACGTGCTCTCCCCGAAGATCAGCCAGTCGGCGAGCCACCACGCCGAGGAGTTGGTGAGCTCCCGCAGGCTGGCGCCGATCCGTTCCCAGGACCGCTCCGACAGGTTCTGCGGGAAGACCATCCCCGACTTCTGGACCGTGGCCTGGTCCCCGACGAACGACAGGACGACGTCGCGCTGCGCGGGTTCCCCCCGGGTGGCCATGGCCACCGGGCCGGTTCCGCGACTGCTGGCGGTCCTCACTGGACTCCTCCCCGAGATGGTTCCGCGTTGTTGCGTGGTTCTCCCCGCGCTCTGGCGCGGGCCGTGTGATGTCATCTCGCCGCGCGGGGTCACTCCGCCGCCATGGCGTCCCGCAGGCTCTTCGGGCGCATGTCGGTCCAGGCCCGGTCGACGTACTCCAGGCACTCGGCCCGGGAGGCCTCGCCGAAGACCGCCCGCCACCCGGCCGGCACCTCGGCGAACGCGGGCCACAGGGAGTGCTGCTCCTCGTCGTTGACCACGACGTGGAAGCGGCCGGTCTCGTCGTCGAAGGGATTAGTGCTCACTGCCACCGTCCTTGTTCGCGTCACGGGTGACTGACCTGCTGGTGTGGGGAAACGCCGGGTCCGCACCGATGGCGCCGACCGGTCCGTCCTGTCGACAGGACAGGCGCCGGCCGGCGTGAGCGCCGCGCAACCCCGACGCCATGGACCGTAGGGGCGGCTCCAGCGGCCCACAAGCGAACCGCGACCAGAACACTGATTCGACGCGTGCGCCCTGTCGTCCGGCCCGGATTCTGTGCCAGCATGCCGAACGGCGGCCCGCGGACGGGCCCGCCGATCCCCGGTCCGGCCCAGCTCTCCGCCGCTCAGGCGGCCGACGGCGCACGCCCCCCACGCGACACGACGGGTGAATGGCCATGAAGTCAGAATCCGAACACGAAGCCGGTCCCGACGACCGGACCCGACGGCTGCTGCTGCGCCACATGCTGGTGGCCCGGGGCGTCGACGAGGAGGCGTGCCAGCTGCAGAAGCAGGGCGCGCTCGACCTGTGGCCCTCCGGCCAGGGTCAGGAGGCCGCGCAGGTGGGCTCCGCGCTCGCCGTCGGCCCGGACCCGACCGTGTTCCCCAGCTACCGCGAGCACGCCGTCGCCCTGATGCGCGGCGTCGCCCCGGAGGAGCTGTTCGCCCAGTGGGCCGGCCGCACCTACTGCGGCTGGGACCCGCGCCGGGCCCGGTTCTTCCCCTACACGCTGGTCCTCGCCGCGCAGACGCTGCACGCCGTCGGCTACTCGATCGGGCGGCGGCTGCAGGGGCTGGAGGACTTCGTGGTCGTCTACATCGGCGACGGCGCCACCAGCGAGGGCGACATGGCCGAGGCGATGAACCTGGCCGCCGTGGAGGCGGCGTCGGTGCTGTTCGTCTGCCAGAACAACGGCTGGGCCATCTCCAAGCCGGCCGCCGAGCAGATGCGCACCACGCTGGCCGAGCGCGCCCGCGGCTTCGGGATCGAGGCCGTCGCGGTTCCGGGTCAGGATCCTGAGATCGTCTTCGCGGCGTGTTCCCGGGCCGCCGCCCACATCCGCGGCGAGCGGGCGCCGTACCTGGTCGAGCTCCAGGTGGGCCGGATCCACGGGCACTCCACGGCCGACGCCCAGGAGGTCTACCGCAGCGCCGAGGACATCGCCGCGGCCCGGGCCGCGGACCCCGTGGCCCGCTACGCCGGGCGGCTGCGCGAGCGGGGCGTGGTGGACGCCGCCTGGTTCGACGAGGTCGACGCCGAGGTGCGGGAGCTGTGCGAGCGGCTGGCGAAGGAGTACGCGTGATGGGCGCCGCGCGGGCGGCCAGCCTGGCCGAGTCGATCAACACCACGCTCGCCGACCTGCTGGAGCAGGACCCGAGAGTGCTGCTGCTCGGCGAGGACATCGGCCGCCTCGGCGGCGTGTTCCGGGTGACCCGCGGGCTGCGCGACCGCTTCGGCCCGGACCGGGTGCGCGACGCCCTGCTGGCCGAGTCCACCATCGTCGGCCAGGCGGTCGGCCTGGCGCTGAGCGGGCTGGTGCCGGTCTGCGAGATCCAGTTCGACGGGTTCACGTACCCGGCCGCGAACCAGCTGGTGACCCAGGCGGCGCGGATCGGCGACCGGTGGGGTGGGCGGATCCGCCCCAGCATCGTCGTGCGGATCCCGACCGGCGCCGGCGGCCGGACCGTGGAGCACCACAGCGAGGCGAGCGAGGCGCTGTTCGCCGGATGCCCCGGGATCTCGGTGGCGTGCCCCTCCACCGGCGAGGACGCCGACCAGATCCTGCGGTACGCGGTGACGGCGGGCGCGCCGGTGGTGGTCTACGAGCCGATCCGCCTGTACTGGCGGCGGACGTCGCCGCCCCGCGACCCGGAGCCGGCCGCGTCGCCGACCTCGGCCCGGATCCTGCGGCGCGGCCGCGACCTGACGGTCGCCACCTACGGCGCGATCACCCACGAGGTGCTGGAGGCGGCGCACGACCTCGCCCCCGACGTCGACGCCGAGGTGGTGGACCTGCGCTGGGCGGCGCCGCTGGACGTGGACACGGTCCTGCGCTCGGTCGGCCGCACCGGCCGGCTGCTGGTCGTGCACGAGGGCACGAAGGACTACGGCGTCGGCGCCGAACTCGCCGCCTCGATCGCCGACCGGGGCTTCGACCTGCTGCGCGGCCCGGTCCGCCGGCTGGCCCCGGCCCGGCGCGGCTTCCCCCCGGCGGACTTCGCGAAGGACCACCTGATCGGTGTGCAGGACATCAAGGACGGGATGCTGGAGATGACGAAGTGAGCGAGTCCGGGCTGGACATGCGCGTCCCCGGCTTCGGCCAGGGCCTCGGCGAGGCCCTGCTGGTCGAGTGGGTGGCCGGCGTCGGCGACCGCGTCGAGCGCGGGGACGTCGTCGCGGTCGTGGAGACCGACAAGGCCGGCACCGAGATCGTCGCCGAGCGCGGCGGCCGGGTCACCGCCCACCTCGCGGCGGTCGGCACGATCCTCAAGACCGGCGAGGCGCTGTACCGCCTGGCGAACGAGGCGAACGAGGCGAACGAAGCGGCCGAAGCGAACGGAGACACGGCATGAGCCAGAGCGGCATCGAGAGCAGGATCGCGGACCTCATCGTGGCGGTCCTGCGGGACCGGGACGAGTCGCTGGGCCCGGACGACCTGAACCGGCCGGTCGCCGAGCTCGACCTGGACTCGCTGGACCTGGTGGAGCTGCACCAGCACCTGGAACGCGCGCTGCGGGTCCGCGGCGACCTGAACGACACCGCGCGCTTCGCGTACCTGAGCGACTACACCGCCTATTTCAGCAAGCTGGCGAGCCAGGGGTGAGCGCGGGCATCGTCGACCTCGCAACGGCCAAGCCCGGCGACCGGGTCGACAACGAGCACTTCACCGCGATCGGCCTGACCGACGAATGGATCCGGCGGCGCAGCGGCATCGCCTCGCGCTCCTGGCTGCCGGAGGAGACGCCGCTGTCCGAGGTGGCCGCGCAGGCCTGCGCGCCGATCGTGACCCGGGCCGGCTCCGCCGCCGGGATCGACGCGCTGATCGTGGTCAGCACCTCGGAGCGGCAGCGCATCCCGGGCATCGCGCAGCGGGTGGCGCTGCTGGCCGGGCTCGACGCCTCGGTGCTGGCCCTGGACATGAACGCGGCCTGCTGCGGTTTCGTCTACGGGCTCGTCCTCGGGCTCTCGCTGTGCGACGCCGGACGGGCCCGGACGGTCCTGGTGTGCTCGACCGAGGCCATGTCGCGGATGGTGGACCGCACCGACCGGCAGACGGCCTGCCTGTTCGGCGACGGCTCCGCCGCCGTGCTGCTGGCCGACCGCCCCGAGTTCTCCGGGTTCTGCCACACCGCCGGCTGCGACGGATCGCAGGAGGCGCTCATGCGGGAGACCGAGGCCGGCGGCATCCAGCTGGACGGGATGCAGGTCTACGACCGCGCCGTCCGCCGGATGTCGGAGTCGGCGCAGTACCTGTTCGACCACGGGCCGGCGCCGACCGTCGTCGTGGGCCACCAGGCCAACGGCCGGATCCTGGAGCAGATCCGCAGCTTCAACGCCCATCTCGGCGTGCCGTTCGTGAACCGGATCGAACACTCCGGCAACACGTCGTCCGCGACGATCCCGCTGGCGTTCGCCGAGGAGCTGGACGCCGGCGGGATCCCGGCCGCCGGGCGGCTCGGCGCCGTGGCCTACGGCGCCGGCGAGACCTGGGGCGGCGTCGCCGTGGACTACCGGCTGCCGGCCGTCGCCACCCCCTGACCCGCGCCCGACGCGGGACGTACGCGACCACAGGAGGTCATCATCTACTCCCCCGATGCCTGGATCCTGCACTCCGGCGCACTGGCCGGACCGGCCGCCGGCGGCCCCGGGAGCGCCCTGTTCCGCGGCACCTTCGCCTTCGGTCCCCTGGACGAGGGCGAGGCCCTGGTCGAACCGGTCCTCGGCTCCTGGGAGGCCAACATGGACCACGCGCTGACCCGGTCGCCGATCGACGTGTGCAGCAGCCGCGGCGAGGACGCGGTGGTGCTGGGCAACCTCGGCGTGGTCCGCGTGCTCGCGGTGAACGCCCCGGGCCCGGACGTCCGTGCCCGGGAAGGCGATCTGTGCCTGCTGATGCCCTTCGGCAAGCTCGACCGCTTCGAGTACGCCGAACTCGCCTACGCCTACGACTGCCCTCACACCATCGGACTGCTGGCCAAACAGACGAAGCTGAGCGCCCGGCTGCTGCTGCCGCTCCCGGAGGGGACGGCGCACTCGCTGAACCAGTGGGCCGCCTACGGCCGCTACTTCACCGCCTGGGACAACTGGCACAAGGCCTACGGGTGCTGGCGTACGCAGGTGCCCGACGACGATCCGGCGAACCACCTGGTCTTCGGGTGGGGCGGCGGCGTGGCCTTCGCCGAACTGCTGCTGGCCAAGCGGGCCGGGTTCCGGGTGGCGATGACGGCGGGCTCCGACGCGCGCCTGGCCTTCCTGCGGGAGCACGGCATCACCGCGGTGGACCGCCGCCGCTTCCCCGACCTGTCGCTGCCCGGACGGCGCCGGCGGACCGACCCCGACTGGCACCAGCGGCGCCTGATCTCGGTCAACGGGTTCCTGGACGTCGTCAAGGAACTCAGCGACGGCTACGGCGTCGCCGTGTTCGTCGACAACATCGGCGAGCCCTTGTACGACGTCACCCTGGGCGCCCTGGCCCGCGAGGGCGTCGTCACCACGTGCGGCTGGAAGGCCGGGATGCGCCTGGCGCATCTGCGGGGAGCGGAGTCCATCGCACGGCACTTCCACGTGAACACGCACGTGTGGAGGCTGCCGGACTCCCCGCAGATCCTGGACTTCATGGAGACCGAGGGCTGGGTCGCCCCCGTGGGCTCAGACGTGGTCTACGACTTCGACCGCGTCCCCGAGCTGGCCGACGACTACGCGAGCGGCGCGATCGGGTCCTACTTCCCGCTCTATCGCGTGAACTGACACCCGGTCAGCCACCTTCCGTCGCCTGCGCCCGGTGAGCGGAGGGCGGGCCGTCGTTTGAGGAACAGTTGAGGAAGACCGCGGCGGCCCGGTCGAGCGCCGCCACGACCCAGCTCTCGAAGTCGTGGCCGGCCTCGTCCGCGGCCCGGCGCCAGGTCGTGAGCTGGTCGTGGACGACTTCGATCTTCGGCAGCCGGAAGGTCCCGCCGGCCGCCCCCGCCCCGCGTGCGGCGGCCGGGCGGGGCGGCCGGGCGGCCTTGCCCCGCACCCGCTCCCGCAGCTGCTTGGTGGTCCAGTCCTGCTGCTCGGCCTGGTCCAGCAGCTTCTCCCGCACCTCCTTGGGCAGCGACACCACCTCCGCGTGGTGCTGGAAGGTCAGCTGGGCGCGGCGTTCGGCGGGCGCGAACCGGCGGGCGACCCAGGCGTAGTTCCGCAGGGTCTGGTAGCTCAGCCCGGCCGCCCGGATCGCCTGCTGGTAGCTGTCGACGTACCGCTCCTTGCCGAAGATCAGCCAGTCCCCCAGCCACCAGGCCGACGAGTCGATGACCCCGTTGAGCTGTTTGCCCACCCGCTCCCACGCGTCGTAACTCAGCTCCCTGGGGATCTGCAGGCTGACCCCGGTCAGCGTCACCCCGTTGCCGGTGTCGGCCTCGGCGGCGCCCCGGGACAGCCGGTCGAGCGACGACCGCCTGGGCGCGACCGTTTTGTCGTTAACATCGTTAAGGTTACCCATGGCGACAGTGCTCCAGATCCATAATTTTCCCCCCGGTCATGGCGAGTTGCACTGAATATTTGGCTATGAAGATATATACGGTACCCGCCGTCGGCGGACGATTTGGGAGAACAAGGGTTATCATCGAAGCCTGATAACGCCTGAGGGTAGGCGTTTCCCGTTGACTCTTACCGCGGGAAACCCCGATGGTCCGGTCGCATCCGGCCTTCTCCCTGTTAAGCACACCGCTTACGGCGTGAAACCCCTTAGTTGCACCAAGCAGGTGGATTTCGACTAGCCTCCGTCTCTGTATTGACAGCCACCGTGGAGGCTCCCACATGTCACCAAGGCCTGACTTCGGCCATAGACTTCGTACCCTGCGAAACGCAAGAGGGCTGTCGTTGTCCGAGCTCGCGGACGTGCTCCACTACAGCAAGGGCTACCTCTCCAAGGTCGAGAACGGCGTCAAACCCCCGACCCAAGAGTTCGCCCTCCGATGTGAACAGGTGCTCAACGCCGACGGGGAGCTGTTCCGGAAGGGCACGGCCGAGCCCGTCGCGGGGGTGCGGCGCACCACACCCCCCCGGCCCCCCGGCACCCGGACCGCGGCCGCCCCCATCGTGCCCCGCCAGCTGCCGCCGGCCGGCGGGACGTTCGTCGGCCGGGGCGCCGAACTGGCCCTGCTGAACCAGCTCGCGGACACCGCCCCGACGGCCTCCGGTGCGGTCCCCCTCGCCGCGATCACGGGCACGGCCGGCATCGGCAAGACCGCCCTCGCCCTGCACTGGGCCCACAGCCAGGCGGCCCGGTATCCGGACGGCCAGCTCTACATGAACCTGCGCGGCCTCGACCCCTCCGGCCCGGCGGTCTCCCCCGCCGACGCGATCCGCAGCTTCCTCGCCGCGCTCGGCGTCCCGGACTCACACATCCCCCCCGACAGCGACGCCCGCGAGGCCCTGTATCGCAGCATCCTGGCCGACCGGCGGGTGCTGGTGGTCCTGGACGACGCGCGCAACGCCGAGCACGCCCGCCCCCTCGTCCCGGCCGGCACCGGCTGCCTGGTCCTGGTCACCAGCCGGGACCGGCTGTACGGCCTGGTGACCGGCCTCGGCGCCCGGCCGGTGTCACTCGGCCTGTTCTCCTACACCGACGCGCACGAACTGCTGGTCCGCCGCCTCGGGGCGAAGTGCGTCCACGCCGAGCCGCACACCGCCGAGGAGCTCATCGAGCTGTGCGCGGGGTTACCGCTGGCGGTCAACATCGCCGCGGCGCGCGCCGTCGCGCAGCCCTCGATGACGCTGGTGGAGCAGGTGCGCGGAATGCGCAGCGCGCGCCGCCGGCTGGACGCACTGGACCTGGGCGAGGCGACGGCCGACGCGCGCACCGCGTTCTCGTGGTCGTACCGGCTGCTCGACGGGTCGACCGCGCGGCTGTTCCGGATGCAGGCGATGAACCCGGGGCCCGAGGTGTCCCTGGCCGCGGCCGCGAGCCTCACCGCGACCACGGCGCAGGAGGCTCGGCGGGACCTCGACGAGCTGGTGCGCACCCACCTGCTGACACCGTGCGGCCCGAACCGCTGGACGTGCCACGACCTCCTGCGCGTCTACGCGCAGGAGCAGGCGCGGGAGAACCCTGCGGAGAAACGGCTCGCCCGGGCCCGGGCCCTGGACCACTATCTGTTCTCCGCACAGAACGCCGCAGCCTGCCTGAGCCCGCAGAACGCGAGCATCGTGACCAGGTCACCGCGCGACGGGGTGGTGCCGGAACGCTTCGCGGACCAGGCCGAGGCGTCAGCGTGGTTCGAGGCCGAGTACACGACCCTGACCGCCGCGGTCTCCCTCGCCGCCGACGTTCCATCCTCCCCCTACGCCTGGCAGCTGGCCCGCCTGCTGCTGACGTTCCAGGACCGCACCAGCCGCTGGCACGACCTCGCCGAGGTGCAGCGGGTGGCACTGACCGCGGCCACCGAGGCCGCCGACGGCCCGGGCATGGCCTCAGCCCACCGTGGCCTGGCCCGCGCGGCCCTGCGCACCCGCCGCTTCGAAGCCTGCCGCACCCACCTCGCCCGCGCCATGGACCTGGCCCACGAGCTCGACGACCGGATGTCCGAAGCGGCCGTCCGCCACGAGCTGAGCGTGGTCCACGAGCAGGAGGGCGACTTCGCCCTGGCGCTGGCGGAGGCCAGGCGGGCACTGGAGATCTTCGAGTCGGCGGGCACCGGGACCGGCATCGCGAACGGACTGAGCACCGTGGGCTGGTTCCAGGCCATGACCGGCGACCACACCGGAGCGCTGGAGTCGTGTCTCAGGGCCCTGGACCTGCACAGCGACCTCACTGATACGTGGGGCGCGGCTGATACCTGGGACAGCCTCGGCTACGTCCACCACTGCCTGGCCGACCATGACGCGGCGGTGGCGGCGTTCCAGCGGGCCGTCAATCTGTTCCGGACCAGTGGCGACCGGTACTACGAGGCCGGGTCGCTGGTGCGGCTCGGCCAGTCGCATGATGCGGCGGGGCGGCGGGATGAGGCGTTGCGGGCGTGGGGGTCGGCGTTGGGGTTGTTGAAGGCGCTTCGGCATCCTGATGCCGACAGGGTCAGGGCGCTGATCACACCAACCACCAACCACCCCTAGCCCGACGCCCCCGGAACAAACCGATAGCCAGTCCCGTACTCAGTGATCAGATGCACCGGATGCTGCGGGTCCGCCTCCAGCTTGCGCCGCAACCGAGCCATGTGAAAGCGCAGATGACCGGTATCGGCCGACCCCTTCTGGCCCCACACGTCAGTCAGCAGTCGATTGGTCGTGACCAACTGGTTCGGATGCCGCAGCAGCAACTCCAGCAGCGCCCACTCCGTCCGCGTCAGTCGCACGCTGCCCTCGTCCCGCGTCACCGTGCGCAGCGACAGGTCGACCGTGGTCGGGCCGATGACGAACTGCGCGCTTGCCGGTGTTCCGGCCTCGGCCGTGAACTCGCGGCGCCGGAGGACCGCCCGCAGACGGGCCAGGAGTTCCTCCATCGCGAAGGGCTTGGTCATGTAGTCGTCGGCTCCGGCGTCCAGGACTCGGACCTTCTCGGTCTGTTCGGAGCGGCCGGACAGGACCACGATCGGTAGGTCGGTCCAGCCGCGTAGGCCCACGATGACGTCGAGGCCGTCCATGTCGGGGAGGCCCAGGTCCAGGAGGACGAGGTCGGGTTGCCGGCGGGCGGCGGCCGCGAGGGCGTCGACGCCCCGTTCGGCCGTCTCGACCTCGTAGGCGCGGGCCTTCAGGTTGATGCGCAGGGCTCGCAGGATCTGTGGCTCGTCGTCCACGACGAGAATGTGCGTCACAGGCGCCGTCGCCTTCCGTCCGGGGGCTTGCTTCGTTCCAGTGAAACCGCTGTCACACGCTGCGACCGGGGTCGCTCGCGAGATGCAAACGCGGTCCTCGGCGATGCAAACATCCTGCCTGCGAGATGTGCGTCACCGCTCCACCGCCCGCCGCACCGCGGCTGTCGATCTCGCCCCGAAAGCCGGGATCGCAGAACACGACCGGGCAGAACGAGCTCAAGGCGTTTGCGTCGCGTGAGGATTCCGCCCGTTCGCGGCGGCCACCGGCCGTCACCTTCCGTGTCAGCGTCGTGACAGCCCGGCGTCAGCGGGGTTGGAGACCATGCGGTCATGTTCAGCTCATTAATGGAGACACGGCCCTTCCGGCGGGCGGCCGTCACGGCGGTGGCGGCGGCCTTGCTGACGGGGACGAGCACGCCCGCCCCGGCGGCGGAGCCCGATCGCCCCGTCTTGCGGGCAGCGATGCAGCAGATGGTCGATGCCGGGCTGACCGGAGTGCAGATGCGCGTTCACGACCGGCACGGCGACTGGGCCGGCAGCGCCGGGGCGAGCCGGCTCGGCGGCTCCGCGAAGCCCGCGGTCGACGAACGGTTCCGGATCGGCAGCACGACCAAGACCTTCACCGCGACCGTGGTGCTGCAACTGGCGGCGAGCCGGCGGATCGCCCTGGACGCCCCGGCAGCCGGGTATCTGCCACGACTGGGGCTGGACCGGCGGATCACCGTGCGAATGCTGCTCCAGCACACCAGCGGGTTGGTCAACTTCACCGGCGATGCCTATGCCGACGGGGTGACAGTGTCCGGGATCCCCTGGTCCGGCAAGAGGTGGGTCGACAACCGGTTCCATACATATCGGCCAGCCGACCTGGTGCACTTCGCGTCGTCCAGGCCGCTGAAGTTCGCGCCGGGGACGGACTGGAGCTATTCGAACACGAACTACGTCGTGCTCAGGCTGCTGATCGAGAAGGTCACCGGTCACTCGTATGCTTATGAGATCCGGCAGCGCATCCTGCGGCCGCTCAAGCTGCGCCACACGGTCGTCCCCGGCACCTCGCCCGAGGTCCCCGGCCCGCACGCCCACAGCTACTACCGTTACCAGGACGCCGGGCGGTGGAGGACAGTCGACGTCACCCGGCAGAACCCCTCCTGGATCTCCAGCGCCGGCGAGATGATCTCGACCACCGCGGACCTCCGCACGTTCTTCGCCGCGCTCCTCGGCGGGAAGCTGGTTCCGGCTCCGCTGCTGCACGAGATGCAGAAGCCGCACGCCACGATCGATCCGACCATGTCCTATGGCCTGGGGTTGCAGATGCAGCGCCTGCCCTGCGGTGTCACCGTCCTGTTCCACGACGGCGACGTCCAGGGGGCCGGGACCCTGATGTACAGCACGCCGGATGGCAAGACGACCATGGAAGCCGCGGTGAACTACGTCGACGGCGTCGACGCGCCGCTGGGCGTCTACCGACAACAGATGCACAAGCTCGTCGACGCAGTGTTCTGCAGCTGATCAGGCAAGATCCTCGGGTGACGCGAATTGCGATATAACGTGAGGGTCGGTGGTACGGCACCACCGCGCCCGACCGAGGAGGCCGCATGCCGGACAACCCGCCGAACTCCCCCGCGTTGCGGGCGTCCGACGCGGACCGCGACCGCACCATCGACGTGCTGCGGACCGCGGTCGCGGACGGGCGGCTCCTCCCGGCCGAGTTCGACGAGCGGGTGGACGCGGCGCTGGCGGCCCGCACCCATGGCGCGCTCGCCGAACTCACCGCGGATCTGGGGGCGGCACCCGCCGTCAGCGCGACCGCGCTGGTGGTTCCGCGGGGTGGGCCGCCTGTGGAGAAGCTGACCATCAAGGAGAAGTGGAGCTCGGTCCAGCGCGACGGCCACTGGACGCTGCCGGAGCGGCTGGTGGTGCGCACGGCCTGGTCCGGAGTGGTCCTCGACCTGACCGACACCGTGCGGACCGGCCCGGAGCTGGTCATCGAGCTGAAGGTCCGCGGCGGGTCGGTGGAGCTGGTTCTGGCGCCGGGCATGGTGGTGGACGCAAATGGGCTGTCCGCGCGGTTCTCCGGTGTGGACATCGCCCGGGACGGCGGCGGCGACACACCCCAGATCCTGTCCATCCATCTGGTGGGCCGGATCAAGCACGGGTCGGTCTCAGCCCGTTGGCAGGCACCGCGCGGGTGACGACGTCCCGTCCCGCCCCGGGGCGAATACGCGGCAGTTGTCCGTCAGATGGGGGACGACGCGCCGCGAAGGCGGCGCGCCGATGCGCCGGGACACGATCTTCCGGATGGCCTCGACGTCGGAGCCGGTACTGGACGACACCGTGCCGGCGTGCCGGCCGATCACCGTGCGGGACGTGCTGACCTCCACGGCCTCGGCATGGACATGACCGTGACCGGCACCCCGATCATGGCGGCGGTCTTCGAGCAGGGCATCACCCCAACCTGCCGACGCCGATGCCCGAGATCGGCAGGCCGCCGTGGAGCTGATGACGACCGACCGGCTCCCGCCGGAGCAGCAGGCGGCCCGCGACGTCATGGCCCGCAAGAACGTCCACATCTCGTTCGGCCGGGGACAGCACGGCGGCAGGCCCCGGAGGACCGCACCAGCCTCTTTGGCGCCATCACGCAACGCCACAATGGCGCCATTCAACATTGACTTGGCGCCACTATGGCGTCATTCTGGAGACATGGACCTCACGCCGTACGTCGACGGACTCCGCGAAGAACTCCTCGCCGCCGCCGAACCGGGCGAGCCCACGGCGCTGGCCGAGCGCCTGGCCGCCTCGGTCGCGGCCGCCACGCGGCTGACCATGCTCGACGTGCTGTCCGCGGCCATGGACGAGGTCAGCGCGGGGCTGGCCCCGGGGTCGGTCCACGTCCGGCTCAGCGGCCGGAACCCGGTCTTCGTGGTCATCCGCGCCGAGGGCGACGAGGACGGCGCCGGCCAGCCGGTCTCCGACCGGAAACCCGCGCCGCCGGCCCCGGCGTCCGCCGGCCAGGACGGCCCGGTGTCGCGGATCAACTTCCGGCCGCCGGAGCAGCTGAAACAGCGCATCGAGGCGGCCGCCGGCCAGGAGGGGTTGTCGACCAACACCTGGCTGGTCCGCGTGGTCGCCGCCGTCCTCGACGGCGACCCGGCGGCCCGGACCGGACGCAGAAGCGAGCACTTCACCGGCTGGGTCGGCTGAGCATTCAGCCGCCCCGGCGCCGTCACCGGCCACCCGTCCGCCACATCGCAAGACAGGGAGATTCTCCATGCCCACGTTCCCCACTCTCGCCCCGATCACCGCCAAGCTGACCGTCGGCGGCGCCCGGGTCCGGGTCATCGCGAGCGACCGCTCGGACACGGTCGTGCGGGTCGAACCGATCGACGCCGCGAACAAGACGGACCAGAAGGTCGTCGAGAACACCAAGGTCGACTTCTTCGCCGGTGAACTGTCCGTCGAGACCAAGAAGGCCGGCGGCAGGGACGGCTCCGTCGCCATCACCGTCGAGCTGCCGACGGGCTCCGACCTCGTGTTCCAGATCGCCAAGTCGGACGTGCGCGCCGAGGGCGTGTTCGGGGACTGCGACCTGCAGATGGCCTCCGGCCAGGTCCGCCTCGATCGCGTCGCCGCCCTGCGCGCCCGCCTCGCCTCCGGCGACGTCGAGGTCGCCCACGTCGCCGGCCCCTCCACCGTCGACGGCGCCACCGCCGACCTGCGCTTCGCCGAACTCGACGGCACGCTCACCTATGAGGGCGCCAACGGCAAGGTCTGGATCGGCCACGCGCGCGCCTCCGTCACCCTCAGCGGCGCCAGCGGCAGCTTCACCATCGACCGCGCCGACGCCGACGTCACCGCCAAGGCCGCCGCCTGCCCGATCCGCATCGGCCGCCTCACCCGCGGCACGACCGAGCTGATGAACGCCTCCCACGGCATCGAGATCGGCATCGCCGAGGGCACCGCCGCCTGGGTCGACGCCAAGAGCACCAAGGGCTCGGTCCGCAGCACCCTGCCGCCCCAGGAGAACCCCGAGGAGTTCGCCGAGCAGGTCAAGGTCTACGCCCGCACGCGGCTGGACGACATCGTCATCCAGCGCGCAACTGTCTGAGGCGGTACTGAAGCCCTCCAGTGACGGTGACGCCGATCCGAACGTCGGGGAAAGCTCCAGTTGCGGCCGGAATCCGGCCACCCGGCCCGTCGATCGTCGCGATCGGCGGGCCGCGCCCGCTCGAGGGGGCCTCGCGGCACGCTGGAGCGCGCCGGGCGCCGGCGAATCCGGTCCCCGGCCGGGCGACCGGCTCAGAGCCCTTATGGCGGTAAGCCGAGGACTCGGTGGCGACAAATCTTTGATCAGATCCTTGAGCCAAGTGGCGAAGTCAGCGCCTTGGTCCAGACCACCCCGGCCGACGCGCCGATCGTCACCCAGCGTGATCCGGCTGCCACGGAATCCATTGACGGGTTCTGATTCGCTCGTCATGTTGTGTCTTGGCCTGCCGCCCGGCCGGTCCCCAGCCACAACAGCAGGAGGTCCCATGAAGTCCACCGCCCAGATGAAGAAGATCACGGTGCGCCGGACCGGAGACATCCGCCTCACCTCCGCCGCTTGCGCCTGCCCGTACACCGTCAACGCGTAGGTCGGCGTGACCGGGGTGCGCCGGGAGGCCGGCGCACCCCGGTGCCGTAGCTCGCTTGCTCGCACCGACGAAGGAGACGAGGCGTTGAGCGGTACGGTTCTCCTGATCCACTCCCTGAGCTACGTCGCCGACGGCGACGAAGTGGTGGTCGGCCGGGTGGACACCGGCTCCTACGCCGCACTGCCCGCCGACGGCGCCGAGCTGCTCAAGCGGATCGCCGCCGGGATGGCCCTCGACGAGGCCGCCCAGTGGTACGAGGACACCTTCCACGAGCAGGTCGACGTCGACGACTTCGTGGAGACCCTGCGTGAGCTCGGGTTCGTCCGCGACGAGGCGGACGGCGCGGACGGGACGCCCGCCGCCGCGCCGCCGGTCCGCTTCCAGCGCCTGGGCCGGGTGCTGCTGTCCCCCGTCGCCTGGGTCTGTTACGCCGCGGTCTTCGCCGCGTGGCTGGCCGTCGCCGCGCGCCACTCCGCGCTCCGCCCGGCGCCGCACCAGATCTTCTTCACCCGCTCGCTGATCCTGGTCCAGCTGGTGATCACGCTGGCGCAGGTGCCGCTCATCCTCGCCCACGAGGAGTTCCACATCCTCGCCGGCCGCCGCCTCGGCCTGCCGACCCGGCTGCGGCTGAGCAACCGGCTGACCTACATCGTCGCCGAGACCCAGATCAACGGTCTGCTGAGCGTGCCGCGCCGCAAGCGCTACCTGCCGTTCCTGGCCGGGATGGGCTGCGACGTCGTCGTCTTCTCGGGCCTGGGCCTGGTCGCCGCGGCCACCCGCCACGCCGACGGTTCGTTCCCGCTCACCGGCCGCGTCTGCCTGGCGCTGGCGTTCACCGTCGCGGTGCGCTTCGCCTGGCAGTTCCAGCTGTACCTGCGCACCGACCTGTACTACGTCTTCGCGACCGCGCTGAACTGCCACGACCTGCACGACGCGTCCAAGGCCCTGCTCAAGAACCGCGTCCGGCGCGCGCTCGGCCGCCGCGAGCGGCTCGTCGACGAGGAGCGGTGGACCGCCCGCGACCGCGCCGTCGGCCGGTTCTACGGGCCCTTCATCGTCTTCGGCGTCGGTACGTTCATCGCGCTCACCGCGCTGGTGAGCGTCCCCGTCGGCTGGAAGTACTTCGACATCGCCGGACATGCCGTCACCTCCGGGCACGTCGACGGCCACTTCTGGGACGGGGCGGTGTCCCTGCTGTTCAACGTCACGCAGATCATGGCCCTGGTCCTGCTCTCGCGGAGCAAGCGGCGCACCCTCACCTAAGAGCAAGGAGTGCAGTGAGATGGCCAGCCACACCAGAGTCATCGGAGCCGTCCCGGCCGACCGGAGGCGGGCGGCCGTGGCCGCGGCGGACGACGGCCCGGCCGGCGCCGTCGTGGCCCTGTGCCATCGGAATCGGCGCGGTCCCTACACCGGGGTCGACACGGTGCTGCGGGCGGTGCTGCCCGACGCCGCGGACCGGTGGCCGGACCTGGTCGAACAGCACCGGGTCGAGCTCCTCTACGGCATGCCCGAGCTGGAGGACCTGATCGGTCCCGCTCCGCGGACGCTCGCCTCGGAAGCGCCGTTCATGGAGCGGACCCGGTTCTACGGGTCCTCGATGATCCGCTGCATGAGCCAGGGGGTCGTGTCGTTCCTCGTCGAGTACGCGACCGCGCTCCACGCGGCGGGGAAGGCGATGCCGGTTCTGGTCTTCGACGAGATCGAGGCGGCCGAGGCGACCACCCAGGAGTTCGTCGCGCTGCTGATCCGCCGTGCCGATCCGGACGTGCTGCGCGTGGTCGCCTCCGGATCCGGCGGGCCGTTGCCCGCGGAGTTGGAGGCGATGCTCGATGCGCGCGCGGTCACCGTCACCGCCGGACCGCCCCGCTCGGCCGCCGCGACGGGGTCTCCCGCGCACGCCACCGAGGCCGAACTGGTCGAGGCGTTCGTGGCCGGCGACGGGACCAGCGAGGATCCGGAGGAGATCCGGGCGTATCAGCAGGCCGATCCCGGTGTCGTCGCCGCGCTGCACGACCGCCGGGCCGACGAACTGGCGTCGAAGGCGACCTGGAGCACGCGGATCGGCGCGCTCGCCTACCACCGCGAGCACGGCAGTGATCCGGCGGGCGCCGGGCGGCTGGCGCTCCTGGACGCTCAGCGCTGCGGGGTCGCCGCCGGATTCTCAGCCCTCGTGGTCGACCTGGGGCACCGCGGCCGGGCGGTGACCGACCCGGTGCGCGACGAGCACGACTTCTGGGAGTTCACGTACCAGGCCGCGGCCGCCTGCGTCCCGCTGAACCTGCTGGACGAGTCGCTGGAGCTGTACCTGGACCTGCTGCGCCGGTACTCCACGCCCAAGGTCCACATGACCTGCCACTACTCGATCGCGATGCTCTACACCCGCTTCTTCCAGCCGCGCGACCACGAGGCGGCGGTGCGCTGGCAGAACACCGCCATCGCCATCGCCGGCCTGCTGCCCGATCCGGGCGAGGAGTTGACGTTCAGCGTCTTCCAGGCCAACGGCATGGCCCTGATCCAGATGCACCGCGGCAACCTGGCCGGGGCGCTGGAGCTGGTCGAGGGCGGGATCGCCCGCCTCGACGCGCACCTCGCCCCCGACCAGTGGGTGCTGCACCGCTCGCAGCTGCTGTACAACCGGGCCCGGCTGCTGGTGGCGATGGGGCGGTCGGACGAGGCGTTCGAGGACTACACCACGCTGATCGGCCTCGACCCCTACTACACCGACTACCTTTCCGAGCGGGCACGGATCTTCCGCATGCGCGGCGACTTCGCGGCCGCGCTGGCCGACTACGACCGCGCGGTCGAGCTGGCGCCGCCCTACCCGGAGCTGTTCTACAACCGGGGGACGGCCCGGCAGGAGGCCGGGGACCTGGACGGCGCGCTGGCCGACTTCGACTTCGTGCTGGCGATGGAGCCGGACGACATCGACACCCGGCTGACCAGGGCCGACGTCCGCCTCGGGCGGGGTGACCTGGACGCGGCCGAGGCCGACGTGGAAGCCGGGCTCGCCCTGCGGCCGGGGGACCCGCGCCTGCTGTGCATGCGGGGCACCATCCTGCTCCAGCGGGAGCTCCTCGACGAGGCGGTCGCGGCCCTGGACGCGGCGTTGGCGGCCGACCCGAAGTACCCCGCCGCCCTGGTCAACCGCGCTGTCGCGGCCTACCAGCAGGACCGTTTCGAGGCCGCCGTGGCCGATCTGACCGCCACCTTGGCCATCGTCGGCGAGGACCCGGACGTCCTGCTGAACCGCGGCATCGCCCACCGCGCCGCCGGCCGGCCGGCCCTGGCCCTGGCCGACTTCGACCGGGCGCTCACGCTCCCCGACGCCGACCTCGACGAACTCCGCCGCGAACGCGGCCGGACCCTCGTCGAGGCCGGCGACCGGTAGTCCGGATGGCGCACCCGAACAGCGCGGGCGGGGCGCCCGCCCCTTCGACTGGAAGGACTCGACTACCCTGGCGCGCCCCGGGGCGCGCAGCGAGAGGAAAAGCCATGTCCGTGTTCATGACGATGCAGCTCGCCGGGGACCCGCAGGGCCTGCGGAAGTACGCCCAGGACTACCCCGAGAAGATGCGCGACATCCTCGAGGCGGCGAAGCGCCACGGCCTGATCGCCCACCGCTTCTACGGCTCCGAGGACGGCACCGCCATCCTGGTGCTCGACGAGTGGCCCGAGCGGCAGAACTTCGAGGCCTTCTTCCAGGAGCAGGAGGCCACGCTCCGCCCGATGTTCGAAGTCGCGAACGCGACGGGCCAGCCGAGTCCCGTGTTCTGGCACGAACTCCAGACCAACGACGCCTACGGTTGGGGCGCGTGAGGCTGGAAGGTTCTCGCGGGCGGGCGCGGATCGGGAGATCCACGCCCGCCTTCCGTGTCCGGGGAGTGTCAGTAGACCGACAGGTCCAGCCCGTGCCAGGGGAACACCGCGCGCCGCGTCGCGATGACCGCCCGGTCCACCGGGTCGGCGGGGTCGTAGCCGCTGTCCCATGAGCGGGGCTTCGGGTCGTGGCCGTCGGTCATGGTCGCGATCGGGTCCCGGCCGGTGCGGGCGCGGGCGTAGGCCAGCCACTCCCCCGGGACCGGCGTGGCCGGCGCGAGGGGGCGTTCGGACGCTTCGGCCAGCAGATGGGTCCAGGTCCGCGGGACGACGTCCACGAGCTCGTATCCTCCGCCGCCGAGGGCGAGCCAGCGGCCGGACGCGTGCTCGTGGGCCAGGCGGTGCAGGCGCTCGATCGCGTTCCGCTGGCCGTCGACGGTCAGCCGCAGGTGCGCCAGCGGGTCCAGCACGTGGGTGTCGCAGCCGTGCTGGGTGACGAGCACTTCGGGGGCGAACGCGGCGAGCAGTTGCGGCACCACCGCGTCGAAGGCCCGCAGCCACGCCTCGTCGCCGGTGCCGGCGGGCAGCGCCACGTTCACCGCGTAGCCCTCGGCGCCGCCGCCGCCGACGTCCTCCGGCAGGCCGGTGCCGGGGAACAAGGTCCGGGGGCTTTCGTGCAGGCTGATCGTCAGGACTCGGGGATCGTCCCAGAACGCGGCCTGGACCCCGTCGCCGTGGTGGACGTCGACGTCGACGTACGCGACCCGGCGCGCGCCCTCGGCGAGCAGCCAGGCGATGGCCACCGCGGGGTCGTTGAAGACGCAGAACCCTGAGGCGTGGGACGGCATCGCGTGGTGCAGCCCGCCGGCGAGGTTGACGGCGTGCGCCGACGCTCCGGTCCAGACCCGCCGCGCGGCCTCGACCGACGCGCCGACGACCCGCGCCGCCGCCTCGTACATGCCGCCGAAGTACGGGTTGTCCTCGGTCCCGAACCCGTAGCGGACCCGCTCGGCGTGGCCGGTCTCCGCGGAGGCCCTGACCACGTCGACGTACGCGGCGTGGTGGACGAGGCGCAGCAGCACGTCGTCGGCGGTGGGGACCGGCACCGTCGCCACGTCGTCGTGGTCGAAGACACCGAGGTGCCGGGCCAGCCGCATGGCGAGGTCGACGCGCACCGGAGCGAGCGGATGGCCGGGGCCGAAGTCGTAGTCCAGCAGCCGGTCGTCCCACGGCACCGTCAACGAGGCCTTCGCCTGCTCCATCACGTCTCCTTGTGTTCGGTGGTGCGAGTGATCTCCAGGTCGACCCGCGTGACTCCGGCGATCCGGCGCAGCGCCTCCTCCAGCGCCGGGGTCGCGGCCAGATCGCTGACCCGCCCGCACAGCCACACCTTCCCATGCGAGACCGTCAGGGCGACCAGTTCCACGTCGGCGGCGGCCACGGCGCCCACCACCTCGCGGCGGATCGCGGTGTCGGCGGGCAGCAGGGCGGCCAGCAGGTCGCGGCGGCTGATGATGCCGATCAGGCGCCGCCGCCGGTCGACCACGGGCAGCCGGCCGATGCCGTGGGCGGCCAGGGCGCGCCGGGCCTTGTGGAGCGGGGCGTCGGCCTCGACGACGATCGGGGGGACGGTCATGAGCTGCGCGGCGGCGGTCGCGGTGGCGGCCCGCAGGACCACGTCCGACTCCGCGATGACGCCGACGACGTGGCGTCCGGCGTCCACGACCGGCACGGCGCCGACCTTGTGCTCGGTGAGCACGTGCGCGACGTCCTCGACCGGGGTCTCGGGGGCGACGGCCAGCACCGGCGTGGTCATCGCGTCGCGGACGCGGCGCTCGTCCGGCGTCGTGCTGCCCGTGGTCATACCTCCACGATGAGGACCGACACGACCGGCGCAACAGGGTCTTTGGTCCTAAAATGCCGTCCATGTCGGCCGCCCCGTCCCGCCCTGAGCCCTTCGCTCCGCGTGCCTCCTCCGCGGAGCTGAGCGACCTGCGCACCCGCCTGCACGCGACCCGCTGGCCGGACGCCCCCGAGGACGCCGGGTGGTCGCTGGGGACCGACCTGTCCTTCCTGCGGGAGCTGGTGGCCTACTGGGCCGACGGCTTCAACTGGCCGGCGCAGGAGGCGAGGCTCGCGCGCCTTCCGCGGTTCCGGGTCGGGCTCAGGGGTCTGGGAATCCACTTCGTCCACGCCCGGGCGGTCGCGCCGGCCGGGCCGGTGCTGCCGTTGCTCCTCGGGCACGGCTGGCCGGACTCGTTCTGGCGCTACACGAAGGTGATCCCGCTGCTGGCCGATCCCGGGGCGCACGGCGCCGACCCGGCCGACGCCTTCGACGTGGTCGTGCCCGACATGCCGGGCTACGGATACTCCGACCGGCCCCGGGGCGCGCCGCTGGACTCCATCGCGGTCGCCGGGCTGTGGGCCGAGCTGATGAGCGTCCTCGGCTACGACCGGTTCGGGGCCGCCGGCGGGGACATCGGCAGCCACGTCAGCCGCTACCTGGGACTCGACCACCCGGACCGGGTGGTGGCCGTGCACCGCACCGACGCGGGCGTGCCGATCCACACCGGCGACCCGGCCGACCTGACTCCGGAGGAGCGGGCCTGGCTGGCGGACGGCGCCGCGTGGGCCGTGGCCGAGGGCGCGTACGCCGCGATGCACCGCAGCAAGCCGCAGACCGCGGCGTTCGGGCTCACCGACTCCCCCGCCGGCCTCGCGGCGTGGATCGTCGAGAAGCTGCGCGCGTGGAGCGACTGCGACGGCGAGGTCGAGCGCCGCTTCACCCACGACGAGATCCTGACGAACGTCATGATCTACTGGCTCACCGGCACCATCGGCTCCTCGATGCGCATGTACCGGGCCAACAGCCTGATCCCTCTGGCCCAGCATGCCCGCCGGGTAGAGGTGCCCTCGGGTTTCGCCCTGTTCCCCAGGGACCTGCTGCGCCCGCCGCGCGCGTGGCTGGAGCGCACCGCGAACGTGGTGCGCGTGACCGAGCCGCCGCGCGGCGGGCATTTCGCAGCGTTCGAGGAACCCGAGCTCTACGCCGCCGAGCTGCGCGAGTTCTTCCGGCCCTACCGGGCGGCGGGAGCGGTGGGAGCGGTGGCGGCAGCGGACTGAGCAATGTGCTCGGCGCCTTCGTCGCGCCGGTACAGCCGTTCGGCCCGCTCCTTGACGCCCAGGAGCATCTTCCGCTCCATGACCAGGCTCCCGGGCTCCATCAGATACATCGACAGAGCCCTGGTCACCAGTCCGGTCCTCGGGTCCTGGATCCGGTTGCGGCTGACCAGCCGGGTCATGGCCGGACCCTCCGGATACAGGCCGAAGGACCAGACCCAGGCGCCGTCGTCGGAGAACAGCACCATGGCCCGTTCGGGCTCGAGGATCTCCACCCGCATCCGCAGCTTGTCGCCCAGCGCGATCACGTCGCCGACGGCAAGGTCCTGCAGCTCCGGGAGGATCTCGTCGGCGCTGTGCATGTTCAGGCCGAACAGGTTCTCGACCCAGTCGTAGGTGTAGGCGCCCGCGCGCCCGGGACCCATCTGCACGAGCCATGGCCAGATCGCCGAAGCCGGGGCGGCGACGCCGACCGCCCGGGTCGAGACGACCGGTGCCGCGGGCAGCAGGTCGTCGCCGGGCATCTCCAGCGCGGCCTCCTCGGGACGGGCGCCCCAGGTGAGGCAGCGTTCCCGCCAGGCCAGCGGGTAGGCGACGGCGACCGCCGCCAGCGCGGCGAGTCCTGCGAGTCCTGCGAACCCCGCGCCGGCTCCGATTCCCCTGCGAGCGTTCACCGGCTCAGCACCACCTTGAGCGCCCCGGTGTCCGCCGCGTCGCCGAACACGCGGTACGCCTCTTCGAACGCGCTGAGCGGGAAGCGGTGTGTGACCATCTGCGAGACGTCGAGCTGCCCGGCTTCGAGCATCCGCAGCAGCGTGGCCGTGGACGAGGTGTCGACCAGGCCGGTGGTGATCGTGACGTCCTTGATCCACAGGTCTTCCAGGTGCAGGATGGCCGGCTTGCCGTGCACGCCGATGTTGGCCACGTGCCCGCCGGGGCGCACCAGCATCGTGCACAGCTCGAACGCCGCGGGCGTGCCGACGGCCTCGATCACCACGTCCGCCCCGAGGCCGCCGGTCAGCGCCCGTACGACCTCCAGCGGGTCACCGTCCGGCGTCACCCCGGCGTGGGCGCCGAACCGCTTGGCCGCCTCCAGCCGGGCCTGCGCCGGGTCCACCGCGATGACGTGCGAGGGCGAGTACAGCCGCGCGGTCAGGATCGCGGCCAGCCCGATCGGGCCGGCGCCGACCACGACGACCGTGTCGCCGGGCCGGACCCGTCCGTTGAGCACCCCGACCTCGTAGGACGTCGGCAGGATGTCGGCCAGCAGCACCGCGGCCTCGTCGCTGACGGTGTTCGGGAGGCGGTGGCAGGACAGGTCGGCGAACGGCAGCCGCGCGTACTCGGCCTGCACGCCGTTGACGGTGTGCCCCAGGATCCAGCCTCCGCCGCCGAGGCACTGGCCGTAGGACCCGGTCCGGCAGTAGCGGCAGGTGCCGCACGCCGAGATGCAGGAGGCCAGCACCCGGTCGCCGGGGCTGAGGGCGGTGACGCCGGAGCCGACGTCCACGACGGTGCCGACGGCTTCGTGGCCCAGGATCGTCCCGGGCGCGACCTCGGGGACGTCGCCCTTGAGGATGTGCAGGTCGGTCCCGCAGATCGTGACGGCGTCGACCCGGATGATCGCGTCCCGCGGATCGGCGACGGTCGGGTCGGCCGCCTCGGTCCAGGCCTTGCTGCCGGGACCGCCGTAGACGAGGGCCTTCATTTCTGCCTCCACTAGCCGAGTAGCCGAACGGGTCGGAGGTACTCCTCCATCTTCAGCCTCGTACGGAGCCGTCGGCCGCCGTAGTGCCGCCCGGCCCGGGGGCGCAGGGCCGAAAGTCCTGGCCCCCGGCTATCCCACCCGGGGGTGGGCCGCCGCCCACGCCCGCATCGCCCGGTCCCACTGCTCACCGGACAACGCGGTCAGCGATGCGGGGAACAGCCCGTCCTCTTCTTTGGCGATGTGGTGGTACAACTCCTCCATCGCTTCGACGACCCGGGCGCGATCAGCAGGCTGTTCGAGGTCCGCCCCGGCGAGCAGGTCCCGGAGCTCCCGGTGTTCCCGCACGAGGGCGTCGATGTACTCGCGGTAGCCCTCGTCGGCGCGCATCACGTCGAAGAGCCCTGTCTCCTCGCCGAGCCAGTGACTCCGCAGCTTCTCGGCGACCTCCCGGACCAGGTGCCGGGCCCGGTCCAGGTCCCCCGCCCCGAGAGCGGCGGTGAGGGCGGCGCCGAGATCGGTGACGTCTTCGTGTTCGGCGATGAGGTCGGCGATCAGCGGGATCTCACGGCATCCGCAGTAGAAGCACACGCCGTTCAGCCTTCCGCGGTCCGTGTCACGCGCATGCGCGCCACGCCGTAGACCATCGCGGCCAGGGCCAGGTCCGCCAGCAGCATCAAGCCGATCGAGTAGCTGTGCTTGGCCCCGTAGACCGCGCCCATGACCAGCGGCGGCACGAACCCGCCGAGGCCGCCGACGGCCCCGACGATGCCCGTCACGCTGCCCACCTGGGCCTGCGGCGAGGCCTGGGCGACCAGCGCGAACACCGCGCCGGCCGTGGTGCCCAGCGCCGCGGCGATCCCCAGCAGGGAGACGGTCGCCCCCGGACTCAGCGCCGGGTCGAAGGCCTGGACGACGGCGAGGACCGCGACGAGGGCGAACCCTCCCGCGGCCACCAGTGCCGGGGCCACGCGGTCGGACAGCCAGCCGCCGATCGGGCGGAAGAGCACCGCCAGCAGCGCGAAGCCGGCCGCCTTGGTGCCGGCGTCGGTCTGGCTGAGGTGGTAGAGGTTCTTCAAATAGGTCGGGAGGTAGACGCCGAAGGCGACGATCCCGCCGAAGCCGACCGCGTACAGGGCGCTGAGTTCCCAGGTCACACGCAGTCGCCCGGCGGCGCGCAGCCGGCGGACCAGCGGCTCGGCCGGGACCGGCCGGCCGGGGCGGTCGCCGACCAGCAGCAGCGCCAGCAGGCCGTAGGCGGCGAGCAGGCCGGCGACGAGCAGGAACGGGAAGTCGAGCCCGTGCGCCTTGCTCAAGCGCGGGGTGGAGTACGCCGACAGCGCGGTGCCGCCCATCCCCATCCCGAACACGCCGATCGCCATGCCGCGCTTGGCCGCCGGGAACCAGGAGTTGACCAGCGGCACCCCGATGGCGAAGGTGGTGCCGCCCAGGCCCAGCAGAAAGCCCACGGCCAGCAGCGCCGGCAGCGAGTGCTTCGCCGGGATCAGCAGCAGCACCGGGATGATCGTCAGGAAGCTGACCAGCGGGAACATGGTCCGGGCGCCGAGCTTGTCGGTGAGGGCGCCGACCGGGACGCGGCCGAGCGCGCCGACCAGCACCGGCACCGCGACCAGCAGCGACTGGGCGGCCGAGCTCAGGTGGAGGTCCTTGCCGAAGGTCGGACCGAGCGGGCCGATGAGGTTCCAGGCCCAGAAGTTGATCGTGAACCCGAGGGTGGCCATGGCCAGGTTGCGCCAGGCGGCCGCCGGTATGGAAGCCGGTTCCGCGCCCGACGCGGCCGGTCTCTGGGCGGTGGCGGTCATCCGACTCGCTCCCATCCGCGCCGCGGGGCCCGCGGACCGAGGGTCTTGGGGTCACGGCTGCGATAGACGATGTAAGGACGGAACAGGTAGCCGACCGGCGCGCTGAACGCGTGCACGAGCCGGGAGAACGGGAACAGCGCGAACAGCGCGAAGGCGATCAGGATGTGCGCCTGGAACACGCCGGGCGTCTTCTCCATCAGGTCGACGTCCGGGTGCAGGTAGAACAGGCTCCGCAGCCAGGGCGAGACGGTCTGCCGGTAGTTGTGGTCGAGCGAGGCGGCGTTGGTGAGCGTCGCGATCAGCCCGGCGGCGATCGCGCCGCCGAGGAAGACGTACATCAGCTTGTCGTTGCGCGTGGTGGCCAGGAAGACCGGGCCGGTGGTGCGGCGCCGGTAGACGAGCAGGGCGATCCCGGCGAGGGTCGCCGCGCCGGCCGCGCTGCCGGTGACCAGGGCGACCAGGTGATAGGTGTGGTCGCTGACGCCCGCGGCGTCGGTCCAGGACTGCGGGATGAGCAGTCCGCCGATGTGCCCGAGGATGACGAACAGCAGCCCGAAGTGGAACAGCGGGCTGGCGATCCGCAGCAGGCGGGACTCGTAGAGCTGCGAGGAACGCGTGGTCCAGCCGAATTTGTCGTACCGGTAGCGCCAGATCGTGCCGACGATCACGACGGCCAGCACCGCGTAGGGCAGCGCGCCCCACAGCAGGATCCGGGTGGTCGAGGTGTTCATCGGCCGGCCTCCATGAGATGGGCGGGATAAGCGTCGAGCCCGACGAGTTCCAGAAGCGGGCGTTCCGGTTCGCGGGACTCGGCCGGCCGGGGCGGCGGCAGGGTCGTGCGAACGGCTTCGAGGACGTGGGCGTAGGGCGTCCGGGCCGCGGTCAGCGCCTCGTGCAAGGCACAGACGCCGGCGTGGTGGCGGGCCAGCAACTCCTCCCCCGCGTCGCGGGCCGCGGCGTCGTCCAGGGCGCTGAACTCCAGGACGGCGGGAAGGTGGTCGGGCAGGTCGTCGCCGTCGAACCGCCAGCCGGCGGCCCGGTAGGCGTCCTTGAACGCCAGCAGCGCCATACCGCGCCGACGGGTGTCCCCGTCCGACCACCAGGTCAGGTTCAGGCTGCGGCGGTTCCGCAGGTCGAACACCGTGACGTAGTGCGCGGCCAGCTCCAGCTCGGGGGTGGTCCGTGCGTACTCGACGAACGACCGCAGCTGCTCGGCGCCCGGAGCGGCGCCCGTCTCCGCCAGCGCCTCGGCGATGATCGGGAGGACGCTCCGCACTTTGTCGTCGGGATAGCGAAGGCACCAGGACGCAGCCTGGCGCACGACACGTATGTGGTCGTTCATCGTCCGTCGTCCTTCGTCTGTGTGGGGAACAGCCCGTCGGGACGTCCGTTGCCGTCCCAGTTGAGGAGGTTGACCCGGCCGCGCAGCCCCGAAGTGTCGGCCGGTGCGTCGGACGCACCGCGCTCGCGCAGGGCGTGGAAGTTCTCCACGGCGACCGGGACGCTGCGGCCCGAGGTCTCGCCGAACGGCCCGGACCCGCCGGGCATCTCGTCGAAGTCGACCGAGCAGCCGCTGGTGGCGGCCTCCTCCAGTCGTCGCGCGTCGGCCACGGCCGCGGTCGGGATCACGTACCGGTCCTGATACTTGGCGATCGCCAGCAACCGGTACATGGCCTCCATCTCGGCGCCGCTCAGCCCGACGGTCCGGGCGATCGACTCGTCCTTCTCCTCGCCGAGGTTGATCCGGCGCATGTAGGACCGCATCGCCGCCAGCCGGCGCAGCACCGAGTCGACCGGGACCGTGTCGCCCGCGGTGAACAGCTCCGCGAGGTACTCCACGGGGATCCGGAGCGACTCGATGGCCCCGAACAGGTTGTCGGCGTCCTCGCCGTCGTGGCCGGTGTCGGCCAGCGCGTCGACGACCGGCGACAGCGGCGGGATGTACCAGACCATCGGCATGGTCCGGTACTCCGGGTGCAGCGGCAGGGCGACCTGGTACTTGGCGATCAGGTCGTAGACCGGCGACTTCTTCGCCGCCTCGATCCAATCGAAGGGGATCCCGGCCCGCTCCGCCTCGGCGGCCACCGCCGGATCATGCGGATCGAGGAACACGCCCATCTGGGCCGCGTACAGGTCCCGGTCGTTCGGCACGGAGGCAGCTTCGGTGACCTTGTCCGCGTCGTAGAGCATCACGCCGAGATACCGCAGCCGCCCGACGCAGGTCTCCGAGCACACGGTGGGCAGGCCGACCTCCACTCGCGGGTAGCACATGGTGCACTTCTCGGCCTTGCCGGTCTTGTGGTTGAAGTAGACCTTCTTATAAGGACAACCGGTCACACACATGCGCCAGCCGCGGCACTGGTCCTGGTCGACCAGCACGATGCCGTCCTCGGCGCGCTTGTACATGGCACCGGACGGGCAGGAGGCGACGCACGCGGGGTTGAGGCAGTGCTCGCAGATCCGCGGCAGGTAGAACATGAACGCCTGCTCGAACTCGTACGTGACCTTGTCCCCGATCTCGGCGCGGAGTTTGGCCGCGATGGGGTCGTCGTCGCCGTGCTGCGGCATGCCGCCGAGGTTGTCGTCCCAGTTCGCCGACCAGGTGATCTCCATCGGCTTGCCGGAGATGAGCGAACGCGGACGCGCCACCGGGATGTCGTCGCCGAGGGGGGCGTCGGTGAGGTTGCGGTAGTCGTAGGTCCAGGGCTCGTAGTAGTCACCGATCCCCGGAAGCTGGGGGTTGGAGAAGATCCGGGACAGCTTCCGCCACCGGCCGCCGGCGCGCAGGGTCAGCTTGCCCCGCCGGTTCAGCGTCCAGCCGCCGGCCCACCGCTCCTGGTCCTCATACCGCCGCGGGTAACCCTGGCCGGGACGGGTCTCCACGTTGTTGAACCAGGCGTACTCCACGCCGCCGCGGTTGGTCCACGCCTGCTTGCATGTCACCGAGCAGGTGTGGCAGCCGATGCACTTGTCGAGGTTCATCACCATCGCGATCTGCGCCATGACCCGCATCAGTAGGTCACCTCCTCGGTCCGCTTGCGGATCACGGTCACCTCGTCGCGCTGGTTGCCCGTCGGGCCGAGGTAGTTGAACGCCCACGTCAGCTGCGCGTAGCCGCCGATCAGGTGCGAGGGCTTGAGGATCACCCGGGTCAGGGAGTTGTGGATGCCGCCGCGCTTCTTCGTGGTCTGCGTCTTGGGTACGCCCACGGTGCGGTCCTGGGCGTGGTGCATATAGACGGTGCCGGTCGGCATGCGGTGCGAGACCACGGCGCGCGCCGCGACCACACCGTTGCGGTTGACCGCCTCGATCCAGTCGTTGTCGGCGACGCCGATCGCGGCCGCGTCGGCCGGGCTGATCCAGATCAGCTGGCCGCCTCGGGACAGCGAGAGCATGAACAGGTTGTCCTGGTACTCGGAGTGGATGGACCACTTGTTGTGCGGTGTCAGGTATCTGACGGTCACCTCGCGGTGGCCGTCGGGCCCGATGCGGGGCTCGCCGAACAGGCGGTTCATGTCCAGCGGCGGTTTGTACACCGGCAGCGCTTCGCCGGTCTCGTGCATCCAGTCGTGGTCGAGGAAGAAGTGCTGGCGGCCGGTGAGGGTGTGCCAGGGCTTGAGGTGTTCGGTGTTGAGGGTGAAGGCGGTGTAACGGCGCCCTCCGGCCTCGCTGCCGGACCACTCCGGGGAGGTGATGACCGGGACCGGCGCCGCCTGGGTGTCGGCGAACCGGATCTGCTTGCCCTCGTGTTCGGCCGCCAAGTGGGCCATCTCCTGGCCGGTGCGCTGTTCCAGGGTGTGGAACCCGGCGGTGGCCAGGCGGCCGTTGGTGGTCCCGGAGAACAGCAGGATCGCCTCGGCCGCCTTGATGTCGGTCTCCAGCGACGGCCGCCCGGCGGCGGGGCCGCCGGCCACCGTGCCGTTGAGCGCGCCGAGCTGGGCGACCTCGGGCGCGACCTGGAAGGTGATGCCCTTCACCGGCAGGCCCAGCCGGTCGGCCAGCGGGCCCAACGCGGCCATCTTGGCGCCGATCGCGGTGTAGTCGCGTTCGACGACGGTCAGGTTCGGCAGCGTGCGTCCGGGAACGGGTTCGCACTCGCCGCGCCGCCAGTCCAGGACCACGCCGCCGGGCTGCGCGATCTCGCCGGGGGTGTCGTGCTGCAGGGCCGTGGCCACGACGTCGCGGCGGACGTCCAGGTGCCCGGCGGCGAGCTCCGAGAGGCGCTGGGCGATGGCGTGGAAGGCCTGGAAGTCGGTGCGGGCCTGCCACGGCGGGTCGACGGCGGCGGTGAAGGCGTGGACGTAGGGGTGCATGTCGGTGGTCGAGAGGTCGTGCTTCTCGTACCAGGTCGCGGCCGGGAGGACGACGTCCGACATGAGGGTGGTGGACGTCATGCGGAAGTCGAGCGACAGGAGCAGGTCGAGCTTCCCCTCGGGGGCTTGCTCGTGCCAGGCGACGTCGCGGGGGCGGCTTCCCTCCGGGGCTTCGGAGGCGCGCAGCGAGGAGTCGGTGCCGAGCAGGTGGCGGGCGAAGTACTCGGCGCCCTTGGCCGAGGAGCCGAGGAGGTTGGAGCGCCAGACGGTCAGGACCCGGGGCCAGTTCTCGGGGGCGTCGGGGTCCTCGCAGGCGAATCCGAGCCGGCCGGCCTTGAGCTCGTCGACGACGTGGGTCGCGACGTCCTTGTCCGCGGCCTCGGCCTCGTCGGCCAGCTCCAGCGGGTTGCGGTCGAAGGTGGGGTAGGACGGCATCCAGCCCAGGCGCGCCGAGGCCGCCAGACAGTCCGCACCGGTCATCCCGGTGAAGCGGCCCTCGCCGAGCGGGGAAGCGAGCACGTCGGCGGCGAACCCGTCGTAGCGCCACTGGTCGGTGTGGAGGTACCAGTACGCCGTGCCGATCATCTGGCGCGGGGGACGCGACCAGTCGTTGGCGGAGGCGAGCATCGCCCAGCCGGTCGAGGGGCGGCACTTCTCTTGCCCGACGTAGTGGGCCCAGCCGCCGCCGTTGCGGCCCTGGCAGCCGGTCATCGTCAGCAGAGCGAGAAACGAGCGGTACATGGTCTCGGAGTGGAACCAGTGGTTGGTGCCGGCGCCCATCAGGATCATGCAGCGGCCGCGGGACTTCTCGGCGGTCCTGGCGAACTCGCGGGCGATCTTCACGGCGCGCGCCGCCGGGACGGAGGTGTTCTCCTCCTGCCAGGCCGGGGTGCCGGGCTGGGCGGCGTCGTCGTAGCCGGTGGGCCAGGTGCCGGGCAGCGCCAGGTCGGGACGGCCGACGCCGTACTGCGCGAGCATGAGGTCGAACACGGTCGTGACCAGCGGGCCGCCTTCAGTGAGGCGGGTGGCGGGGACGCCGCGGCGCAGGACGTCGCCGCGGCCTTGGCCGTGGTCGCCGCCGTCGGTGTCGAAGCGGGGCAGGAGGACTTCGACGCCTTCGACGCCTTCGACGCCTGCGGAACCGGGCCGGTCGGCTATCGACAGCAGCGGGTCGACGCCGGCGAGGTCCAGGTTCCACTTGCCCGCGCCCGAGTCCGTCCAGCGGTAGCCGAGCGAGCCGTTGGGGACGGTGGGCGTGCCGTCCGCGTCGAGCAGGACGGTCTTCCAGTCGGCGCCTTCGGTCTGGTCGGCGAGGTCGGCGGCGCGCACGAAGCGGTCGGGGACGTACGCGCCGTCGCGGTCCTTGAGCGTCACCAGGAACGGCAGGTCGGTGAACTGTTTGACGTAGGTGTCGAAGAACTCGG
>NZ_BAAAQM010000036.1:0-107000 GCF_039531675.1 Catenulispora subtropica
CCCGTGACGCCCCCGGCCGCCCCGGCCGCCCAGACCGTCCCCACTCCGCCGCTCGGCGAGCCGGCGGACACCCCGGCCGCGCCGAGCGCCGCCGGGCCGACGCCGGCCGCCGCCCCGCACGAGGCCGCACCGCACGAGGCCGCACCGCACGAGGAACCCAAGGAGCCCATGAACGACGACCAGAGCTCCGCGGGCCAGCCCTGGCAGTCGCCGGGCGACGAGGGATGGAAGGCCGCCGAGGTGGTGAAGAAGCCGGTCGCGGCGGGTCTGACCCCGAAGGGCTTGCCGAAGCGCGTCCCGCGCTCCAACCTGGTCCCGGGCTCGGCCGACGGCGTCGGCGCCGCCAAGGCCGCGGCCCCGCCGATCCCGGCGCGTTCGGCCGAGGCCGTGCGCAGCCGGCTGGCCAACTTCCACCAGGGGTTGCGCCAGGGCCGCGACGCCGCCGGCGCCCAGCCGACCGATCCCGCCAACAACCCCACAGCGTCCGACGGCCCGGCCGCCTTCGGCACCCCCGAGCCAGGAAAGCAGGACTGAGCACCCGTGAACGACCCCAATCTCACCCAAGCCGCCCGGAATCTCAACTGGCTGATCACCAACTTCGTGGACCGCGTCCCGGGCGTGGCGCACACCGTGGTGGTCTCCTCCGACGGCCTGCTGCTGGCGGTGTCCGACGGCTTCCCCCGCGACCGCGCCGACCAACTGGCCGCGGTGGCCAGCGGGCTGTCCTCGCTGACCTCCGGCGCGGCCCGGATCTTCGAGGGCGGCTCGGTGACGCAGACCGTCGTCGAGATGGTCCGCGGCTTCCTGTTCGTGATGGCCATCTCCGACGGCTCGGCGCTGGCCGTGCTCGCGTCCTCGGACTGCGACATGGGCCTGATCGGCTACGAGATGGCCCTGCTCGTGGAGCGCGCCGGCGACGTCCTGACGCCGGCGTTGCGTGCCGAGCTCCAGTCGTCGCTGCCGCGCTGAGAGGACGCCCGGTGACCACCCTTCCCCCTGCCGTGACGAGTGACGGGAGCACGCGGCCGTGAGCAGCGCCCACGATTCCTCGCCCCTCGTCCGCCCCTACGCCCTGACCAGGGGCCGTACGCGGGCCCGCTACCAGCTGCCGATCGAGGCGCTGGTGTCGACGACGGACAACGGACGCGCGCGCGTCCCCGGCCGCGAGCCGGAGCACCAGCGCATCTGCGAGCTGTGCGTCGAGCTGAAGTCGGTGGCCGAGGTCGCGGCGCTGATGCGGATGCCGCTGGGGGTGGTCAGGGTGCTGCTGGGCGACATGTCGGACGCCGGCCTGGTGGCCATCCAGCAGCCCGGCGAGACCGACAACGGCCAGCCCAACCTCGCGCTCCTCGAACGAGTCCTCATCGGACTCCGCAATCTGTAGAAAGGAGGCCGTGCAATGAACTACTCCCCTTACGGACAGGCTCCCGCGGCGCAGCAGCCCGCGGCGGGTCCGACCACGTCGGTGAAGATCGTCGTCGCCGGCGGCTTCGGCGTGGGCAAGACCACCTTCGTCGGCGCGGTCTCGGAAATCGCCCCGCTGACCACCGAGGCCGTGATGACCGCGGCGTCCGAGGGTGTGGACGACCTCACGGTCGTGCCCGGCAAGGTCACCACCACGGTGGCGATGGACTTCGGGCGCGTCTCGCTGGACCGCGAGCTGATCCTGTACCTGTTCGGCACACCGGGCCAGAACCGCTTCTGGTTCATGTGGGACGACCTGTGCCGCGGCGCCATCGGCGCGGTGGTGCTGGTGGACACCCGCCGCCTGGCGGACTGCTTCTCGGCCATCGACTACTTCGAGGACGCGGGCCTGCCGTACATCGTCGGCGTGAACTGCTTCGACGGCATGCTCACGCACGAGGTGGCGGACGTCCGCGAGGCGCTGTCGATCCCGCCGGACGTCCCGGTCGTGACCTGTGACGCCCGCAGCCGGGAGTCCACCAAGCTGACGCTGATCCGCCTGGTGGAGCACGCCATGTCACGCTTCGCAGCGGCGGCGGCATCGTAGGTAGGCGACGATCGCATAACGGCGAGGGCGGCACCGGATTCCGGTGCCGCCCTCGCGCTTATGCTCCTTTACACCCTCAGGTGTCCGAATTAAGCAGGTTGCGTATGTCCGGGACGATAGCCCTCACCCGCCGCAGCGGTTTCCAGCTGCGCCCCCGGCCCTACAAGGTGTGGATCGACGGCGTCGCCGTCGGCCGCCTGGCGCACAACGGCGCCGCCGAGTTCGCCGTCGAGCCGGGCGAGCACCTCGTGGAGCTCTCCCTGGACGGCATGTACTCGAAGAAGATCGCGGTCGAGGTCCGCGAGGGCGGGACCCGGCGGCTGCACTGCGGTGCCAACGGCCCGCTGGCGTTCACCGCGTTCGGCCTGCTGCTGCCGGGCCTGGCGATCAAGCTGACGCTGACCCACTGAGCACCGGCACGACGCCCTCCCCGCTTCCCATGCTCTCGGCGAGATCGCGGATCCGCCGCTGATGCGGCATCTGCCAGCCCTCGGCCAGCCGCGAGCCGTGCATCGGCACCCCGCCGCCGAAGTACTCGCAGAACTTCATGATCAGCGGGTCCCACTCCATCGGGTCGACGTAGTGCGTGCCGGGGATCACCAGCCGCTCCTCGACGTGCGTCCGCAGCACCTCGACCTCGAACGTCGTGATGTTGCCCGTCCCGAACGGATGGGACGAGGTGAGCCGGCACTCCATCTGGATCGGGCACTCCAGGATCCGCGGCGGAGCGACCAGTTCCGAGAGCTGCTCGGTGAGACCGGCCAGGCCGAACTTGTCCCGCACGAACGTGTAGCCCATCTCCGACTTGTATTCCGGCATGTCCGGACGGCCTGTGGTCATGGCGATCCGGTCGACGTACCCGACCATGTCCGAGGACGGCAGGTTCAGCACGAGCTCGCCCTCGCGGGCGATGTTGATGGCGGTCTGCGAGGAGTTGCCCAGGCCCAACATGCCGTGGCTGCCCAGCCAGAAGGCCGAGGACATGGGGGCGATATTGGGTGAGCCGTCCTCGTTGCGCGTGGTGATGAGGACGACCGGGGTTCCGAAATACAGGACTTTGATGCCGGGAACGGTGTGCATGTCTCCATGCTCCGCTCCCGGTCCGCGCCGCACTGGCGGATTCCGGACGTCTCAGCAAGCCTCCGTCACCAGCTCCAGGAACGCCGCGACCGCCGCGCTGTCCGCGACGCCCTCCGGCGTGGCCGCGAACACCGACCGCGGCCGCACCTCGGCCGGATCCAGCGGCACGACCACCACGTCCGGCCGTAGTGCGGCGGCGGCCAGCGCCGGGATGATGGTCACGCCCAGGCCCGCCGCGACGAACCCCTGCTTCGCCGCCCACTCGAGGACCACGAAGTCGATCACCGGCCGGAACTCGCCGCCTTGCACCCCGGCGATGAGCGTCTCCTCAGGGCGCACTTGCCCGGCGATCCAGTCCTCGCCGGCCAGATCGGCCAGCCGCAACACCTCCCGATCGGCCAGGCGGTGCCCGACCGGGAGCGCCACGGCCAGCGGGTCGGCCATCAGCCGCCGCAGCCGCACCCCCTCGAAGACCGGCTCCGCTTCCGGAGTCCCGATGACCGCCAGGTCCAGGTCCCCGGCGCGCACCGCGCCCGCCAGCCAGCGTGTGAGGCCCTCGGTGTGGGTCACGGCCACGGCCGGATGCGCCGCGCGGAACGCCGCGATCGCCCGCGGCACCAGGGCCATGTCCGCCGTCGGGATCGCGCCGAGCCGGAGCCGCCCGCCGCCCAGGGTCCGCACGGCCCGCACATCGGCCACAGCGGCCCGCAGACGGCCTGCGACGGCCTCCGCGTGCGGTAGGAGGGCCCGCCCCTCCGCGGTCAGCCGTACGCCCCGTGGAAGCCGGTCGAACAGTGTGGCGCCGACCGCCGACTCCAGCGCGGCGACCTGACGCGAGACCGCCGACTGGGTGTAGCCGAGCGACCCGGCCGCCGCGGTGAACGACTCGCGCCGCGCCACTTCCAGGAAGACTTCGAACAACGCCGTGTCCATGAGACGCCATGCTAACCACGCATGGGGATCATGCGAACTATTCGCTAGTGGTATCCCAGGGGTGGAAATACCTTCGGGCCATGAGCACCTTCACTCTCGACAACCCCGCGGGCGTCCCCAGCTCGCCGTTCAAAGCCTTCTCCAACGTCGCCGTGATCCCCCTCGGCGAACGCACACTGCTGATGCTGGCCGGCCAGGTGGCCTGGGGCGACGACCACCAGATCGTCGGCGGCGACGACATGCGCGCGCAGTCCCGGCGCGTCATGGAGCTGATCGGCAAGGTCCTGGAGGCGCACGGCGCCACCTTCGCCGACGTCGTGAACCTGCGCACCTTCCTGACCGACATCTCGCGCATCCGCGAGTACGGCGAGATCCGCGCCGAGTACTTCAAGGACGCGGCCCCTCCGACCAGCACCACGGTCGAGGTTTCCCGGCTGTTCCTGCCGGAGGCGCTCATCGAGGTCGAGGCGACCGCGATCATCTAGGCGCCCGGTCGGCGCGACCAGGCCGACCGCGGACCGCGGTCCCCGCACGAACCGCGCCGGCTCGTACCGCTTCGGATCCTGGAGCACGAGCCGCGCGGCCATCTCCGCCAGCGTCACCAGGGTGTGCGCGATCAGCAGATGGTGCCGGAAGCCGGCGGCGTGGCGCTGACGACGTAGCCCTCGACGTTGGTGTCCACGCACGGATGACCGGAGAGGTACGCGGTGTGCCCGTGTGTGTTCGACGTCAGCAGCACACCGTTGGCGAGCGTGTGCGCGGCGTCGACCCCCCACTGGTACGGCGTGTACGGGTCGCCGGTCGAGGACACCACCAGGATCGGCGGCGTGCCCGGCACCCGCACCGGATGGGGCAGATCGGTGATCGGCCAGCCGTTGCAGGGCAGCGCCATGCTCGCCCGCTCCGCTCCCAGGTGGGGAGAAGCGGCCTCACTGGCGGCCAGCAGCGCGCCGTAGGCGGCCGTCCCGGTCGGCCACGGACGGTCGGTGCAGAACAGGGCGACGTCGTCCTGGAAGTCCGGGGCGTAGCCGGTGTTGAAGCCGGCAGCGTCCGAACGGCGCCCGTTCCAGGTGTCGGCGAGGCTCAGCAGGCCGGTGCCGTCTCCCTTCGCCGCCGCCGCCAGCGCCGGACCCGCGTACTGGTCGAAGTACGGCGGGTACGACGCTCGCAGACGCAGGGCCGCGGCGAGTTCGTTGGGGCTGACGGTGCGCGTCGCGCCAGGTGCTGTCCGTAGTAGCGGGTGAGCGATCCGGAGGCCACCGCGGTCCCAGCCGGTGCCGCGACACCGGCTGCGACCAGCGCCATCGCTCCCCATACCGTCCATCGTCGTTCCATGCGAGTCAGGACGAATCAGGCTCTTGCGAACTCTGCGAACTTTGCGGGTTCGAGATCCTATGAGTTCAGTATCAACCCCCTTGCAGCTTGTGTCCCATCAACGGTCCCATCAGGTCCCCGGGCAAGGAGAAGCACGGGTTGTGCGGCAGGATCTGGCGGAAATCGTTGTAGGACATTGACACGCCTCCGGGGCGCGGATAAGCCAGCTGGAACAGGCTGCCGAACTCCGCCTGCGACGTCCCGCCGAAGGTCCTGGAAGCGCCGGGGATCGCCGGCCCGCCCTCCTGCCACACGCACGACAACGGGTTGAGCTGGTGCGTGACGAAGATCGGGTAGAACTGCGATCCCGGCGGCGGGTTCACGCAGTTCGCACCGGTCGCCCGGTTGCACGGCACCGGCAGGGTGTCGTTGTCCTCGATCCGCGGCAGGTCGGTCTCGAACGCCGAGCGCTGGAAGTTCCACAGCCCGTGGATCAGCGGGCTGCTGAACGCGATCGGGTCCGGGGTCGCCGTGCCGCCTCCGCTGCCCGGCCAGGTCTTGCCGTAGGGGACTCCGTCATAGTCGTCGTCGGTCGGCGCCTCGCTGAGACACCCGCCGACCTGTGCCAGCAGCGAGTCCGAAGGGTTGAAGCAGTAGTTGTCGTCGGCGTCGACGGTTCCGTCGCCCCCGGCGGCCTGGGTGCAGGCGCCGGTGGCCGGGTCCGCCGCGGCGCAGTACTCGAAGTGCCCGATCTCGTCGGAGAACGCGACGTTGTAGCTGTGGGCGGCCCACGGCACGCGGGTGTTCTCGCTGGAGGTCGAGTACATCGGGTGGAACGCGGACGGGATCGTCTGGCAGGTGGTGGCGGTGGGCTGGAACGCGACCTGCTTGAAGCCGTTGGCCATCGAGGCGGTCATCGAGCTGACCTTGTTGTGCTGGGTGACGTTCGTGACCTCGACTCGGAACCCTTGTTGGGTGTCGAACATGTGGACCTTGAGCACGTCGCCGGAGTTGTAGAAGGCGTCATGCGCCGGGTCCAGGTTGAACCGGTCGTTGTTGGTCGGGTCGGCCGGCGTCGTGGCCTGCCCGCTGTCGGTGAGGAACGCGAAGTTCACGTACTCCACGCCGGCCTTGTTCAGGCAGTCATCGTTGTTGAGGGTGCCCGTGTCGTAGTTCAGCGACAAGCTGTCGATGTTCAGCGCGGCACACCACTTGGTCGGGTCGCAGCTGTTCCCGGCCGGCCAGGACACCCAGCCCGGCGGGTAGAACTGCATCTCCATGAAGGCGGCACCGGGGTGCTTGCCGATGAAGCGCGGCGAGTTCACGTCGGTGTCGGTGTAGATGTTGCTGTCGCTGTCGGGCTGGCAAGCCGCGTTCTGCCCGCCGGGACCGGGCGCCGACTGGTCGTCGCACATCGCCATGCCGAACCAGAACGCCGGGTGCAGCTGGAAGTTCCAGCTGGAGCCGGAGCCGTCCTGCGCGGGCTGCTGCGGCGGGTCCTCGGGCAGGCGCAGGAAGTACGTGTTGTCGTTCCCCGCGCCGGGGATGTCGCTGTAGAACAGGGTCGAAGGCTCGTCGTGGCCCACGTAGTGGTCCTCGCCGAAGACGAACTCGCTGTCGTCGACCTCGGTGCACATGGCGCGGTTGGTGGCGCAGTTCAACGGGTTCACAGCCGGCCGCGCGGAGCCGGACGCGGTCGGCGTCCGCTGGTCCGCGCGCGCGAACGGTGCCGCGAAGGCGGCGAGCGCGACGAGCCCGAGGATGACGGGCCATCTTCGTCTGGGCTTCACATTCCCTCCCGAGAACGCCGGGGCCGGCCGTCGCCGAGCACACGCGGCGACGGCCCGGTCACTGACCTGGGCGTCAGCGGGGAGGGACGCTAGCCCCGAATCAGGGCTCTGTCGATAAGGAGGAGGCCCGATGGCCGGATCGGATCAGCTGTGCCGCCGGTCCAGCTCGATGGCCCGGCGCAGGGCCTTGCGGGCCCGCGGGCGGTCGCGGGCGTCGTTGTAGGCCAGGGACAGCCGGTACCAGCCGCGCCAGTCCTCCGGCGCGGCCTCGACCTCGGCCCTGCGCTTCTCGAAGATCTCGTCCGCCGCCTTCAGGTCCGGCCGGCCCGAGGGCCGCGTCGGGATCTCCTCGGTCGGCCACAGGCCCTCGGCCTCCAGCCGGGCCCCGAGGCGGGAGGAGGCATTGCCGATCCGCACCTCGGTGACCACGAACCAGGCCCCGACCACCGGCAGCATCAGCACGCCGACGCCGAACAGCACCAGCACCGGCTTCCCGGTCGCCACCAGCCACACCCCGCGCTGGACGGCCAGCAGCAGGTAGAAGCACAGGATGACGACCAGGACCAGAGCGGTGGTGCGGTTGCGCATGATGGGTGCCTTACGGTGCCTTACGGTGCCTTACGGGGTTCTACAGGTCGAGCAGCGCGTCGAGGCCGACGGTCAGCCCGGCGGGCAGCGACGCGATCTTCTTACAGGCCAGCACCACGCCCGGCATGAACGAGGCGCGGTCCAGGGAGTCGTGCCGGACGGTCAGGGTCTCGCCGACCGTGCCGAGCAGCACCTCCTGGTGCGCGACCAGGCCGCGCAGGCGCACGGAGTGGATCGGGACACCGTCCACGGCCGCGCCGCGGGCACCGTCCAGACCGGTCTTGGTGGCGTCCGGCATCGGGGCGCTGCCGGCCGCGGCCCGGGCCTCGGCGATCAGCTCCGCGGTGCGGGTCGCGGTGCCCGAGGGCGCGTCGACCTTGTCCGGGTGGTGCAGCTCGACGATCTCCACGCTCTCGAAATAGGGCGCGGCGGCCGCGGCGAAGCGCATCATCAGGACGGCGCCGATGGAGAAGTTCGGGGCCACCAGGACCCGGGTTCCCGTGCCGACCAGCAGAGCCCGGACCTGCGCCTGGCGGGCCTCGTCGAAGCCGGAGGTGCCGACGACCACGTCGATGCCGTGGCGGACGCAGAACTCGATGTTCTGCACGGTGACGCCGGGATGGGTGAAGTCGACCGCGACCTCGGCGCCGGCCTCGACCGCGCGCCGCGGGTCGTCGTCGGCGTCGATCTGCGCGACGAGCTCCAGGCCCGGCGCGTCCTGTACGGCGCGGCACACGGCCTGGCCCATCCGGCCGGCGGCGCCGAACACCGCGACCTTCACGACACTCTGCTCCAGCGCGGCGGTCACAGCGTTGCCCCTTCCAAGGCCCCTTCGAACGATGAAGCGTCCTCGTAGTCCCCGATCACCGCTATCGCCTGCGGCTGCCGGAGGAAGTCCTCGGCGACCCGCTTGACGTCGTCGGCGGTCACCGACTCCACCCGCCCGAGCAGCTCCTCGATGGTGAGGTGCTCGCCGTAGACGAGTTCGTTCTTCCCTATCCGGGTCATCTGCGACCCGGTGTCCTCCAGCGAGAGCACCGTGGACCCCCGCACCTGGCCGATGCCGCGGCGCAGCTCCTCCTCGGTGACGCCGGACTCGGCCACCTTGGCGACCTCGTCGCGGCAGATCTTCAGCACCTCGGTGAAGTTCTCCGGCTGGCAGCCGGCGTAGACGCCGAACATGCCGCAGTCGGCGTGGTGCGTGGAGAAGCTGTAGACCGAGTAGGCCAGGCCGCGCTTCTCCCGGACCTCCTGGAACAGGCGGGAGGACATGCCGCCGCCGAGGATCGTGGACAGGATGCCCAACGGGTAGCGACGACGGTCGGTGCGGGCCACGCCGGGCACGCCCAGCACGACGTGCGTCTGCTCGGTCTGCTTGGAGACCAGGCGCAGTCCGGAGCGCGCGGGGCCGGCGTCGCCGCCGATCCGCGGCACCACCGGGCGGCGGTCCGGGTCGCGGTCGCCCCGGGCGGCGGCGAAGGCCTGGTCGACCAGGGCCACCACGACGTCGTGGTCCAGGTTGCCGGCCGCCGCGACCACCAGGTGGTCGTCGGTGTAGTGGGAGTGGTAGTACTCCGCGATCGCGTCCCGGGTGAGGGCGTTGACCGACTCGGCCGAGCCCAGGATCGGCCGGCCCAGCGGGGAGTCGCCGAGCAGGGCGAAGGCGAACTCGTCGTGGATCTGGTCCGCGGGCTCGTCCTCGGTCATCGCCATCTCCTCGAGGATGACGTTGCGCTCGGACTCCACGTCCTCGGGCCGGACCAGGGCCGAGGTGACCAGGTCGCAGACCACGTCGATGGCCAGCGGCAGGTCGGCGTCGAGCACCCGCGCGTAGTAGCACGTGTACTCCTTGGCGGTGAAGGCGTTCATCTCACCGCCGACCGCGTCGATCGCCGCGGAGATCTCCAGCGCGGACCGCTTCGCCGTGCCCTTGAACAGCAGGTGTTCGAGGTAGTGGGTGGCGCCGGACTCCTCCGGGTGCTCGTCCCGGGACCCGATGCCGGTCCAGATGCCGAACGTCACCGAGCGCACCGAGGGCATGGTCTGGGTCACCACGCGCAGACCGCCGGGCAGGACGGTACGGCGGATGGTGCCGCTGCCGTTCTGCCCGGCGATCAGGGTCTCAACCGGGTACAAGGTTGTTACTCGGCCTTCGCCTCGGCCTTGGCCTCAGCCTTGTCCCCCTCGCCCTCCGGCAGCACCGGGATGAGCGAGAGCTTGCCGCGGGAGTCGATCTCGGCGATCTCGACCTGCAGCTTGTCGCCGACCTTGACCACGTCCTCGACGTTCTCCACCCGCTTGCCGCCGGCCAGCTTCTTCAGCTGGGAGACGTGCAGCAGGCCGTCGCGACCGGGCATCAGCGAGACGAACGCGCCGAAGGTCGTGGTCTTCACCACGGTGCCCAGGTAGCGCTCGCCGACCTCCGGCATCTGCGGGTTGGCGATCTGGTTGATCGTGGCCCGCGCGGCCTCGGCGGCCGAACCGGTGGCGGCGCCGATGTAGATGGTGCCGTCGTCCTCGATCGTGATCTCGGCGCCGGTGTCCTCCTGGATCTGGTTGATCATCTTGCCCTTCGGGCCGATGACCTCGCCGATCTTGTCCACCGGGATCTTCACCGTGATGATGCGCGGCGCGAACTCGCTCATCTCGTCCGGGACGTCGATGGCCTCCATCATCACGTCCAGGATGTGCAGGCGGGCGTCCTTGGCCTGCTTCAGCGCGGCGGCCAGCACCGAGGCCGGGATGCCGTCGAGCTTGGTGTCCAGCTGCAGCGCGGTGACGAACTCCTTGGTGCCGGCGACCTTGAAGTCCATGTCGCCGTACGCGTCCTCGGCGCCCAGGATGTCGGTCAGCGCGACGTACTCGGTCTTGCCGTCGACCTCGGCCGAGACCAGGCCCATGGCGATACCGGCCACCGGGGCCCGCAGCGGGACACCGGCGTTCAGCAGCGACATGGTCGAGGCGCAGACCGAACCCATCGAGGTGGAGCCGTTGGAACCCAGCGCCTCGGAGACCTGCCGGATCGCGTAGGGGAACTCCTCCCGCGAGGGCAGGACCGGCAGCAGAGCGCGCTCGGCGAGGGCGCCGTGGCCGATCTCCCGCCGCTTGGGCGAACCCACGCGACCGGTCTCACCGGTGGAGTACGGCGGGAAGTTGTAGTTGTGCATGTAACGCTTGCGCGTCTCCGGGTTCAGCGTGTCCAGCTGCTGCTCCATGCGGAGCATGTTCAGCGTGGTGACGCCCAGGATCTGGGTCTCACCGCGCTCGAACAGCGCCGAGCCGTGCACCCGCGGGATCACCTCGACCTCGGCGGACAGCGGCCGGATGTCACGCACCCCGCGGCCGTCGATCCGGACCTGGTCGCGGATGATGCGCTCCCGCACCAGCTTCTTGGTCAGCGCCCGGAAGGCCCCGCCGATCTCCTTCTCACGCCCCTCGAACTGCTGCGCGAGCTTCTCCACGACCAGCGCCTTGACGCGGTCCAGCTCCTCCTCGCGCTCCTGCTTGCCGGCGATGGTCAGCGCGTTGGCCAGCTCGGTCTTGGCGGTGGCGGTGACCGCGTCCAGGACGTCGTCCTGGTAGTCCAGGAAGCGCGGGAACTCCGCGGTCTCCTTGGCGGCCGACGCGGCCAGCTCCTGCTGGGCCACGCACAGCGCCTTGATGAAGGGCTTGGCGGCCTCCAGGCCGTCGGCGACGACCTCCTCGGTCGGCGCGGTGGCGCCCCCGGCGACCAGCGCCACGGTCTCCGTGGTGGCCTCGGCCTCGACCATCATGATGGCGACGTCGCCGTCGTCCAGCACCCGCCCGGCGACGACCATGTCGAACACGGCCTCCTCCAGCTCGGTGTGGGTGGGGAAGGCCACCCAGCGGTCCTGGATCAGCGCGACCCGCACACCACCGATGGGACCGGAGAAAGGCAGCCCGGCCAGCTGCGTCGAAGCGGACGCGGCGTTGATCGCGACCACGTCGTAGAGGTGCTCCGGGTTCAGCGCCATGACCGTGGCCACGACCTGCACCTCGTTCCGCAGCCCCTTCGCGAACGACGGCCGCAGCGGCCGGTCGATGAGCCGGCAGGTGAGAATCGCGTCCTCACTCGGCCGCCCCTCCCGCCGGAAGAACGAGCCGGGAATCCGGCCCACGCTGTACATGCGCTCCTCGACATCCACCGTCAACGGGAAGAAGTCGAGCGAGTCCTTGGGGGACTTGGAAGCAGTGGTGGCCGACAGGATCATCGTCTCGTCGTCCAGGTAAGCGACGACCGACCCGGCAGCCTGCCGCGCCAACCGCCCGGTCTCGAAACGCACAGTCCGCGTCCCGAACGGACCGTTGTCGATCACGGCCTCAGTAGTGAAAACACCCTCGGACAACAGGTACTCCTCAGTTCGTATGTGGCGAGCTGAAGAGGACGCGGCTTGTCAGTACCCACGCCGCCGTGTGGCGGCCCGGTCTTCGATCGAAGCCCCCGGGGCTGGTCCGTCCCGAGGGCCACTACCGAAGATCGGCGCCCAACCGGCCACTTCGACGCAGGTCGTCCTCGCGCAGTGCCTCTTCAGTTCCCTAAAACGTCTTGAACTTTTCCGCTACCCACTCTAACCGGAAAAGTCGGCAGCTTGGGCCGCCCATGTGCGGAGCGGGTACGCAACAGGAGCGGTCCGTGACGACGGACCGCTCCTGGGAAGAACAGCAGCACGAACCTACCGACGCAGGCCCAGCTTCTCGATCAGCGCCCGGTACCGCACAATGTCGGTCCGCTGCAGGTACCCCTGAAGCCGCCGCCGCTGCCCGACCAGCAGCAGCAGGCCCCGCCGGCTGTGGTGGTCGTGCTTGTGGAACTTCAGGTGCTCAGTGAGCTCGTTGATGCGGTAGGTGAGCAGAGCGATCTGCACCTCCGGCGAACCCGTGTCGTTCGGCTTCGTGCCGTAGTCCTCGATGATCTTCTTCTTGGTGGCTGCGTCCAGAGACACGTGTCACTCCTCGGTGGTAAGCAGTCGCCGAGCGCCCCCGGTCGTCTACACGGGGATCTTCACCAGCTCGCGGCCGACTGTTTACGGTACCACCTCCGGGGTGGGGGTCCGGACGGGGCGGGGCGTTTCGAGGGCGGAGGGTCACCTGTTCGCGCGCTTGGTGATCTGCGTCGCTATTGCAAAGCGGGCGGAAGTCCCGTAAGTGTCATTACACCCCATTTGTCTAGCTAGCCTCACACAGCGCGCCGTGTTTCGACTGCTCTCCGCTTCACCGCGCCAGCCTCACCAGCCGCCTTCATCCCGCCGGCCCCATGCGCGGCTCTCCAGCTCTGTCCCACTACCTCGGGGAGGAACCACTCATGACCAGCAGCTATGACTTCCACGTCTGCCTGGACCACCTCTCCGCACTACGCCGCTCCCTGGCCGACCTCGAAACCACGCTCGGCGCCTCCCACGCCCACACCTGGCCCCTGGTGGACCCCACCCTCCATACCGGCCCAGCGGCGTGGCGCACCACCAAAGGCGACGCCGCGTCATATGTATATGGACTGTTAGACGAGGCCGACCCCCTCGGCGACACCCACGCCGACGTGGTCCACCGCCTCCAAGCCTGGTACACCCGCATCCACCAAATGCTCACGGCCATGACCCACTACGCCGAACGCACCCACGAAACCTACTCAGCCGCCGACGAAGCCATCGCCACAGCCGCCATGCGGACCGCCCTCGAGACCCCTACACCCCCACCCACCCCATGACCGAACCCCAGTTCGACTACAGCGGCCTCACCCTCGACGAACTCCGCAGCCTGGCGTCCTCTCCCCAGGTAGGAGCCATGGAGGCGATGCCCCACGCATTCCGCAATCTGGCGGACCGAGTCGGCGAGGTCGCCGAACTCCTGTCCCGCGCCCAGGCCGACCTACCGAACTGGTGGAAGGGAACGGCGGCGGAGCAGGCCGCCTCCACACTGGGGCGCGCTGCAGCCGAGGCGCGGGAGTTTCACGAGAGCGCGCTCGGGGCGGCTACAGCGGTGAGCCGATGTGCCGCAGTCGTGGCCGAGCAACAACATCAGATGATGAACGTGCCTGAGGTGGCCGAGCCCGGCGTCACCGATACCGTCGTGCGCCCGAGAACACCGATGGAGGCGCTGGAGGCAGCGCGACAGAGTACCGCTTATCACGCTGCCCACGAGCAAGCGGTTCAAGTGGTACATGGAATCGCCGCACAATACGTCGAAACGCGCCAGCAGTTGATGAATATCGGCAACGCTCGCGGAGAGTCCTTTAGTATCACTTCTGATCCGAATCAGCCCGTTAGGACGCACGAGGAAATCGACGACATTGATGCGTTACTAACGGAACGTGAGCCAATTCCGCTCAGGCCGCCTGGAGGCTCAGCCTCCACTTCGACCATCTTACCGTCGTCTCCGCACGAGGATTCGCGAACTAATTATCGGGCCAGGCCAGCAACCGGCAAGCCAGCTTCCGCAAGAGCTGGCTTGCCCGAACTAGGGGCATCAACCAAGACTCGCTATTCTGGCGATCGCTACGAGCCGTTCCAGCCGGATCACAATCAGGCACTTATCAATATGCGCGACATAATCGCCCTATCGCCTGAAGATGGAACTCCCGAACACGGAAGCCAGCGCGCTACCTCAACAAACCTAAAATCAACATCAGCCGCGGCCCAGCTGGAGATCGCGCCCGGAAAGTCAACTATGCATCCTTATATCATGTTCCATATCGACGGATCGCATGGAGATCGCCCTGAACTGAAGAATGCACAGAATAATCAGTCGACAGATAAAGAGTCAGCGTCGAGCAGCAAAAGAGGTGACCTTGATGTAGGAAGTCATGGCAGGTATGTAGAAAGCGGTCAAACGCCGCACTCCTCCGGGGCTTTGACAACCCATCTCGACTACTCGCCGCTCGCGCGTCACGGCGACGAAGCGGCATCTAGGCGTCTCCCTTACATTTCCAATGCGCCTCAAGCCCACCTCCATAGCGACATTCAGTCACCGCTTAACGCGGGCCAAGATTTCAACAACGCCGGATTTATTCCTCCTCCAGGTAGCGCTGCCGCAGTTCGCCGAGAGCGGGAGAATCGCAACCCGCGCCCAGGTTACCTAAAAGAACGAAAGAGTACATGGATTCCCGATATCATTGCCGCGCCCGCAAACGGCGTTATTACGGCAGAGTGGCTCGCGCAGCAATCCTCGGACTAATTCTGACACCTCCACTTAGCTACGCGGCTGCTTCCACTGAAACTCAATGGGCTCTCCAGTATCTAAAAGCTAATGAAGCTTGGAAGATCACGCGGGGTGCCAACGTGAAGGTCGCCGTCGTCGATACCGGAGTTTGGTCAAACGCTAACGTCCAAAACCTTCTGAACGGCGCCGACTTCTCTGACGCTAGCGGCACGAACGTCGGAAACGGCCTTGTCGACAGTGATGCCGTCGGCCACGGCACAGGGGAAGCGGTTCTGATCGCTGGAACGAGCTCCGCAGGAGGCGACCACACAGTTGGATTAGCGCCAGAAGCCCCGATCGTTCCAGTACGTGCATCGGATGGAACCCATGCGGGCTGGCCGTATGGCGCCGCGCCGGCGATCGAATATGCGATTTCGCATAACTGCCGTGTAATCAACCTAGCTTTCACACTTAACCTAGACACTTCTGAGGTTCATCGCGCGATCCAGGATGCGGTGGAGCATGACGTAGTAGTAGTTGCTGCGGTTGGGAACGATGGAACCTCGCAGCAGTACTATCCCGCAGCTTGGCCTGGAGTTGTTGGGGTGGGGGCGATTGACAGCTCGGGGAAGGTGTGGGCGCGGTCGAACACAGGCGCTGATGTTGATCTGGTGGCGCCTGGTGTTCATATTCTTCGCGATGATAATCGAGGGCGGGTTGGATACTCCGATGGAACGTCGGAGGCTACTGCTTATGTTTCGGCGGCTGCGGCTTTGGTGCGGAGTGCGCATCCGGGGTGGAGCGCGGCGGAGGTGGTGGCCGCTTTGGTGGGGACGGCGGATAAGCCGCCGGAGATGCGTGGGGCTGTGCGGGATGACCGGTATGGGGCGGGGATTCTTGATGTTTTGGCTGCTGTATCTCTGACGCGGCCGCCGGGGGTGGTGGGTGAGGGGGCTCGGCAGTTGGGGGGTGTGCATGGTGGGCGTGATGTGCGGTGGTGGGTTGTGGGGGCTGTTGGCTTAGTTACCGGGGCTGGGGTTGTCGTGTTTGGGGTGGTGAGGAGAAGGTCCGCTGGTTGACGCGGGGAGCGTGGGCGGCACCAGCGCACGGCTAAGCTGTGCTGGGCTCGTTGGCTGGTCAAGGCATCGGAGCTGCCGTGTGGTCGGTGGCTGTATTGAGGCTCGGGTTGAACGCGCTGCTGGTTGGCGACCCTCCTGCGCGGCCTGCTGAGATCGTGCTCCACTCGCAGCTTGACCCGGCCGGAGGGGCTGCGCGGGTCGGTGTCATCCATGGGGTGGGCGAACGGGTCGCCTATCGGCCGGTTCCGGTACGGGATCGGCGGCTGGCGGATCCCGTGACGAACGCTGCTTCTTCTTCCGGCTGGAGGCTACGAGTTCTGAGTCACAAGCCCTGATTTGTCTAGTTTGCCAGACTCCTGTCGGTAAGACCAGCTATAGTCGACCGTGTCAAAACAGGCGTGCGGGGAACACGTCGAAAGGACACCATCATGGGCGTCAACCCGCTGCGCTGCCTTGAGGACGCCGCCACGGACCTCGCCGCGCTCGACCCTCTCGCCTTTGATACCGACGGGTCGCTGGCCTTGGCTCGCGCTGCCGAGCAGGTCAGTCGGGCTGCCGAGGCGGTTTTGATCCGCTGTGTGCGTACGTGGCACGACCGCGGTGATCCGGTGCAGACTCCGGAGACCACTGAGGAGGAGCTGAGCTGGCGCGCCGCTGATGCGGCACGCAAGGCGCTGATCGTCGTGCTCGGACGCACGCGTGGCGATGCCGGACGCCTGATAGCCACGGCCAAGGCGCTGCGTAAGGATCCTCCGACCGAGGAACTGCTCCGGGTTGGGGAGATCTCTGTGCCCCAGGCCAGGATGATCGCCGAGGCGTTGGCAGTTCTGGCCCATCAGCCCGAGTCGGTCGTGGATGAGATACGCAAAGCGCTGATCGCGAAGGCCAAGGAGGAGGGGACGGAAGGTCTGCGCCACCATGCCGAGGACGCCGCCCATCGGACGGCTCCGGTCACTGTTCTCGCCCGGGCTCGTGCAGCGGAGGAGAAGCGCGGGTTTCACATGACGCCGGTGTTGGATGGCTATCTGCCTGGCGGCTTCTTGTCCACGATGGGTGGTGATGCCCTGCTGACCGTTCTGGATGCGCTTGCGGAACAAGAGGCGGATGCAGCCGATCGGGCCCGCTGGGAGAGTATCGCCAAGGCCCGGGCGGACGCCTTGGTTCGTTTGGCCGAAGACCGGATCCGGTCGGGCGAACTCCCCCGGCGGCACAACGGGCCGACGACGATGACCATCGTCATGCGGGCCGATACCGCTCAGGGCCTCCCTGGAGCGCCGGCTGCCCGGACCGGCAACGGTCGTTCGATACCCGCCGCCGAGGCTCACATGATGCGGTGTGAGGCGGCGCTGCGCGCGGTGCTGGTGGATGGGCGGGGCGAGATCCTGTGGCAGGGGCGTAAACGCCGGCTCGCCAGCCGGGCCCAATACGAGGCGCTGGGGATCCGGGACGGTGGGTGTACCGCTCCGGGCTGCGACCGGCCGCCGCACGAGTGTGATGCCCACCATGACGTCCCCTGGGCGAGCGGGGGGCACACCGATGTCGACCAGATGCGGTTGTTGTGCCGGCGCCACCACCGGGAGTTGCACGACGAGCTCTGGCAGCGGCAGTTCGCCTGGCAGGAGGCGGAGGTCAGGGCGCATAACGAGCAGCGGCGGTTCCGGCAGCCCCGTCGGCCCTGGTACACGGACACGCCGGCCTGGTACCCGGGACCGAGTCCCTGGCGGCCGATCGAGTCAGAGGGTTCGGAGTCGTCGGGTGAAGCCGAGGGTTCCCTGGCGGGAGGTGGCGTCCGGTGAGGGCGACGCTGCGGCGGTGGTGGCGGTTAGCCCTTCAGATTGCGCACCTGGCCGTACACCCCGAGTACCGCCATCAGCACCGGCAGGACGGCCAGGAAGACCGCGCCCTCGACCAGGTCGACCGTCCGCGACCAGCGGGGCGGCAGGATCGGCTCAGAGGTCCCGCGGCGCGGGCGGATCGAGGCCAGGCCGAGGGCCAGCAGTGCGATCACGACCAGCAGTGGGGCCAGCCACAGCGCCCGCACCGTCGGCTCGGCGTTCGCGGCCGTAGCCGCGAAGGCGACCACCAGGCCTGTCAGGCCGCTGAGAGTTGCGGCGAGCACTTGTGCCCGCTGCCGGAACAGGCGCGCGCGGCAGAGCATCACACCGGAGGCGAGCAGCGAAAGCGCCTGTTCCCAGACGGTGTGCGAGCCTTCCGGCGACGTCTGCATGGCGTCGATCGGGACCACGAGCAGCCCCACGCAGAGTACGAGGACCACACCGACGCCGGCGGTCAGCCCGGTCAGGGTGTCCAGGGTGCGGGCCACTCGCAGGCCGACCACGTAGTTGTTGACCGGCGAGCCGTCGAAGTCGCCGGGCTCGACGCCGGAGGTCGGCGGTTCGATGACGAAGCGGGCGGCGGCCATGGCGGCGAACGGCAGGACCTCGACCAGAAGGGCGCACGCGGCGGCCGCGACCGCGATGCCGGCCGCCGGACTGGCCTTCGTGAGCTGGAGGCCGATTCCGGTGAGCACGGCGATCAGGCCGACCGTCGCGCCGGCCACCGGGACGGCGACCCGTCGCCCGAGACCGATGATCGCTGCGAGCGCCGTGATCAGGACGGCGACGGCGCCCGCGGTGAAGTGGACGCGGCTCAGTCCGTGGGCGGGAAGGACACCGACGCCCGCGATGAACGCGTAAGGGAGCGACGAGGCCGTCAGGAGCGCCGCGGCGGTGTAGTCCCGCTGGTGGTGCGCGCCGGTGGCCCAGGCCATCGCCTCGGCGACGGTGGGCCAGGCGGCGAGCCCGCCGATGCCGCCGGTGCGGACGCCGGCCACGGCGTGTCCGACGGTGGTGGCGCCCACGGTGCGCGGGCTCGCCCCGCGCTGGCCCGGAACCCGGTCCGCGCCGAAGGACGAAAGATCGAAGGTGGCGGCCGGCGCGGCGAAATCAGAGTCCGAGGGGTAAGGAGGGCGGCCGCGCAAGAAACGGCGGCGGCTGCGCTGGACACGCGGTTCGCGGTGGTCATAACCGGGAGTCCCGCCCCGTCGCGGATCGGCGTCGAAGCCCGGACCGCGGGGGTCGCGACGGTAGCCGGGTGCCCTGCCCGCGCCACGGCGGGGGTCGGAGTCGAAGCCCGGGTCGCGAGGGTCGCGGCCAAAGGTGGATGCCCTGCCCCGGTCCCGCCACGGATCGGAGTCGTAGCCCGGATCCCGCGGGTCACGACCGTAATTGGATACCTTGCCCGGGCTACGGCGTGGATCAGGGTCGAAACCTGGATCGCGAGGATCACGGCCATAGTCAGGTGCCCCACCGCTACGCCACGGATCAGCATCGAAACCCGGATCGCGAGGATCACGGCCATAGCCAGGGCCGCCCCCGAATCCGTGGCGGTCGTCGGAACCGTAGTCCGCCTCGCGATACCCGCGACCGTAGCGGTCGCCGCCAAGGCCACGGCGCGCGTCCGAACCGTATCCCCCATCGCGGGGATCACGGCTGTAGCCGAATCGGTCGCCGTAGTCGTAGCGCGATCCAGAAGTGTCGTCGGAGCCGCGGTGGTCACGGCCGTAGTGGGCATCGAGATCCGGGCTGTAATGCGACTCGGCGCCGGGACCGTCGTACCCGCGACCGTATTCAGTACCGAAGTCCGGGGTGTAGCGCGCCTCGAAGTCGTCCACAGAATCAGAGTTCGGATAATCGTCGCCGTAGTGCGCCTGGCTGCGCGTCGCTGTCTGAAGCCGGGCGGCGGCCACCGATCGGCCGGGACCACGTCGTCCCTCGTGCGACGCCGGGTCCGGGCCCACGCCGGCTCCGTATCCGTAGTAGCTTCCTCGCCCGACCGCGGCGAGGTCGTACCGCGCTCGCAACACGCCGAGGCTGAACAGCAGCAGGGCGATCACGCCGGCGATCACGCCCTTCCAGCCGTGGAAGGTCCCGGTCCCGGAGAACCACAGCACGATCGCGCCGAATCCGGCCGCGACGCCCACCACGGTCAGCGCCGTGGCTCGCAGCGCCGTCGTACTCCACTGCGTGCCGCCTTCGAGGACCGCTTCCGCGACCGCGTCGGCGATGTCGTCGTGGACCGCGGCCTCCGGCACGTCGGCGGCCGGCCGCAGGCGCAGTACGCCGCCGTGGACCACGCCCTGCTCGGCCAGGGCGGCGGCGGTGTCCAGGGCCGTGCCGTCGATGCCGGTGAGCACATAACCGTTCAGTGCCGCGGCGCCGGCGGCCGCCGCCGGGGCCGGGGTGCCGACCAGGCGCAGCAGCTCCGGCAGCAACTCGGCGAGCGGGACGTCCTCCGGGAGCGCCACGTCGACGCGGCGGGTCGGTGCGACGACCGTGACCCGGCAGTGGCCGCTGGCCGCTCCGGGCCGGGCGGCCCCAGAACCTGCTGTCATGCCGTTATGGTAGCCAGCCGGTCACTCCGAATACCCTTCACGAATGAGCACGACCCCTGTCAAACGTGGCCCGCGTCGTCCGGCCCCCGAGGTTCCGGCCGGTTCAGTGGTCTTACAACCGCCGCCGGAGCTGCCGCGCGGTGGTGGCGAGGGACACTGGGCCCTGAATCTGCTGCCGATGGTGGCCGGGCTGGGCTCGGTGGTGTTCTTCTTCGTCCCCGGTGCCAATGCCCTGATGATGGTGGTCGGTGCTCTGACCTTCGTCTCCAGCCTGGTGTTCGGCGCGGTGACGGCGGTCCGGCAGCGCAACGGCGGCAAGGGGAAGCTGGCCGATGCCCGGCGGGACTACCTGCGGCACCTCGCCCAGGCGCGTGCGGTGGTGGTGGCGGCGGCCCAGGCTCAGAAGGCTGCCACGCGCTATGCCAATCCGGAGCCGGACGTCCTGTGGAGTCTGGTCGCGTTGCGCGAACGGCTCTGGGAGCGGCGTCCTGTCGATCCGGACTTCCTGGCCGTGCGCATCGGGAGGGGTCAGGCGCGGCTCGCCACCCAGCTGGTGCCGCCGGACACGGCACCGCTGCCGGAAGTGGAGCCGATGTGCGCGGACGCCCTGCGGCGCCTGCTCGCGGTCCGCGCCACACTGCCGGACCAGCCGGTGGCGATCGCGTTGCGCTCGGTATCGCGGCTCATCGTCGGCGGCGAACCTGCGCCGGCGGCGGTGCGGGCGCTGCTGGCCCAGCTGGTGACGTTCCACTCCCCCGACGAACTCCGGATCTGCGTCGTCGCGGACGGCGACCGGATCCCGCGCTGGGACTGGCTGAAGTGGCTGCCGCATGTCCAGCACCCGACGGCCCACGACGCCAGCGGGCCCCAGCGCATGATCTACGACGATCCGGCGGATGCCGAGGCCGGCTTGGAGGCGTTGTTCGCCGAGCGGCCTCGCTTCACCGCGGGGATCACGCTCATCGACCGTCCCCATATGATCCTGATCCTCGACACCGCCCCGGCGAAGTCGTCGGGCGAGGCGTCGCTGACGAACACCTCGCCTTCGTCCTCGGCTTCCTCCCTGCTGCTCTCCGACGACGGACTGCTCGGGGTGACAGTGCTCGAGCTCGTGCCCGAGTCCGACGCCCGGCCGAAGAGGCACCAGATGGCCTTGCGCATCGCCCGGAACCGGATGGCGATTCTGGAGATCCCCGAGGGCCGTGCCGGCGCCGACGAGCGCCCGTTCCCGATCCGGGTCGACGCGCTGACGACGGCGCAGGCCGAGAGCCTGGCCCGGCAGCTGGCCCCGCTGTGCCTGTCGGCCGGTGGCGGGGACGAGCCGCTGCTGTCCGCGCTGGAGTTCACCGACCTGCTGGGGCTGGCCGACGCCGCCGAGATCGACCCGCCGCGGCTGTGGCAGCGCACCGCGTCCTCGCCCCACGACCGGCTGCGGGTGCCGATCGGGGTGGGCGAGGACGGTCAGCCGGTGATGCTGGACCTCAAGGAGGCGGCGCTCGGCGGCATGGGTCCCCACGGCCTGTGTGTGGGCGCGACCGGCTCGGGCAAGTCCGAGCTGCTGCGCAGCCTGGTGGCGGCACTGGCCCTGACCCACTCCAGCGAGCAGGTGAACTTCATCCTCGCCGACTTCAAGGGCGGTGCGACCTTCGCCGGACTGGCGAGCCTGCCGCATGTGGCGGCGGTGATCACCAACCTCGCCGACGATCTGACGCTGGTGGACCGGATGCGCGACGCGCTGACCGGCGAGCTGAACCGCCGGCAGGAGCAGCTCAAGCGCGCGGGCAACGTGAAGAACGTCCACGACTACGAGAAGATCCGGGCCGCCCGGCCGGAGCTGGTCCCGCTGCCGTCGCTGCTGGTCGTCGTCGACGAGTTCTCGGAGATGCTCGCGGCGCGCCCGGAGTTCATCGACACGTTCCTGCAGGTCGGCCGCATCGGGCGCTCGCTCGGCGTGCACCTGCTGCTGGCTTCGCAGCGGTTGGAGGAAGGCCGGCTGCGCGGGCTGGACACCTACCTGTCCTACCGCCTCGGGCTGAAGACGTTCTCGGCCGCCGAGTCGCGTGCGGTGCTCGGCGTCTCGGACGCGCACAACCTGCCCAGTGTCCCCGGCTCCGGGTATCTGAAGTACGACAGCGAGGGCATGACGCGCTTCAAGGCCGCGTATGTATCAGGGCCCTATGGACGGGCCAAGGCACTGGCGGTACCGGCGGCGCGCAGTGCGCAGCATCGCCAGCCGGTGCGTTTCACGGCGCTCCACCAAGCGCCGGTCGTGACGTTGTACGGGCCGCCGACCGAGCCCGACCTCACCGACGCCACGTCGCTGGTCGTGCTGGACGCCGCCGAAGGGTACCGCCAGACCTCCGCTTCCGTGCTGGATGTGATCGTGGACCGGCTGTCCGGCTTCGGACCGCCGGCCCACCAGGTGTGGCTGCCGCCGTTGGACGAGTCGCCGACGCTGGACGCCTTGCTCCCGGGGATCGCGGTGACCGAGGACCGGGGGCTGTCGGCGACGCGGTGGCCCGGGCGCGGGCGGCTGGTGGTGCCGATCGGGATCGTCGACAAGCCCGCCGAGCAGCGCCAGGACCCGCAGGTGCTGGACCTGTCCGGGGCCGGCGGTCACGTGCTGGTGGCGGGCGGGCCGCGGGCCGGGAAGTCGACGGTGCTGCAGACGCTGATGTTCGCCCTCGCCCTCACCCACACCCCGCGCGAGATCCGGTTCCTGGTCGTCGACCTCGGCGGCGGCACGCTGGGACCGCTGGCCGCGCTGCCGCACGTGTCGGCGGTGGCCGGCCGGTCGAACCCGGACCTGGTGCGGCGGATCGTGGCCGAGGCGGTCGGGGTGCTGGACCGGCGGGAGGCCGCGGGGCAGGCGCAGGCGGCGTCGTACGACGAGAGCCACGTGTTCCTGGTCATCGACGGCTGGTCGGCGTTCCGCAGCGAGTTCGAGCCGCTGGAGCAGGACGTGGTCGACATCGCGCGGCGCGGCCTCGGGTTCGGGGTGCACCTGCTGGCGTCCACGGGACGGTGGGCGGACGTCCGGGCGCAGCTGAAGGACGCCATGGCGACCCGGCTGGAGCTGCGGCTGGGCGATCCGATGGAGTCCGAGATGGACCGGCGGACGGCCGCCGAGGTGCCGCAGGGGATGCCGGGGCGGGGCCTGACGCGGCAGAAGGCGCACTCCCTCGGCGGGCTGACCGACGTCCCGCCGGAGGATCTGGCGGCGGCGATCGCGAAGGCCTGGCCGGGGGCTCCGGCGCCGCGGGTGCGGATGCTGCCGGCACGGGTCGAGCACGCCGAGCTTCCGCCCCGGATCCCGCGGCAGCGCGGTGCCGCCGACGTGGTCATCGGGATCGAGGAGGCCGGGCTGGCACCGGTGGCCCTGGACTTCGCGGCGGAGCCGCACTTCATGGTGTTCGGCGAAGGCGGCTCCGGGAAGTCGAACTTCCTGCGGCTGCTCGCGACCACGCTGGTGGCGGCGGTCGACGAGGAGCGGCTGGGGGCGCGGTTCATGGTCGTCGACTACCGCAGGAGCCTGATGGGCACGGTGCCGGAGCGGTACAGCGCCGGGTACGCGGTCGCCGGGCCACCCGCGCTGACGATGATGACGCAGCTGGCCGACGCGCTGCGGGAGCGGCTGCCGGGGCCGGACGTGACCGCCGCGCAGCTGCGTTCGCGGAGCTGGCGGACCGGCAAGGACGTGTACGTGTTCGTCGACGACTACGACCTGGTGGCGTCGCCGACCGCGAATCCGTTGGCGCCGCTGGTGGACCTGCTGCCGTACGCCCGGGACATCGGGCTGCACTTGGTGGTCGCGCGGCAGAGCGGCGGGGCCGGGCGGGCGATGTTCGATCCGGTGCTGCAGAAGCTGCGGGATCTGAACGCGCCGGGGCTCCTGCTGTCCGGGGACCGGGAGGAAGGGCCGCTGTTGGGCGGGGCGCGGCCGAGCCGGCAGCCGGTCGGGCGCGGGCAGTTGGTGACGCGACGGGGTGGGGCGGTGCTGGTGCAGACCGCATTGTTACCGGAGCCGGAGTGGGAGGTGGTGTTCGAGGACCAGACGGAACGGGCCGATGCCCCGAGCGACAACCCGACAGATGACGAGGCCTTGAACGACGACAGCTCAGCGGACAAGGACTCGCGCACCGAGCCCCGCCATGAGCGGGACGACAAGGCGGGTGATGAGCCGGACGACGCTGCTCAGCGTGAGCTGGAGTCGGAGGAAACCGGCGATTCGACGCGCACGACGGAGCCGGGCGACGCTGCTCAGCGTGAGCTGGAGTCGGAGGAAACCGGCGATTCGACGGGCACGACGGAGCCGGACTCCACCCCTGCGCCTCCCGAGTAGGAAGGCGCCGGCCCGCCACTGGAAGGCTGCACCGAGCCTGAGCCCGAGCCGCTGGAGGCACTGAGGGCCATCACCGCGCCGACCACCATCAGTGCGGCGATGCCGCCGACGATGCCGAGGACCGCCAGGCCGATCGTCTTGCCGGCGGGGGAGCCGGTGCCGGCGGGATGGCGTCGCGCCCGGAGGAAGAGGAACACCGCGCTGGCAAGCGGCGCCACGGCCAGGAGGAAGAGCACAGGCATGCCGAGCCAGCTCGGCAAGACGAAGCCCTGATCGTTGACCGGGCGAGCGATGATCATGAGCAGGCCGGCGTAGCCGCCGGGCAGGACGAAGGTGCCGACCAGCTTGTCGCGGACGGACCAGCGTGGGGAGTTCCACAGCAGGAGCAGGCCGGCGAGCCAGCCGACGCCGAACAGGAAGCCGCCCGCGACCAGCAGGACGATCGCGAAGATCTCCTGGAGACCCAGCGGGGAGGGCTGTGTGGCCTCGGGTGCGGCGTCGGCCATCGGAGTGCTGATGAGGAGAGGCGGCGTCGGCCAGGCCGGCTCGGGCGACGGCGGTGTCAGCCACGCGGGCCCGGACGACGGCGTCGGCGGCGCCTCGTCGGCGAGCGCCGCGGCCACGATCTCCCGTGGTTCACCCAGTGCGGCGAGCATCGCGCGGACGTGGGATATCTCGTCGCCGTCCGCGATGGCGGCCTCAGGGCCGCCGGATGCGTCCTCCCGCATCTCCGCGAGCGCCACCTCGATGTGGCTCCGCACGTCCTCCAGCAGCTCGGCCCGGGCGTTCCAGGGCAGCCGGGCTGCCTCACGCTCCAGTTCGGCCAGGTAGGCGGCGGTCAGGTCCTCGGTCTCCGTGCTCATTCCTCCACGCTCCCGTCTGGAGAAAGGAAGTACTCGACGCCGTCGCGGAAACGGCGCCACTCGGTGCTGAAGTCGGCGAGAGCCTTCTCGCCGGTGGTGGTGAGCCGGTAGTAGCGGCGGGGTGGGCCGGTCGGGGATTCCCGCCAGACCGTCTCGACCAGGTGTTCCTTGCGGAGGCGGGACAGCAGGGGGTAGATCGTGCCTTCGCTGGTCACCAGGGCGTCCACCGCACCCAGCTCGCGGAGGATCTCGACGCCGTAGCGCTCCCCGTCGCGCAGCAAGGCCAGAACGCAGAACTCGAGGACGCCGCGGCGCAGCTGACTGACCGCCTTCTCTGCGCCACCAGGTTCCATGCGTCACAAGGTACCCGGCGTGGCACGGTCAGACAACTGATTCACGGGAAACGCAGAGCGGGCCGGTGGAGCTACGTACCGGCGGGCTGCCCGGCCTTGCTCGGGTCCAACGGGGTTCCCAGCGGGACCAACCGCAACCAGGGAGAAGGCACCTCACACGAGGCGACGCCGTCGTAGCCGAGCCGTACCGGCGCGGCCCCGACCAACTCGTACCGGTAGCCGGTGTCAGTGAGCAGATACTCCGGCGCCGACGCCGGATCGCTGCCCGACTCGCGCACGATCACACCGTGCCCGGCGAGGACCGCCACGTCGGCAGCGGAGCCAGATCCGGCCGACGCGGCCGACGCGACCGACCCGACGGCCCCCGAACCACGCGGCCCGACCGCCGAAGGCAGCGCGCCCCGCACCGACACCCCCACATGCGCCCGACCCTGCTGGTCGAACGTGCCCGAGAACGTCGCGCACAGCACCGCCGCCCCAGACGTCCCCGCGTCCTGCCACGCGGCCGAGAACCGCGGGAGAGCGGCGGGCCACGACAACGTCTGCGACGCCGCCGTCGTCACCATCATGTCGGCGGTCACCTCGCCCGCCGGCAACACCGTCTCCGTGAACTTGAACTCCGCCAACCGCGGATCCCGCTGGTAGAGCTCGTACATCGTCGGCGTCACCGACGCCACCCCGTCGCCGGTCACCAGGTAGTAGTTCGACACCGCGCCACCGGCACCCAGCGTCTTGCCGAACATCCCGATGCGGTCGAAACCGGCCGGCGCGGGCCGCGGGTCCGGCCCGCCGTAGCGCCCCGCGATCGTGGGCACGCCCAGCACGTCCCCCGCCGAGAGCCCGCTCAGCCACGCCGCCGGCACCCGCCGGGGCCGCACCGCGCCCGTCGCCAGCGCCGCCGTCACCGCGGCCCGGTCGCCGACCCGGTACTTCAGCCCGTCCTCGACCACCCACTGCTGGCCGGAGTCGTCCTGCACCAGCAGCGCGTCAGGACCCGCCAACAGGCCGGGGCCGGACGCGGCCGGGAATCCGACCTCGACGACCGTCTTCCCGTCCGGCGTCACACACGCGGAGAAATCCTTCAGATCCAGGTTGCGCACCACGGGCAGCGCCCCCGGCACTTTGGCCAGCCCCACAGCCGGGCCCAGGTCGCGCAGGTACGGTGCCAGCTCCGAGTCCTTGGGGCGGGCCGCCGGCGCGGACGGCCCGAACAGCAGCCGGGCTGACGTCGTGTTCGCCACGGGGTGCAGACGACCGCCGAGCAGCACGTACTGCGTTCCCGAGCCGTCGGCGATCAGTCCGCGCTTCCACGCGTCCTTCGGCTTCGGGTTCAGATATCCGACGACCGCGGCGACGCCGAGGGCGATCACCACCACGACCACCGCGACGAAGTAGGCCCGGAACGGCCGCGGCACGCCCTCCGCGACCCCGCCCGCGGACGGCCGCAGCATCGCCCCGAGGACCCGGCGCCGCGAGAACTCCGTCGCCGTCAGCTGCTCCTTCCGCGTCGCCATTCCCCGTACGATACGTCGTCATGCGGGCCTTCGCAGGGATCGGTCTCGTGGTGGCATCCGAAGTCATCGCCGGAGCCGGCATGGTCGCCGCGTGGCGTCTGCGGCGCCTCGACAGCCGGGACAGGGGCCTGACTCCCCCACCCACGGCGATGCCCGAACCGGCCGCCTCCCCCGGCCGCGTCGACGCTCTCACGGCGGTCCTCGAGCTCGAACCCGCCGACGCCGTCCTGCCCGCGACCGATCAGGCTCCGCCGATCCCCGCGCACGTCCTCGACGGGCTGCGGGCCGACCCGCTGCTCGGCCTCGCCGACGTCCGCCTCGTCCAGCACCTCCAGCCCACCGGCGCGGGCCTGCCCGAGCGCTCCCAGACCGGCGCCTCGTACCAGGGCCTCAACCGCGACGTCGCCCAGCACGCCGCCGCAGACCCGGTCCCGGCCGCCCGCCTGACCTGGCTCGCCATGCGGCTGGAGCTGCCCGGCAGCCCGCGCCGCGCCTGGGCCGACCGCGCCGCCGGCCCGATGCTGGCGCGCGGCGGCGGTCTTGAGGGGGCACGCCGGACGCTGGACAAGGCCGCGCGCCAGGCGTCCGCGCAGCTCGCCGTCGCCGGCTACCGCACGACCACCCTGACCGAGGCCGACTACCAGCCCGGCTTCCGCTGCGGACTGGCCGACTCCCGCGCCGCCACCGAACCCGCCGGTCTGGTCACGACGCCCGGCGGCGTCCTCGTCGGCGTCGACCCCGCCCACCGTCCGGTGGCCCTCGGCCTGTTCCGTCGCAGAGGCCTGAGCGCGGCGATCATCGGCGGCCGGTACCTCGCCGAGATACTCGCCCTGCGCGGCGCCGCCGTCGGCGCGCGGGTGATCGTGGAGACCGCGCGCCCGGACGAATGGGATCCGGTGCTGCTGCGCTCCGGCCTGGACACCACTCGTCTGGTCGTGCAGCCCGCCGCCCGGCCCACCGCCCCCGCCGCCTGGCCCAAACCCACCGCCGCCACGCCCCTGCTCGTCCTGAGGGACTGTGGTGCCCGCCCGCCCTACGCCGCCGTCCCGCGCGGCGCCTGGACCGCGGTCGTCACCGTGCTCCCCTACCTCGACCCGCGCTCCGCCGGCTACCTCAAGGACGCCGATCTCGTCGGCTTGCAGCGGATGTCACGCGAGGAGGCCGCCATGGTGCGGCACATCCTCGGCCTTCCGGACAAGGAGACGGCCGCGCTGCCGGACCTGCCGGCGCCGATGGCGATGTGGCGGTCCAGAGACCGGACGACCCGCTTCTGCGAGCTGACCGCGACCCACTGGGAGCAGATGCTCCTCGGCGAGCCGGTGCGCTGACATCGGGGCGCCGAAAGTGGGGACCGCACCGGCGAGGCGCCGAGAAACCGCACCGGCTCGGCGTCGAAAAGGGGACGGGCCCCGCAAAGATCCGGCGGCGTAGGGTTGGGGCCATGACGAGCACCCCCGACCCCGAAGAAGTCCCGTACGGCGAGGTCGTGGGCTTCCTGCGCGACCTCATCCGCATCGACACCTCGAACCCGACGAAGCCGGAGCGGCCCGCGGCCGAGTACGTGGCCGAGAAGCTCGCCGAGGCCGGTCTGGAGCCGCAGGTCTTCGAGTCCGAGCCGGGCCGGGCCAGCGTGGTCGCCCGGATCGAGGGCGCGGACCCGGGCGCCGACGCCCTGCTGCTGCACGGCCACCTCGACGTGGTGCCGGCCGACCCCGCGGACTGGACCTTCGACCCGTTCGCCGCCGAGGTCCGCGACGGCCTGGTCTGGGGCCGTGGCGCCGTCGACATGAAGGACATGGACGCGATGATGCTGGCCGTCACGCGCCGCATGCTCCGCGAGGGCCGCAAGCCGCGCCGGGACATCGTGCTGGCGTTCCTGGCCGACGAGGAGGCCGGCGGCACCTACGGTGCCAAGTTCCTCGCGGACCGCCACCCCGACCTGTTCGACGGCGTCTCCGAGGCGGTCAGCGAGGTCGGCGGCTATTCCTACGAGGTGTCGCCGGACCTGCGCTTCTACCTCATCGAGACCGCGCAGAAGGGCCTGGCGTGGATGCGCCTGCACGCCCGCGGCCAGGCCGGACACGGCTCGATGATCAACGAGGACAACGCGGTCACCGCGGTCGCCGAGGCGGTGGCGCGCATCGGCCGTCACGACTGGCCCGTGACCCTGACCCCGACCGTCACCACCTTCCTGGCCGAGGTCACCGAGGCACTCGGCGTCGAGTTCGACCCGAAGGACCCGGACTCGGCGCGCGCCGCGGTGGCCAAGATCGGCCCGCTGGCCCGGTTCATCGGCGCCACCCTGCAGCACACCGCGAACCCGACCAAGCTCGACGCCGGATACAAGGTGAACGTGATCCCGGAGCGGGCCTCCGCCGAGATCGACGGCCGCTTCCTGCCGGGACTGGAGGACGAGTACTTCGCTGAGATCGACAAGCTGCTCGGTCCGGACGTGACCCGCGAGTTCACGCACTACGACATCGCGCTGGAGGCGCCTTTCGAGGTGCCGCTGGTGGAGAAGATGATGGTGTCGCTGCAGGCCGAGGACCCGGCCGCGCGGATCGTCCCCTACTGCCTGTCGGCCGGCACCGACAACAAGACGTTCGGGATGATGGACATGGGCCGCGGCCTGATCCGCGGCTACGGTTTCGTGCCGCTGAAGCTGGACCCGGGCCTGGATTTCGCAGCCATGTTCCACGGCGTCGACGAGCGCGTGCCGCTGGACGCGCTCGAGTTCGGCTGCAAGGTGCTGGACCGCTTCCTCATGGCGGCCTGACACCCGGTCCGACCGATCCGACCACGACGAAGGCCCGCCTCCCGGAAACGGGAGGGCGGGCCTTCGCACTGGCGGTTCAGCTGCTCTGCTGCGGCCACCGCTTGAACGGATCGTCCGTCGTGGGGTCGTGGAGGCCGGGCGGCGCGGGCATCGGCGGCAGCGCGTCCTTCCCCGACGGCTGCGCCGGGACTGCCTGGTCGTTCAGGGCGGGCACCGGCACCGGTTGGGCCGGAACACTGCCGGCCGGAGTGAACACGTTCAACGGCTCCGTCGTGGTCTCGGTCTCGATGACCAGCACCGGGACCTGCACCGTGCGGCGATGGTCCTCATACACCGCGCGCGGGTCGCCGGCGAAGCCGTGATCGGCCAGCGCCTGGCTCGTGGCCTTCTCGTAGAGGTGCACGTACCCGCAGCGGATGGTGAGGCACTTGGTGAGCTTGCCGGTGATGGACTCGAAGAAGTCCTTGCGGTAGGCCTCGTCGGTGACCGCGGAGACGGCGAAGAAGAACGCCGAGAACGTGGTCAGCAGGATCGCGGTGCGCAGCAGCGGTTCGGAGAAGATCAGCTCGTGTTCGCCGCCGAGCGGGATCCGGGCCGGGAAGCCGAACAGCTTGCCGGGCTCGATGATCTTCAGCCAGGACTCCGCCTGTTCGTCGGTGAAGTGGCACGCGGCCATCACCGTCTCCTTGTGGTGGTCGGCCAACTCGGCCTTGCACTCCGGCGTCCGCAGCCAGTCCGCGACCTGACCGTTGTTCACCGCCAGCTTGCCCAACGTCACGAAGTACAGGAAGACCACCACGGCCAGCAGCAGGATCTGGATGATCTGCGTGAAGGCCAGCACGAACAGCATGTTGATCCGCTGCCGCCGGTTGGTCATCAGCTGCGGCAGTTCCTCGTCGAGCTCGTCGAGGTGCCGGGCCAGCGGCGTGTCGCTCGCCGCGGCCATCACCGCCTCCCGGGTGTACTCGCCGGACAGCATCTTGACCTCGCTGGGCAGCCGCACCATCAGGAAGCCGAAGATGATCAGGCCGAAGAACAGCGTGGTCCACCACAGCTGGCTGCGCTTCTCGAACGACGAGGCGATGTGCCACATGTCGACGTTCAGGAACAGGAAGGTGCCGAACAGAGCGAGCATCGGCAGCGCCTTGCTCGCCAGGTTGACCAGGTTGCCGAGCTCGCGCACCGAGTGCCGCAGCGCCCACAGCACCACCGGCAGCATCGCGTAGGACACCAGCGCGTAGGCCAGGCCCAGCACCAGGACGTTGGCGATGCCGTCCGCCATCACCGCCTTCCACGAGGCGTGCGAGAGCTTGCCGACGGTCGGGCCCAGGACCACCAGCAGGGCGATCTCCGGGATGCCGATCACCTGCGGCAGCCGGTACCACGCGTACGGCTGCCGGATCAGGTTCGCGACCAGGAAGATGACGAGCACCGCTCCGAGTCCGATCCCGGCGCCGACTGCCCGGTCGGCCCAGGTCACGGAGGTGCTGGTGAGTTCCAGACCCATCTGGAACAGCACGAGGACGACGAACACCGGGAGCGCCCGTTTGAAGACGTCCTCGGTCGCTTTGTAGTTCTCGATGAAGTGCGGCAGTCCACGCTTGACGAACCACTTCTCGACATCGTCGAGATGCCGGTGCGCGTCCGCCAGGGCGCGGCGCTCAGAGCGCTTGGAAGCAGCGTTGCGCGCGCCGCGAGACATGGTGGGCGTACTCACGGTCCCCCCGGAGAGTGAGCCTATTGAGGCAATAGCTGGATGCAGACGCGCTGATCCTAGAGCATGCCAACCCCCTCAATCGCCCCTCGCTACTCGGCCTCGACCGGCACCACGAGCTCCGGTCCGTTGTTCTTCACCGAGTTCACAGCGGTGGAGACCGCGTACGTCTCCAAACCCGGGTCCCGACCCGCATCCAAAAGATTGAGCAAAGCCTCGGCTTCGCCCTCACCGGACCCGTAGTCCGGATCCAGCCACGCGTCATAGTGCGCCCGCGGGACGATCACCGGCATCCGGTCGTGGATGCGGTACAGGCCGCCGACGGACGTGGTGGTCAGGATGGTCGCCGACCACAGCCACGCCGCCGGGTCCTCCTTGTCCTCCACCTCCGGATCGCGCCACAGCTCGTAGAGACCGGCCAACGCCAGCGCGTCCCCGGAGCCGTCGTGGATGAAGAAGGGCTGCTTCACCGGCTTGGGGCCGGCCGGCTTGTACCACTCGTAATACCCGTCGGCCGGGATGATGCAGCGGCGCTTCATGAACGCGCGTTTGAAGGACGCCTTCTCGGTGACCGACTCGATGCGCGCGTTGAACATCTTCTGGCCGATCTTGCGGTCCTTGGCCCAGGACGGGACCAGGCCCCAGCGGACCTCCCGCAGCTTGCGCACCGCTTCGGAGCCGGGTTCGGCGTCGCGCGGGTGCCGCTCGATCGCGGCGACCACCTGATCGGTCGGGGCGACGTTGTAGTTCGGCTCGAAGTTCTCGGCGACCTGCTCGAACATCTCCGGCTGCGTGATGCCGAGCTGGCCGGCCAGCTGCGAGGGGTCGGTCCGCAGCACGTAGCGTCCACACATGTCCCGAGCTAATCACGGAACACCGACAACGAGCTCCCCGATCGAGGGGAAACGCCCGCGTCCGACCCGTATACCGGCATCCGGCACCGCCAGCGGTGATCGGGCGCAGCGACTAGCCTTGTCCCCATGACCTCCGCCGAGAAGATCCTCTGGTCCGCGCCGTCCGCCAGCCGTCCGGTCACGGCGGACGTCCGCGTCCCCGGGTCGAAGTCGGCGACCAACCGCGCGCTGCTGCTCGCGGCGCTGGCCGACGGTCCCTCGACCATCACCGGCGGGCTCCGGGCCCGGGATTCCGTCCTCATGATCGACGGCCTGCGCGAGCTCGGCGTGGACATCCAGGCCGGTGCCGGCCACGACGCCCCGGAGTGGACCGTCACCCCTCCGGAGCAGTTGCGGGGCGGGGACACCGGGGGCGTCGCCCGGGTCGACGTCGGCCTGGCCGGCACGGTCATGCGCTTCCTGCCCCCGGTCGCGGCGCTGGCCGACGGGCCGGTGTACTTCGACGGCGACCCGTACGCGCGCTCGCGCCCGATGGGGACGCTGATCCAGGCGCTGCGCGACCTCGGCGTGCGCATCGACGACGGCGACCGCGCCACCTTCCCGTTCCTGGTCGAGGGCACCGGCACCGTCCCGGGCGGCCTGGTGGAGCTGGACGCCACCGCCTCGTCGCAGTTCATCTCGGCGCTGCTGCTGGCCGGCTCGCGCTACGAGCGCGGGGTGGAGGTGCGCCACGTCGGCGGCCCGATCCCGTCCCAGCCGCACATCGCCATGACCGTGGAGTTCGTCCGGGCCGCCGGCGGGACCGTCGACGACTCCGAGCCGGGCCGCTGGGTCGTGGCCCCCTCGGTCCTGAACGGCCGGACCTGGGCGATCGAGCCGGACCTGTCCAACGCCGCCCCGTTCCTGGCCGCGGCCCTGGTGACCGGCGGCACGGTGACCGTGGCCGACTGGCCGGCCGCCACCACCCAGGCTGGCGACGCCCTGCGCCACCTGCTGCGGGAGATGGGGGCCCGGGTGGAACTCACGCCGGCCGGCCTGACCGTCTCCGGCGGCGCCGGCGTGCACGGCCTGGAGGCCGACCTGCGCGACGTCGGCGAGCTCACGCCGGCCCTCACCGCGATCGCCGCCCTGGCCGACGCCCCGTCCCGGTTCACCGGCATCGGCCACCTGCGCGGGCACGAGACCGACCGGCTGGCCGCGCTGGCCCGGGAGATCAACGCGCTCGGCGGCGACGTCACCGAGGAGCCGGACGGCCTGCTGATCCGGCCGCAGGCCCTGCACGGCGGCGTCTTCGCCACCTACGCCGACCACCGGATGGCCACGGCCGGCGCGATCCTGGGCCTGGTGGTGCCCGGGGTGCGGGTCGAGGACATCGCCACCACCGGCAAGACGCTGCCGGACTTCCCGGCGATGTGGGCCGCCATGCTGGCCGCCGACGACCACGACCCGTCGGCCGCCTCGGCGAGGGTCGCCGGCTGATGGCGCGCGCCGGCCGGAAGCTCGACAGCTACGACGAGACCGATGTGCGGGTCCGGGCGAACCCGCGCGGGTCCCGGCCGCGGACCAAGAGCCGGCCGGCGCACGAGGACGCGGCCACCGGCATGGTGATCACGGTCGACCGCGGCCGCTACACCTGTCTGATCGAGGAGAAGAAGAAGTCGCGCACCGTCATCGCCATGACGGCGCGCGAGCTGGGACGGCAGCGGATAGTGGTCGGGGACCGGGTGGGCCTGGTCGGGGACCTGTCCGGCTCGCCGGACGCGCTGGCCCGGATCGTGCGGGTCGAGGACCGGCGCACGCTGCTGCGCCGCACCGCCGACGACACCGACCCGGTGGAGCGCGTGCTGGTGGCCAACGCCGACCAGCTGGTGATCGTGGCCTCCTTCACCGACCCGGAGCCGCAGCCCCGGATGATCGACCGCTGCCTGGTGGCCGCCTACGACGCGGGCATGGACCCGCTCCTGTGCCTGACCAAGGCCGACCTGGTCATAGCGTGGGAGGAGGACGCGATCCTGGAGATGTACCGGCCGCTGGACATCCCGATCGTGGTCTCGGCGAACGCCAACGGGTCCAAGGACCTGGCCGCGCGCATGGCCGGCCGCACCTCGGTGCTGGTCGGCTCCTCCGGTGTCGGCAAGTCGACGATGGTGAACAAGCTGGTGCCGACCGCGGGCCGGGCGACGGGCCGGGTGAACGCGGTGACCGGGCGCGGGCGGCACACGTCGTCGTCGGCGCTGGCGCTGGAGCTGCCCGGCAAGGAGGGCGGCTGGGTGATCGACACGCCCGGCGTGCGGTCCTTCGGCCTGGCGCACGTGGACGTGAACCGCCTCATCGACCACTTCCCGGACCTGGCCGAGGGCACGGAGAACTGCCCGCGCGGGTGCCAGCACGACTCGCAGGCGCCGGAGTGCGCGCTGGACCAGTGGGTGGCTGACGGGCACGCGGACCCGGCGCGGCTGAACTCGCTGCGGCGGCTGCTGGACGCGCGCCTCGGAGGCGAGCCCGCAGCGGTGGTCGTCGAGGGCTGACGCCGACGGCTGCGCTCGGGGGGCTGAGGCGGACGGCTGTGATCGAGGGCTGAGGCGGACGGCTGTGATCGAGGGCTGAGGGCAGGCGCACCGGGCGCGTTGCCAGCGTCGAAACCCCCAGGCGTTCCGCACTGTCGTTCGCGTATGGTGATGGACGCCGGTCGCGGGACTTCCAGCGCGACTTCCGGAACCTGCCTTTGGAGCAACGATTCGCAGCTCGCGCCCTCCTTCCCCGACCGGCACCGGCGCCCTCGGGCGCGACGTGGTGGCAGACGTGGTGGCGGCGGAGGACGTGCTGCTCTTCGTCAACGCCGCGACGGCCTCGACCGGGCAGCGTGAGTTCCACGGCGACGCGCTCGGGCAGGAGATGTCGCTGGACTTCCTGCACGAGTACATGCTCGTCAACTATCGGGACCTCTACGCCACGACCCTGGCGCTCGGCATCAACGACCACAACGCGGTGCTGGCGATCCGGCGGCTGCTGGCCACCGGACGGGACGCGACGGCCGAGCAGAAGGCTGCCGAGGGCGCCCTGATAGCCCGGCGGCTGCGTGAACTGCCGCCGCCGCGGGTGTTCCGGCTGTTCACAGCGCTGCGACGCGACGGAGTCAACAACCGGCGCACTCGGGCCGTCATCCGCGACTGGATGGCTTCACTGGACAGCCCCGCGTACCACGCGGTCAAGTACCGGACCGGGTTCAAGGCCGGGCTGAAGCACGCGCACATCGACGTCGGCGACGGCGAGTTGCGGGACTTCCTGTTCGGGCCGCTCGAACGCAAGCCGTACACCACGCCGATCTTGGAGACGTGGCGCCAGGCTCACTACAACAGCGGCGCGCTCTACAAGCTCCCTTACACGGTCGCCGAGGGCTTCGCCGCCAAGCACGGCATCAAGCGTGAGATCTTCCTGGAGCGCATCGGCGACCGCATGACGCCCTTGGAAAGGCTGCGGACCGGCGAGGACGCGCTCGATCCGCTCGCGCTGATCGACGGCGGCGCCAAGTACGGCGGGCCGCCGGTGCCATGGCTGACCCGGCTCGCGGTCCGCGTGCTGGCACTGCCGCTGGACGAGCGGGCCGCGCGCCGTGCTGAGTTCACCGACGCCCTGCGGGCCTTCGCCGCGGCCGAGGCTGGGAAGCTGGCCGGGACGTGGGGACGCGTGACCGCGGTGCTGGACGACAGCTTCTCGTCGTTCGGGTCGCCGGTGAAGCGACGGCGGCCGCTGGCGGTGGCGCTGGCGTGCCACTTCCTGCTGGAGGCGCTGGCCGCGCAGGGGCAGTACACCCCGTTGTGGATGTCCGGGCGCGATGATCCGCTGCTGGCGTACCCGAGCGGCGCCACACCGCTGGGCCTGCGACTCATCGACGCGCTGGAGACGGCGCCGGAGCGGATCGTCGTGGTCTCCGACGGCTGGGACAACAGCCCGCCGGGGCTGGCCGGCGAGGTGCTGCGCGTGTGGCGGACGCGGCTGGATCCCCAGCAGCGGGTGGACATCGTGCACGTCAACCCGGTGTTCGACGCCGAGGCGCTGGACGTGCGGGCGCTGAGCCCGAGCGTGCCGTCGGTCGGCATCCGGGACGCGGAGGACCTGGTGCCGCTGGTCGAGCTGGCGCAGTTCGCGCAGGGCCGGCTCGGGCTGCCGGAGCTGCTGGCGTACCTCGACGGCCGGGTGCGGAGGTTCCTCGGTGCGGATTGATCTCAGCGGCCTGCGGACCGGGCCGGCGCAGGTGTGGGGCGCGCTGCGGCTCGTGCCGTTGCTGCGCGACGAGCCGGTGGAGAGCCTGCGGCTGCACGGGGTCGCCTACGAGGGCGCCTGGCGCAGCCAGGTGAAGCTGACCAACACGACCTCGTATTACTCGTACGTCCCGCACGGGTTCGTCGCGGACTGGAACCCGGAGTCCGGCGACGGCGCGCAGTCCGCGGCGTACGGGACGCAGATCGTCGACAAGAGCACGACGGTGCGGGGCATGCCGATGCCCGTCCACCGGCGGATGGCCCAGAAGCTGGGCAAGCGCCGCGTCCGCTTCCTGCCGCTGCACCTGGCCATGGAGGGCTACCTCGCGCTGCACTTCGACGGACCGCCGGTAGCCTGGCGCGAGTGGTCGGACCGCTTCGTCCAGCACGGCCTGTCGCCGCGCTCCGAGGCGTCGTACAACGGCGCCGCGGTCCCCGGCCTGCGCGACGCGCTGCGGGTGTTCGAGATCCACGAGGGCCAGAGCGGCGTGCTGGTCTACGCGGCCGACGCGCTGGCGGCGGCGTTCGTCGTCCCGCACCCGGACGACTACCGCGAACTGCACCCGACGCTGGTGCTCGACATGTACGGCGAGCTCGTCTATCAGTACGCGCTGATGATGCCGGCGGTGCGGGATTTCCATACGCGGCTCGAGGACGACACCATCATCAGCCTCGCCGACCTGCGTGCGGCCGCTCGCGCGCAGTCCCGGAGCTGGGCCGAGTTCCACGACACGGTGATGGCGAACGCGCTCCTGAGCCACGACTACACCGCCGAGCGCGCGTACCAGATGGGCGACTTCGACCTCGTGCGCTTCCGCCCGGCCTTCAAGCCCGGCGACGAGAACCACATCGGCGAGGCCATCACCGACGGCGCGGGCCGGATCGCGTATCTGAAGACCTTCCGTCTGTCCGAGGCCCAGATCCGGCGCGGCTACCTGTTGGAGCTGCTCGCCTCGAACGGCTGGCGGCTGAGCGCCGCCGCGGCGTCGATCGGGACGACGGCGGAGGATCTGCGGGGGCGGATCCGGGCCGCCGGGTTCGAGATGATGCTGCGGGAGAAGGCGAAGTAGCCCCCCACAGCGCGACGGCCGGGGCACGCGTCGCGCACCCCGGCCGTCCCGTCACCGCGAACGCCGCTACATCGACGTCGCCCGCAGTATCGCGCTGATCGTCCGCATCGCGACCGACAGGGTCGCCAGGTCGAAGGTGTCGGACGCCATGATCTCGTCCAGGACCGTCCGCGAGCGTTCCACCGCGGCGCGGTCCTTGTCGATCCAGGCCTCGTAGCGCTGTTCCGGGGTGGCGGTCTCGTCGCCGGAGGCGAGCAGGGCCGCCGTCAGGCCGGCGTGGGAGGCGTAGAGCTCGTCGCGCAGAGCACCGCGGGCCATGGTCTGCCAGCGGTCGGCGCGGGGGAGTTCGACGATCTTCTGCTGGATGGCGGCGATCTCCATGCGGTCGGCGAGGTCGAAGTAGACCTCGGCGACGTCCAGCACCGGCTTGCCCGCCGCCGCGGCGGTCTCGACGATGTCCAGGGCGCCGAAGATGGAGGGCATGCCGGCGATCGCGGAGGCCAGTTCGCCCGGGACGCCGGCGATGATCAGGTCCTCGCGCTGCTCCTGGTAGCGGGTCAGGTGCGGGCCGCGGAGGAGCTTGGGCAGGTGCGCCGAGATGTCGCGGACGCCCTCGCGGAAGTGCTCGATCTGCGCGGTGATGTCCAGCGGGTGGCGGCGGTTCTGCAGGAACCAGCGGGCGGCGCGCTGGGTGAGGCGGCGCACCTCCATCCGCATCGCGGTCTGGACCGCGGCCGGGACCTGGTTGTCCAGGGCCTCGATCGCTTCCAGGTGCCCGCCCATTTCGTAGACCTCGCGGGCGGCGCTGTGCGAGCGGGCGATCTGGTCCGCCGAGGCCCCCGACTCCTCCCGCATCCGGAAGGCGAAGGTGATGCCGGCGTTGTTCACCAGGTTGTTCACCACCTGGGTGGTGATGATCTCGCGGCGCAGCGGGTGCTGGTCCATCAGCGCCCGGTACGGCCTGCGCAGCGGTGCCGGGAAGTAGTCCTCCAGACGCTCGACGAAGTACGGGTCGTCCGGCAGCGAGGAGAAGAACACCTCGTCGGACAGCACGATCTTCACGTACGCCAGCAGCACCGACAGCTCCGGCTGGGTCAGCCCGGCGTTCGCCGCGCGCCGCTCGGCCAGCTGCTTGTCGTTCGGCAGGAACTCCAGCTCCCGGTTCAGCAGGCCGTCCTTGACCAGTTTGCGCATCAGCCGGCCGTGCGCGTCGATCAGCTCCGGGGCCTGCCACTGCGCGTTGGCCAGCGCGATGTTCTGGTCGATGTTGTCGCGCAGCACCAGGCGCGCCACCTCGTCGGTCTGCTCGGCCAGCGCCTTGTTGCGCTGTTTGACCGTCAGGTCGCCGGCGTGCACCGCCTGGTCCAGCAGGATCTTGATGTTCACCTCGTGGTCGGAGGTGTCGACGCCGGCCGAGTTGTCGATGGCGTCGGTGTTGATCCGGCCGCCGGCCCCGGCCGGGCCGCCGTGCATCGCGTACTCGATCCGGCCCAGCTGGGTGAAGCCCAGGTTGCCGCCCTCACCCACGACCCGTGCCCGCAGCTCCGCGCCGTTGATCCGGAACGCGTCGTTGGCCTTGTCGCCGACGTCGGCGTGGCTCTGCGAGGACGCCTTCACGTAGGTGCCGATGCCGCCGTTCCAGAACAGGTCGACCGGCGCCTTCAGGATCGCGTTCAGCAGGTCGTTCGGCGCCATCCGCAGCACCGAGGGCTCCAGGCCCAGCGCCTGCCGCACCTGCGGGGTGATCGGGATCGACTTGGCGCTGCGCGGGTACACCCCGCCGCCGGTGCTGATCAGCGAGGCGTCGTAGTCGGCCCAGGACGAGCGCGGCAGGTGGAACATGCGCCGCCGCTCGGCGAACGACGTCGCCGCGTCCGGGTCCGGGTCCAGGAAGATGTGCCGGTGGTCGAAGGCGGCGACCAGGCGGATGTGCTCGGACAGCAGCATGCCGTTGCCGAACACGTCCCCGGACATGTCGCCGACGCCGATCGCGGTGAAGTCCTCGCTCTGGCTGTCCACGCCCAGCTCGCGGAAGTGGCGCTTGACCGACTCCCACGCGCCGCGCGCGGTGATGCCCATGCCCTTGTGGTCGTAGCCGACCGAGCCGCCGGAGGCGAAGGCGTCGCCGAGCCAGAACCCGTAGTCCAGCGCCAGGCCGTTGGCGATGTCGGAGAACGTCGCCGTGCCCTTGTCCGCCGCCACCACCAGGTAGGTGTCGTCCGGGTCGTGCCGCACCACGTTGCGCGGCGGCACCACCTCGCCGGCCACCAGGTTGTCGGTGATGTCCAGCAGGCCGGAGATGAAGGTCTTGTAGCTGCTGATGCCCTCGGCCAGCCAGGCGTCCCGGTCCACCGACGGGTCCGGCAGGTTCTTGGCGTAGAACCCGCCCTTGGAGCCGACCGGCACGATCACCGAGTTCTTCACCATCTGCGCCTTGACCAGGCCCAGGATCTCGGTGCGGAAGTCCTCGCGGCGGTCCGACCAGCGCAGCCCGCCGCGCGCCACCTTGCCGAAGCGCAGGTGCACGCCCTCGACCTGCGGCGAGTACACCCAGATCTCGAACTTCGGCAGCGGCGCCGGCAGGTCCGGGACCGCGTACGGGTCCAGCTTGAACGACACGTACGGCTTGGGCTCGCCGGCGTCGTCGGTCTGGAAGTAGTTGGTGCGCAGCGTGGCCTGGATGACCTTCAGCAGCGAGCGCAGGATCCGGTCGTCGTCCAGCGACTGCACGCCGTCCAGCGCGGCCTCGATCTCCTCGACGATGCTCTCCCACAGCTCCGGCGTCTCGTGCGAGTACGCCGGGGAGAACTTCGCTTCGAACAGCTTCACCAGCAGGCGCGCGATCCGGCGGTTGCCGGCCACCACCGACTCCACCAGGTCCTGGCTGAAGGTCATGCCGCCCTGCCGCAGGTACTTCACGTACGCGCGCAGGATCACGACCTGCCGCCAGGTCAGCGCGGCCATCGGGACCAGCGCGTTGAAGCCGTCGTTCTCGGCCCGGCCGGTCCAGATCGCGGTGAACGCGTCCTGGAAGCGTTGCCGCGCCGTCTCGTCCATCGCGGTGTCCGTGACCGAGGACGGGTCGCAGAGCAGGCCGAAGTCGTAGATCCGGGAGTCCGGCTCGTCCGGCGACTCGGTCTCCAGGTCGTAGGGGAACTCGTCGACGACCTCGACGCCCATCTTCTGGAAGACCGGCAGCACCTCGGCCAGCGACACCGAGGCCCCGACCCGGTAGATGCGGAACCGGCGCTCACCGGGGGCGGCGTCCACCTCCTCGTACAGCCGCACCGCGCTGCCCTCGCCGGCGGCCTTCAGGCCCTCCAGGACCTTGACGTCGGCCACCGCCATCTCCGGCCGCTCCTCGGCCTTGTACGACTCCGGCAGCGCGGCGCCGTACGCGTCGCGCAGCTCCCGGGCCTGGGCCTCGCCGAAGTCGCCGAGCAGGGCGTCGGCGAAGTCGTCGTCCCAGGTGCGGGTGGCCGCGGCCAGCTTGGCCTCGATGGCGTCGGAGTCCGGGTCGACCAGTGTGGCGCCGGGCGCGACCCGGACCACGAAGTGCAGCCGGGTCAGCACCGACTCGGTGTTGCGCACCGTGTAGTCGATGACCGCGCCGTGCAGCTCCCGCATCAGGATGTTCTGCATCTCCAGCCGCGTGGAGGTGTCGTAGCGGTCGCGCGGCAGGTACACCAGCGCCGAGTAGTAGCGGCCGTAGGCCTCCTTGCGCAGGAACATCCGCAGCCGGCGCCGCTCCTGCAGCTGCGAGACCGCGATCGCGATCTCGCCCAGTTCACGCTCCGTGATCTGGAACAGCTCGTCGCGCGGGTAGGTCTCCAGGATCTGCAGCAGTTCCTTGCCGGAGAACGAGTTCTGGTCGTAGCCGGACTCGGCCACCACCGCGCGGACCTTGCGCTGCACGACCGGGATCCGCAGCACCGACTCGGTGTAGGCGGGCGCCGCGAACAGGCCCAGGAAGCGGCGCTCGCCGATCACGGTGCCGTCGGCGTCGAACTTCTTCACGCCGACGTAGTCCAGATAGGCCGGGCGGTGCACGGTGGAGCGGGTGTTGGCCTTGGTCAGCACCAGCAGCCGCGGCTCGCGGGCCTTGGCCCGGGCGTCCGGGCCGAGCTTGGAGAAGCTCTGCGACATCGGCTGGTCGCCGCGCAGGATACCCAGGCCGGTGCCGGGCACGGCGCGCAGGCTCTCCTCGCCGTCGTCGTCGGTGACCAGGTCGTACTCGCGGTAGCCGAGGAACGCGAAGTGGTCGTCGGCCAGCCAGCGCATCAGGTCCGAGGCGTCGGACAGCTCCTCCGGCGGCACCGGCGGCTTGGGCGCCTCGGCGGCCGGGTGCAGGTCCTCGGCCAGCGACAGCGCGGTGGCCCGCATCTTCGGCCAGTCCTCGACCGCCTCGCGCACGTCCCGCAGCACCTTCTGCAGGTCGCCCTCGATCTCGGCGTAACGCCGGCCGTCGGCGTCCTCGCGCGGGGACAGCTTGTCGATCTCGATGTGGATCCAGGACTCGACCTGCACGTCCGGACCGGACCGGTCCTGGTCCGGGGCCAGGATCTCCAGCAGCGTCCCGGTCAGGTCGCGGCGCACGTACAGCACCGGGTGGATGATCACGTGGATGCCGCGGTCCTGGCGGGACAGCTCGGAGGTGACCGAGTCGACCAGGAACGGCATGTCGTCGGTGACGATCTCCACCACCGTGTGCCCGCTGGACCAGCCGGTGGTCTCCACACTCGGGGTGTGCACCCGCACCTTCGCCGTGCCCTGCGGCCGGGACGCGGCCAGCGCGGCGTGGGACAGGGCGGCGGAGCGGATGTCCTTCGGCGAGGTGCCGATCAGGTCCTCGGGGGCCGCGTGGCGGTAGTACTCGTCGAGGAACGCCTCCATGGCGCCGTCCCCGCGGGCCGGCATCAACACCCCGGACGAGGCGCCACCCGCGCCGCCGTCGGCGCCGGACTTGGCGGCCTGGCCCAGGAGGTCGGCCTTGGCCTGGTCGAGCTTGCCCAGTGTCGCACCCATATACGTGCTCTGCATGGCCGTGTGAACTCTATTCTGTCGCGCGCCGTTGCGTGACTGAGTGGTTTGCGGTGGGACTCGCAGTGATACCTGTGGAGTTGTCGGGCGGAGCCGGCGCGCGGGCGGTCATATCCAAAGAACCGACGGACGCGCCGAAAAGTCACCGTCTAGAGCGAACTTCGGAGCTCCCACAGCAGCGGGAAGTAGTGCAGGCCCAGACGGGAGCGCAGGTACGGGGCGCCGGTGGAACCGCCGGTCCCGGACTTGGTGCCGATCTGCCGCTCCACCATCGTCACGTGCCGCGCGCGCCACAGCGCCGCCGCCTCGTCGTGGTCGAGCAGCGCCTCGGCCAGCTCCCACAGCTCGCCGTACTTGTCGCGGTCGCGGGCGACCACGACCAGTGACGCGAGCAGCTCCTCCTCGGTCCCGGCGGACAGGCCAGACGAGGAGACGGCGTGCACGAAGCCATCCCACAGGCCGGGGGCCTCCAGCCGGCGGGCCAGCCGCTCCTGTTCGGCTTCCGTCAGGCCGCGGAAGCGCTTGATGTAGGTCGGATCCTTCGCACCCGACGCGAACTCCAGCTCCCGGAACTGCGCGGACTGGAACCCCGAGGCCGGGGACAGCAGCTCGCGGAACACCAGGAAGTCCTGCGGGGTCATGGTCTCCAGGACCGCGATCTGCCGGATCAGGACGTCCTCGATCACCGCCACCCGCTTGAGCAGGTGCTTGGCCCACCACAGCCGGCCGGCGAACATGGCCTCGGTGGCGGCGTCGACCTCGTGCAGGAGCTGCTTGAACCACAGCTCGTACACCTGGTGGATGGTGATGAACAGGAGTTCGTCGTGGGCCGGCGGGTCCGATTCCAGGACCTGGGCGGACAACAGCTGCTCCAGCCGGAGGTACGAGCCGTAGGTCAGCTTCGCCCCCTCCTCGCCGAAGTGGTGGCTGGTGACCGTTTCGCTCCCGAAGTCGGCGGAGTCGGACGTACGGCCTGCAGGGCAGCCGACGACGCTGTCGGCTGACGGTTCTTTCGTCACGCCTGCCAGGCTACCGCCGCGCGGGCGGGGCTTTGAGAGGTTCGCCGATGACGGAATGGCACCTATTCGCGGATCGGCTGTACACCTTGGCCATGGGTGGTCGGTCGTTACACCCTCGGTGATCGCGGCCCGGCCCCGCTCAGACCCGTTCTCGCCGGATCAGCGGAGATCGAGCACCCCGACGGCCTGACCGCCGGTGGTCTCGCCGGTGAGGCGGAATCCGAGGCGCAAGTAGAACTTCTCCGGACCATCGTCGCCGGGATGCCAGCTGACGTACAGCCGGTCGCCGCCGCGGCGGCGGATCTCGGCGGCGACCTGCTCCACGGCGAAGCGGCCGTGACCCCGGGCTTGCTCGCCCTCCGCGATGTTCAGACGCCACAGGCCGGAGCGCAGGTCGTCCGGCGCGGTCTTCCCGGAATCGTCCTCCCACGCGATGTCCAGGAACGCCATCAGGAAGCCGACCACCCGGTCGCCGTCCAGGATCACTCTGGGCCAGGCCAGGTCGCCGAAGACGTAGGCCTGCGCCAGCGACTTCATCACCGGCGCGACCAGGTGTTCCTGGTCCGGGCGGACCTGCACGGCCACCGCCGCGTCGAAGTTCTCCCGGGTCACCTCGGCCAGTCTGAGCATCTCCCCCACGTCCTCCCCGTCTTCGAGACCTGCCAGACTACGCGCACGAACGACGGTGCGGTCCCGCCGAAGCGGAACCGCACCGCTGTCCCCCGATGTCCCCCGGCACCCCCGAGTCACGGACCGCTTGGCCGGGCCGGGGCGGGGCCGGGGCCGGTCAGCCGTCGGCGGCGATCGCCCGCAGCACGTTCATTCGCGAGGCCCGGAAGGCGGGCGCCAGCGCGGCCAGCAGGCCGACCACCGCGGCCCCGAGGAACACCGCCACGATGGTGCCCACCGGGATGGCCAGGGTGCTGATCCCGATGCCGGAGAGCACCTTCTGCGCGGCGACACCCCAGGCCAGGCCCAGCCCGACCCCGAGGGTCGCGCCGAACAGCGCGATCACCACGGACTCCAGCCGGATCATCCGCCGGGTCTTGCGGCGGCTCATCCCGATGGCGCGGGTCAGGCCGATCTCCCGCGTCCGCTCCACCACCGACAGCGCCAGCGTGTTGACCACGCCCAGGATCGCGACCACGATCGCCAGGCCGAGCAGGCCGTAGACCATGTTCAGGACGCCGGAGACCTGGTCGTGGATCAGCTGCTTGTAGTCGGTCTGGCTCTTCACCGTCAGCTGCGGGAACGGGGCGAGCCCGTCCTTCAGCGCCTGGTAGGTCTGGTCCTGCTTGCCCTTGTCGGCCTTGGCGAAGACCAGGTCGACGGCGGGCTGCTTGTCGGCGGGCACCGACTTGTTCAAGGTGTCCAGGGAAACGTAGCCGTCGCCGTGGTTGAACACCGTGTCGTCGCGCAGGATCGCCAGCACCGGCAGCTGGACCGGGCCGGTGCCGCCCTGGAAGGAGACGGTCGCCACCGAACCGACGGCCATGTTCCGGGCCTTCGCCTCCGCCTCCGGCAGCGCGATGCCGCTCTTGGTGAAGACGTCGTTCAGCGAACCGGACGTGGTGCGGACGTTGAAGTCCTGGACCATCGTCGAGGACGACGCCGAGATCGTCATCTTGTCGTCGCCGGCCTTCCCGGACACCGAGGCGTTCAGGAACTTGTTCTCGGTGACGTGGGCCAGGCCGGGGGTGGCCCGGGTCTTCGCCAGCGCCTCGGGGGTGATCTCCAGACCCCCGTTGGCGACGATGATGTAGTCCGCGCCGACGGTCTTGTCCATCTCCGAGGTGGCCGAGGTCACCAGCGAGTTGCCGACCACGGCCATCCCGGACACCAGCGACAGCCCGATCATCAGGGCGGCGGCGGTGGCGCCGGTGCGGCGCGGGTTGCGCAGCGCGTTGCGCTGCGCCATCGTCCCGACCGAGCCGAACACCGCCGGCAGCCAGGCGCCGAGCACCCGGATCACCCCGCCGGCCAGGAACGGGCCGAGCAGGACGGCGCCGATCAGCGAGATCAGCACGCCCAGGCCCAGCAGCGAGCCGCCGCTGCCGTTGGCTCCCGCCGCCGCGCCGCCGGCCAGGGCCGCGCCCCCGCCGGCCAGGACCACCAGGCCGACCAGGTTGCGGATCCGGGAGGCCCGGCGGTCGCCGGGGGTGCCGGCGTCCCGCAGCGCCGCCATCGGCGTGATGCGCCCCGCGCGCCGGGCCGGGATCCAGGACGCGAGCAGGGTGACCAGGACGCCGACCGCGTAGCCGGCGACCACCGACGGGACGGTCACCTCCATGTCGGAGGCGTCCAGGTTCATGCCCGCCTTGTTCATCAGCGCGATCAGGCCGTAGGCCAGGCCGGCGCCGGTCGCGATGCCGAGGGTGGCGCCGATGACGCCGAGCAGCAGCGCCTCGAACCGGACCGAGCGGTTGATCTGCCGGCGGCTGGCGCCGAGCGCCCGCAGCAGGCCCAGCTCGCGGGTGCGCTGCGCCACCAGCATCTGGAAGGTGTTGATGATCAGGAAGGCGCCGACCAGCAGGGAGATCCCGGCGAAGCCGAGCATCACGTACTTCATGAAGCCGATGAAGCCCACGCTGTTGCGGCCGTCGGCCTCCTGCTCGGCCCGGGTCTTGACGTCGTAGCCGGCACCGAGCTTCCCGGCCACCTCGGCCTTGAGCGTGTCGTCGGCGGTGCCGGGCGCGGCGTCCAGGTTCACGCCGGTGAACACGCCCGGCTTGCCGAGCAGCTTGGTCTGCGCGGTGTCGGTGTCGAAGAAGAAGAGCGTCGCGCCGGGGTTCGTGGTGCGGAAGGTCGCGATGCCCGAGACGGTGACCGGGAAGCTGCCGGCCTGGGTGTCGGTGACGATCCGCAGCTGCGAGCCGATCGCGAGGTGCTTCTTGTTCGCGGTGTCGGCGTCGACGACGACGTCACCGGGGCCGGCCGGCGGGCGTCCGGAGGTGAGGTTCACGGCCGGGTGCGGCGTGACGTACCAGTTGCCGCCGATGGTCGGACCGCCGGTGGCGTTGGAGATCGCCTTGTTGTCCGGGCCGACCACGGCCAGGCGCTCGGTGCTGACGTCGCCGTAGGCGGCCTGCACACCGGGCAGGGACTTCACCGTGTCGAGCACCGAGGCCGAGACGGTCTTCTGCGGCGCGCCGGGCAGCGCGTCCTTGTCGGTCTTCGGCGTGACCGCGACGTCCGAGGCGGTGGTCGCGAACAGCCGGTCGAAGGTCTTGGTGATGGTCGAGGTGAACATCAGCGTGCCGGTGACGAAGGCGACGCTGAGCAGCACGGCTATCAGCGACAGCGAGAGCCGTCCCTTGTGCGCGAAGAAGTTGCGCCGGGATGCCTTGAGCATGATCTCTGTCCCCCCGCGGTCTTCAGCGCTGGGCGGCGGCGTCGCCGCGCTGGTTGTGGCCGTGGGTGTCGAACTGCCGCATCCGGTCCAGGACCTTGTCGGCGTTCGGGCTCGCCATGTCGTCCACGATCCGGCCGTCGGCCAGGAACAGCACGCGGTCGGCGTAGGCGGCGGCGGACGGGTCGTGGGTGACCATGACGAAGGTCTGGCCCAGCTCGTCGACCGAGCGGCGCAGGAAGCCGAGCACCTCGGCGCCGCTGCGGGAGTCCAGGTTGCCGGTGGGCTCGTCGCCGAAGATGATCTCCGGCTGGCCGGCCAGGGCGCGGGCCACCGCGACGCGCTGCTGCTGGCCGCCGGACAGCTCGCTGGGCCGGTGCTTGAGCCGGGACTCCAGGCCGACGGTGCCGATGACGCGGTCCAGCCAGGCCTTGTTCGGCTTGCGGCCGGCGATGTCCATCGGCAGCGTGATGTTCTCCGCCGCGTTCAGCGTCGGCAGCAGGTTGAAGGACTGGAAGATGAACCCGATCCGGTCCCGGCGCAGGTTCGTCAGCTCCTTGTCCTTCATCGCGGTCAGCTCGCTGGCCGCGCCGTCGCGGCCGTAGATCCAGATCTTGCCGCTGCTCACCGCGTCCAGGCCGGCCAGGCAGTGCATGAGCGTGGACTTGCCGGAGCCCGAGGGCCCCATGATCGCCGTGAACCGGCCGCGTTCGATGTCGACGTCGACGCCGTCCAGGGCGGTGACCGCGGTCTCGCCGTGGCCGTAGAGCTTGGACACGGCCTGGGCGCGGGCGGCGGTGCCGACGGTGCGGTGGGTGACCGCGGCCTGTGCTGCCGTTGTCATGGTGTTTCCCCTCAGGTGGCTTACGCGGGCAAGGTCGGTGTCGATCGACGCGTTCCAGGCTGCCAGGCGCAGCCGAGCCGCCGCCACGGAGCCACCATGTGTCCCGCAGGTGGGGTTAACCCCACCGGAGCGCTACCGGCCTGCACTTAGGGTACGGAATCCAGCCCTGGCCACGACGGATGGTTCGTGTTGCGAACCGCATGCGGGCCCGACTATGGTTCGCGACACGAACTTATTTGTTCGTTTCACGAACCACCGGGCATCCCGGAGCGAGGGGCGGTTGACATGCGCAAGAAGGTCGCGGTCGTCGGCGGCGGATACGGCGGCGCGAGCGTCGCCAAGGCGCTCGACGTCGAGCTTGAGGTGACCCTGATCGATCCGAAGGACGCCTTCGTGCACAGTGCCGCCGCACTGCGGGCGCTGGTCCGGCCGGACTGGGCGGAGAACATCTTCTTCCCGTTCGACACGCTGCTGAAGAACGGCACCGTGGTCCGCGACCGCGCGGTCGGGGTCGACGCGCAGGGCGTCACGCTGGCCTCCGGCGACCGCGTCGAGGCCGACTATGTGGTCTTGGCGTCGGGCTCGTCGTACACGTTCCCGGCGAAGATGCACACCGACGACGCCGGCGAGGCGCTGTCCGCCCTGCACGGCGCCCATCGGGAACTGGCCGGCGCGGACCGCGTCCTGATCCTCGGTGCCGGGCCGGTCGGCCTGGAACTGGCCGGGGAGATCAAGGCCGAGTGGCCCGGCAAGCGCGTGACGCTCGTCGACCCGTCACCGGGCCTGCTGCCCGGCTTCCTCCCCGAGGTGGTCGCCGATCTGCACCGCCAGCTCGACGAGATCGGTGTCGAGCTGCGCCTGGGCACCGCGCTGAAGGAAGGGCCCGCGCCGGCCCCGGGCATCGCCGAGGAGTTCACGGTCGTGGACCAGGACGGTGCCGAGCTCACCGCGGACATCTGGTTCCGCGCGCACGGTTCGCGCATCCACACCGACTGGCTGGACGGCGCGGTGCCCCGCAACGCCCTCGGCCAGGTGAAGGTCACCGACCGCCTGACCGTCGAGGGTCACGACACCGTCTACGCCCTCGGCGACATCACCGACGTCGCCGAGACCAAGATGGCCGGCATGGCCATGCGCCACGCCGAGGTGGTCGCGGCGAACATCCTGGCCCACGCCGAGGGCGCCGAGCCGGCGGCCGTCTACGCGCCGATCCCGGTCAAGGTGATCCTGCTCCCGTTGGGCCCGGCGGCCGGCGTCGGACAGTTCCCGAACGAGCTGGGGGTCGCGTTCCAGGTCCCGGTGGAGACCGTGGTCCGGATGAAGGGCGCGGGCATGATGCTCGGCCACTTCCAGGAGCTGTTCAGTCGCTGAACGCGTCCTCCCCGCGCAGGCGGCGGGCCGCGACGCCGGCGGGGAACGCGGCCAGCCAGGTCAGCAGGCCGGCGCCGGGCGACACGGCGAAGGCGACGACGATGGCGGCCACGGCGATCAGCGAGGCCGCCCCGAAGTCGACGATCGTGCCCCGGGCGAGCCGCTCCGGGATGGGGCGGGCCTGCAGCGCGGGACGGCGCCAGGCCCTCAAGAACAACGCCAGGAGCAGCAGGTTGATGGCACCGACGACGACCGCGTAGTAGGTCACGGCCAGCGGTTCGCTGCCTCCGTAGTCCGCCACCAGCGCGGTCGGGAACGGCAGCAGGGCGACCGCGCCCAGCAGCGCCAGGCACAGGTGCACCACGGTGCCGTCGGTGCGGCCGATCAGCTGGAAGACGCGCCGGTGGTCACGCCAGCGGCCGCCGATGACGGCGAAGCTGAGGGCGTAGGCGCCGAGCTGGGACCAGGTGTCGTGCAACGCGTGCCGGAAGTCCGCCCGGCCCAGGCCGGACGGCACGGAGATGTTCAGCACCAGGATGGTCATGGCGATCGCGAAGATCCCGTCGGACAGGGCCACCAGCCGGTCCGGGCCGTCTGCGTGTTCGCCCAGACCCGGGGCGTCGTCGGGGACCACGGACGCGGGGGAGGTCTCGGACACCGGCCCACGGAACCATCCGGCCCGCCCGCCGAGCGGTGATTACTCCACGCGGCGGCGTGTCACAGCGCTTCCTCGGCGGCCTTGAGGCACGTCTCGTCCTCGAAGACCGCCGGCACGTGGTTCTCCAGCACCAGCCGGCCGAGCAGGTCGGTCAGCCGCGCCTGGTCCTGGACGGACAGCATGGTCGTGAGGTCGGCCACCGCCGCCACGGTCTCATCGTAGAACTCGCCGGCCACCTTCTCGCCCTCCTCGGTGAGGAAGACGCGGACGGCACGGCCGTCGGCGGCGTCGGACTCGCGACGGACCAGGCCGCGGCGCAGGGAGCGGTCGACCAGGCCGGTGAGGCTGGATTTGGCCAGGCCCAAGACCCGGACCAGCTCCCCCATGCCGTAGCCCTCGTCGGACCGCCCCATCAGCACGCAGAGGAGCTGCCCCTGCTGGGAGGTGAGCTGGTGCTTGCGGGCGACCTGTTCGTAGGTGGCGTCGACGAGGAAGGCCGAACGCACGAGCGCCGACACCACGCCCATCGGGGCTTCGGGTTCACGCGCCATCGGAGCTCCTGGAGAGAAGTCGAGGCCCCTCAGAGAACTGAGGGGCCTCGTTGGTAGCGGGGACAGGATTTGAACCTGCGACCTCTGGGTTATGAGCCCAGCGAGCTACCGAGCTGCTCCACCCCGCGTCGTGTTGTTGCGGATTCAGTCTAACAGATCCCCGCTCCACACTGGACGCGCCGATTGTGGGCCCGCGCCCCATTGCCAAGCCGGCCTCCAGCCGCGAGCCTGACGGGATGCGACAGAGCGTGGAAATCGGGTTTCCGCTGGGTGCGGGTTCGTATGCGGTGACCCGTTGGGGCGGTCCGGCGACCGTCGCGGCACCGACCGTGATCGCCGCGCACGGCATCACCGCCAACGGCCTGGCCTGGGCCCCGCTGGCCGAAGCGCTGCCGGAGGTCGACTTCGTGGCCCCCGACCTGCGCGGCCGCGGCCGCTCGCGCGACGTCGGCGGCCCCTACAGCATCGCCGCCCACGCCGACGACCTGGTCCGCACGCTCGACCACCTCGGCGTGGAGCGGGCGACGCTGCTCGGCCATTCGATGGGCGGCTGGGTGGCCGCGGTGGCCGCCGTGCGGCACCCGGAGAGATTCGGCGGCACGGTGCTGGTCGACGGCGGCCTGGGCTTTCCGCTGCCCCCGGACACGGACCTGGACGCGCTGCTCGACAACCTGCTCGGACCCGCGATGGCCAAACTGCGCACCACCTACGCGAGCCGGGAGGAGTTCCTCGCACCGTGGCGCGGTCACCCCTCGCTGGTGGACGTGTACTCCCCGGCGGTGGAGGCGTATCAGGCCCGCGACATCATCGGCACGGAGCCGGAGGTGCGGTCGGCCTGCGTCCTGGAGGCGGTGCGGGACGACGCCGCCGACGAGCTGCGGAACCCCGAGGTGGTCGGCGCGATCCACCGCCTGCCGGGGCGCGCCGTGTTCCTGCACGCCGAGCGCGGCCTGCTCAACGAGCCCGTCGGGCTCTACTCCCCCGAGGTCGTGGCGGCGGCCAAGCTTGAGGACGCCGGGATCGACGTGCGGTACGTCGCCGGCACCAACCACTATTCGATTCTGCTCGGCGACCGCGGGGTCACCGCGGTCGCCGAGGCGGTCAGGGCGCTGCTGTAGCCGAGCGCCCTGATGTCGGCCGGAAGGAGGACCGGGGCTTCGAGCCCCGGTCCGGTGCGGACGCCCTCAGCGCACCTGCCCCCGGTCGAAGTACCCGGCCAGCTCCGGATCCAGCGGCGGCACGTCCAGCGGCGTGCCGCCGTCGCGCAGCGACAGCGTGGCCATGTAGCCCGCGGCCACGCTCATCCGCGCGGCCACCGGTGAGGTGTCGGTGGCGCCGCCTTCGCGCACGAAGCGCGCGAACTCGGCCATGATCGACCCGTCCGCACCGCCGTGGCTGCCCGCGGCGTCCGGCACCCGGTAGGCGATGTCGGCGTCCCCGCGGTAGCCGGTCGGACCGCTGTTCCAGACCTTCACGACGTCCCCCGGACCGTCGCCGAAGTTCTCCAGCCGGCCCTCGGTGCCGATCACCGTGTAGTTGCGGAAGTAGTCCGGCGCGAAGTGGCACTGCTGGTACGCGGCGATGACGCCGTTGTCCAGCCGCATGTTCATCACCGACACGTCTTCGACCTCGACCCGGTGGTTGAGGTCGCGGCGGGCGGTCGGCGGCCAGTCGAACTCCTTCAGCCAGCCCGCCGGCCGTGGCGTCCCCTCCTCGCGCCGCGGCAGGTCACCGTAGACCATCAGGTCGCCGAACGCGCTGACCCGCTCGGTGTACCCGCCCGCGAGCCAGTGCACGACGTCCAGGTCGTGGGCGCCCTTCTGGAGCAGCAGGCCGGTGGTGCGGTCGCGCTCGGCGTGCCAGTCCTTGAAGTAGTAGTCGCCGCCGTAGGACACGAAGTGGCGGACCCACACCGTCTTCGGCGCGCCGATGTCCCCGCGCGCGATGATGTCGCGCATCCGGCGCACCACGCCCATGTGCCGCATGTTGTGGCCGACGTACAGCCGGGTGCCGGTCTCGTACGCCGCGCGCAGGATCGCGTCACAGCTCTCGATGGTGATGGCGATCGGCTTCTCCAGGTACACCGCCTTGCCGGCGCGCAGGCAGTCGATGGCGATCGCCTCGTGCGTGTCGTCCGGCGTCATGACGACCACGGCGTCGATGTCGGAGCGTTCCAGCAGCTTGCGATAGTCGCCGCAGGTGTCGATGCCGGGCACGCCGATCCGCTCGGCCGCGCGCACGAGGGCCGCGGGATCGGTGTCGCAGAGCACTGCGACCTCGAAGCCGCGGGCGGGCTGGTGCGCCGCCACGGCCAGCGACGTGCGCAGGCCCAGGCCGATCACGCCGAAGCGCAGGTTGTCCACCATGTGGTGCACGTGCCTTTCTTACTTGGTACCGGTGAGGGCGATGCCCTCCGTGATGCGGCGCTGTGCGGCCAGGAAGAGCAGGATCATCGGCAGGCTGGCCAGCAGCGAGCCGGCCATCAGCAGCGGGTACTCGGTCAGGTGCTCGCCCTGCAGCGTGGACAGACCCACGGTCAGCGGCATCTTGGTGTCGTCGTTCACGACCACCAGCGGCCACAGCAGGTCGTTCCAGGACCACAGCACGGTCAGCACGCCCATCGAGATCAGGCCGGGCTTGGCCAGCGGCAGCATCACCGACCAGAAGATCCGGAAGGTTCCGGCGCCGTCCAGGCGGGCGGCCTCCTCGACCTCGTCCGGCAGGCCCAGGAAGAACTGCCGGAGCATGAAGGTGCCGAAGGCGCTGAACAGGCCGGGCAGCACCACGCCGCCGAGGGTGTTCAGCAGGCCCATGTTCTGCACCAGCTGGTACTGCGGCAGCAGGTACACCTGGCTGGGCACCATCAGGACCGCGAGCATGAGCAGGAACAGTGCGTTGCGGCCCGGGAACTTCAGGCGGGCGAAGGCATAGGCGGCCATCGAGCAGAACAGCACCTGCGCCAGCACCCGGACGACGGTCTGGACCACCGAGTTCCAGAACTGCTCCGCGAACGGCGTGTCCTGGAAGACCTTGCTGTAGTTGCCCCACTGCCACGAGGGCAGGAAGTGCGGCGGGACGCTGGTGCTCTCGCCCGTGCTCTGCAACGAGGTGATCGCCTGCCACAGGAACGGCGTCACCATCGCCGCCGCGCCCACGGCCAGGATCACGTGCACCGGCCACAGCTTCTGCCGGATCAGAGTCCTACCCATAGTGGACCCACCTCTTCTGCAGCCGGAACTGGATCGCGGTCAGAGCCAGCAGCACCAGCGTGAGCACGACCGCGATGGCCGCGGCCAGGCCCTGGTTGTTGGTGAGGAAGGCGTCCTCGTAGAAGAGGTACGCGATGGTCTTGCTGTCGGCCAGGGCCGGGTTGGCCTTGCCGAGCATCATCAGCACCAGGTCGAACATCTGCAGGCCGGCGATCACCGACAGCACCGAGACGAAGAAGATGCTGGGGCTGAGCAGCGGCAGCGTGATCGAGAAGAACTGCCGGACCCGGCCGGCGCCGTCGAGGGCCGAGGCCTCGTAGTACTGGCGCGGGATGTTCTTCAGCCCGGCGGCGAAGATGATCATGTTGTACCCGAGCGAACTCCAGATGCCGACCACGCCCAGGGCCCAGACCGTGTACCGGGCGTCGGACACCCAGTGCGGGCCGTGGATCCCGACCAGCGACAGCAGGTAGTTGATGAGCCCGTAGTCGCCGTTGTAGAGCCAGCGCCAGACCATCGCGACCGCGGCCGGCATGCTGACCACCGGCAGGAAGTACAGGATCCGGTACAGGCTCGCGTACTTGCCGTGCACCTGGTTCAGCAGCGCCGCGAACACGATCGAGAGCGGGATGCCGGCCAGGATGATGAGCGCGTACTTGACCGTGTTCCAGGTCGCACGCGGCAGCTGCGGGTCGGACAGGAAGTTGCTGTAGTTCTTGAAGCCGACCCACTCCTGGCCCCCGAAGGCGCCCCACTCCGTGAAGCTGAAGTAGGCGGACTGGACGATGGGCCACAGGTAGAACAGGGCGAGGCCCACGAAGAGGGGCGCGATCATGACGTAGCCCCACGCCCACTCGCTCAGGCGGGCCCGGTTGAGCCGGCCGCGCCGGCGTCCACGCGGGCCGGCCGCCTCCGCCCGGCCGGCGGCCCCGGCCGCCGCCGGCGAACCGGCGGCGGCGGGGCGGGATTCGATGGCGGACACGCGCTACTCCTTGGCCAGCGCGGCGTTCATCTGGTCCGCGATCTGCTTGGCGCCGGTCTGCAGGTCGATCTTGCCGCCCCAGATCTGGTCCAGGGTGTCCTGCATCGGCTTGCTCCAGGCGGCGGTGTTCTTGGAGACCGGGTACGGCACCGCGTCCTTCAGCTGGTCGATGAAGACCTGCAGGTGGTACTGCGGGGTCGCGGCCACCCAGTCCGCGGCCAGCCCGTTGTACGCCGGGATCACGGTGCCGGTCTTGGCCTGGATCTCGTTGGCCTCCTTGGTGCCCAGGTACTTCACCCACTCCCAGGCGGCCTCGGGGTGCTTGGTCTTGGCGTAGATGACGTTGCCCAGACCGTTGATCACCGTCGCCCGCTTGCCGTCCGGGCCGGCCGGCAGCGGCGCCACGTCGGCGTCCAGCCCGGCCGCGGCCTTGTACTCCGGCAGGTCGTAGTCACCGTCGGTGAACATCGCGACCTTGCCGGAGGCGAAGAGCTGGTCCGGCTGGGTGTCGGTCATCTGCTGCGCGGTCGGGGAGACCTTGTACTTGGTGACGAAGTCCAGCGCGTACTGCAGGCCGGCGATGCTCTTGGGGTCGTCGAACCCGGACTTCTTGTGGTCCGGGCTGATGGCGTAGCCGCCGGCCTGGAGCATGGTGTTGAACAGGTTCTCCTGGGTCCAGTCCGGGGAGGCGATGCCCCACACGCCCTTGCCGGGGTCGTTCAGCTTCTGGGCGGCGTCGATGACGTTCTGCCACGTCCAGGTGGCGTCCGGATACTTCACCCCGGCGGCGTCGAAGAGCTTCTTGTTGTAGAAGAGACCGACGGTGTCGAAGTCCTTCGGCATGCCGTACTGCTTGCCGTCCAGCGTGTAGACGTCGTTCAGGGACTTCGGGAACGGGCTGTTGTCGAAGCCCGGCTTGTCCGACAGCGGCATCAGCTGCTTCTGGCCCGCGTACAGGCCGATGCGGGTGGTGCTCATCCAGAACACGTCCGGGGCGGTGCCCGAGGCGGCCGCGGTCTGCAGCTTGGTCCAGTAGTCGGCGTTCGGGGTGACCTGGACGTCGACGGTGATGTTCGGGTGCGCGGCGTGGAAGGCGTCGGCCATCTGCTGCATGGCCGGCTTCTGCTTGGCGTCCCAGATCCCGTAGGTCAGGGTGACCGGCCCGGACTCGGTCTTGCCGGCCGAGGAGGACGAGGAGGACTTCGAGGACGAACAGCCGGTCGCGGCCAGGGCGAGAGCCCCGGCGCCGGCGACAACCAACACCTTCCGGAACATCCACGTCTCCTTACATTGTCAGAGCTCTGATGAGAAAGCGCCCGACCCGGGCGGCACTCCCCGTGAGCCGGGACACTACGCGCCGTTTTTGCTTGAGACCAGGGTTAATCGAGCAGCGGCACGCACGAGACGCGAAAAAGCCACCGTTCCGAGATCATCCCGTGATCCGCTATCGGGAGATACCGGTCATCTTTAAGACAGCGGCTGGGATAAATGATCGCGCTCACCGCCTCGACCGCCCTAAGATGACGGCCATGCGACGGACCAGTGGCGACGGCAGCTTCCTGCGGAGCCTGAACGAGGTGGCGGTGCTGCGCGCGCTGCGGACGGCCGGCACGCCGACCCTGGCCGAGGTGGCCCGCGAGGCCCAGCTGTCCCGGGCCACCACCGAGGTCATCATGGAGTCCCTGCTGCGCAACGGCTGGGTGGTGGAGGCCGAGGCCGTCGCCGGCGGCCAGCGCGGCCGGCCCGCGCGCCGCTACGCGTTCCGGGCGGCGGCGGCCCACGTCGCGGGCGTCGCCATCGGCGGTTCCGGCGTCACCGCGCTGGTCGCCGACCTGGACGGGACCGTCACCGCGCGCGCGATGGAGCACCTGAGCCCGGATCTGCCGTCCGCGGACCGGCTGGCGGCGGTCGTGCGGGTCCTGGAGCGCGCGGCCGACGAGGCCGGGGTCCCCGCGGACCGGCTCGCGACCGTCGGCGTCGGCACCACCGGTGTGATCGACAAGGCCGGCGGGGTCCTGAAGAGCGTCGCGCTCACGGACTGGTCGGGCATCGCCCTGCAGGCCGAGCTGACGGCCCGGCTGACCGCACCGGTGGTGGTCGAGAACGACATGCGGCTGGCGGTGCTGGCCGAGCACTGGCGGGGCGCGGCCACCGGGCACGACAACGTGATGTACCTGCACACCGGCCGCCGCATCGGCCTGGGCCTGCTGTTCGGCGGCGTGCCCTACCGCGGCTCGCACGCCGCGGCCGGCGAGCTCGGCGGGCACCCGAACAGCCGGTGGGTGGCGTTCCAGCACGTCATGGACTACGCGATGGCGGTCGACCCGGGCGAGCTGCGGGCGCCGTCGCAGGCCGCGCTGTTCGCGATGGAGCGGGCGGCCGACGGCGACGACAAGGCGGCCGCGGCGTTCGAGGCGTTCGCCCGCGGCCTGGCCGAGGGCCTGGTCAGCCTGGTGACGCCGCTGGACCCGGACCTGGTGGTGATCGGCGGCAGCCTGGCCCAGACCGGCGAGCGCCTCACCGAGCCGATCAGGGCCCTGCTCGGTGAGGTCTGCCTGTACCCGCCGGACGTGCGGGTGTCAGAGCTCGGGGGCGACGCGGTCGGCGTGGGCGCGGTGCGCCTCGCCCTCGACCACGCCGAGCCGGTGCTGTTCGCCTCGCTCTCGTCGGGGACGTCGGCCGCCCCCGCCGCCTAGCCGCCGGGGCAGCGCGGCCAGCCCGCCGGGCACGGCGTAGACCACGGCCACGAACAGCGTGCCGAGCAGGACCAGCGGCTGGGACAGCGGAACCCGCAGCACCGCGGGCAGGTTCGCGATCGAGTCCGAGGTGGCGAGGGCGCCGAGGCGATGGTCGAGCAGGGTGTAGAGCACACCGCCGAGAACCGGCCCCCACCGCGTGCCGGAACCGCCGAGGACCACCATCACCAGCAGCGCGAGGGTGAAGTCGGTGGTCGTGGTCTCGGGGGTGGCGCCGGCGGTGACCAGCAGGTGCACCACGCCGCCGGCCGCGCCGAGGGTCCCGGCCAGGACGAACGCGCCCAGCTGGTAGCGGAACGGGTTCAGGCCGAGCACCTCGGCGCGCCGCTCGTTGTCGCGCACCGCCTGCCAGGCCCGGCCGACAGGGCTGGCGACCAGCGCCCACACCACCGCGCAGACCAGAACCAGGTAGGCGAGCGCCAGCCAGTAGAGGTTGACCGTGTTGACCACGCCGACGAAGGCCGCGGGGACCTTCTCAGTGCTCAGCGGCAGTCCCTCCTCGCCGCCGGTGGTCTTCGGATCGCGGCCGACCAGGATCGAGCCGGCCTGCGCGAACGCCAGGGTGACCATCGCGAACCCGACGGTGCCCAGCTTTCCGACACCTTTCAGGGAAATCACGCCGAGCACGGCCGCCACCCCGGCGCCGATCGCGACGGCCAGCACCGCGGCGGCCGCCAGGGGCAGGTGCATGTTCTTCATCGCGAGCTCGGCCCCGTACGCGCCCAGCGCGACGTAGAGCGCGTGCCCGAACGACATCAGGCCGAGGCGGCCGAACAGCAGGTCGTAGCCGACGGCCAGGCCGGCGAACAGCAGGCACAACGCCAGCAGTTGCAGGGAACCGGGGGTGTTGACCGCGCCGTCGAGGACGCCGGGGATCCGCAGCGTGGAGTAGGGCAGGCTGAGCAGGACCGCGAGGACCGCGATGGGGATGAGGGGCTTGGCGTACGACTTCACGCGGTCCTCCGGACGAGCCGCTCGAAGCCCTCGCGGTTGCCGCGCGCGAGCAGCACCACGGCGAGGATGGCGACCACGGCGAGGTCGCCGAGGCCGGAGGCGGCGTAGTAGTTGGTGAACTGCTGGATCAGCCCGACGGCGGCCGCGGCCAGGGCGACGCCGTCGGTGCGGCCCAGCCCGCCGATGACGACGACCACGAAACCGAAGACGAGCAGCGAGGTGCCCTGGTTCGGCGAGACGCTGCCGAAGTAGAGGCCGCCGAGCGCCCCGGCCAGGCCCGCGAGCGCGCCGCCGATGGCGAAGACCAGGGTGAAGGCCCTGCGGACGTCGACGCCGAGCGCGGTGACCATGGCGCGGTCCTCGACGCCGGCCCGGACCACGAGGCCGTAGCGGGTCCTGGCGAGGAAGAGCTTGAGCCCGGCCAGGACCACGAGCGCGGCGGCGATCAGCACGAAGCGGTCGGTGGGGATGTTCGCACCGAGCAGGCCGACGGTCCCGGTGAGCTGCCGGGGCGCCTTGAGCTGCCGGGCGTCGGCGCCCCAGATGCCCTGGACGAGGGCGGGCAGCGCGAGGCCGAGGCCGACGGTGACCAGGATCTGGTCCTTGGGGCGCGAGTACAGGGGCCTGATCAGGACCGTCTCGATGGCCGCCGCCAGCGCCGCGCCGACCGCGACGGCCACGGCGACGGCGAGGACGAAGGGCAGGTGGCCGGTCAGCCGCCAGGCGGCGTAGGCGCCGGCGGTGACCAGGGCGCCGTGGGCGAAGTTGAGGACGTCCATCAGGCCGAAGATGAGGGAGAGGCCGGAGGCGATGAGGAAGTAGAGGGCTCCGAGGCCGAGGCCGGTGAGGGCCAGGAGGATCAGGGTGCTCATGCCGCCTTCCCAACTCCCAGCAGCTTCTGCGTCAGCTCGGTGTCCGCCAACAGATCCCGCACCGGTCCGCGGTGCACCACCTGCCCGGCGGCCAGCACCACACCGTCGCCGGCCAGCCGCCGGACCAGGGCCAGGTTCTGCTCGACGAGCAGCATCGGCACGCGTTCGGCGGCCCGTTCCAGGACCTCGGCCACTTCCGTCACCACCTTCGGGGCCAGGCCCTTGGTCGGTTCGTCGACCACGATCAGCCGGTTGTCGTTGAGGAGCGTGCGCGCGATCGCGACCATCTGCTGCTGGCCGCCGGAGAGGGTGCCGGCTGCCTGGGCGCCGCGCGTCTTCAGCTCGGGGAAGAGCTCGTACACCAGGTCGTAGGCGTGGCCCGCGCCGCGGCGCTCGGCCAGTGCCAGGTTCTCGGTGACCGTCAGCTTCGCGAAGACGCCGCGGTCCTCCGGGGCGTAGCCGATACCGCGGCGGACGATCTCGTGGGTGCGGAGCCGGTGCAGGCCCTCACCGTCGAAGCGGATCGCGCCGGTGCGCGGCACCAGGCCGAGGACGGCCTTGACCGTCGTCGTCTTGCCGACGCCGTTGCGGCCCAGCAGCGCCGTGACGCCGGCCCGGGCGACGGTGAAGGAGACGCCCTGCAGGATCTGCGATCCGCCGAGCGTGACGCGGACGTCGTCGAGTTCGAGGATCACAGGGCCTCCCCCACGTAAGCCTCCTGCACGCGCGCGTCGGCCATGATCCGCTCCGGGGTGTCGATCGCGAGCAGGGAACCGTGGTGCATCACCGCGACGCGGTCGGCGAGGCCGAGCAGCACTTCCATGTGGTGCTCGACCATCAGGACCGTGCGGCCCTCGTCCCGGTGCAGCGAGCGGATCACCTCGACCAGCCCGGGCACGTCGCCGGAGGCGACGCCGGCCATCGGCTCGTCGAGCAGCAACAGGCGTCCGGCACCGGAGGCCAGCAGCATCGCCAGCTCCAGCTTCCGCTTGTCGCCGTGCGACAGGTCGGCGGCCAGGGCCCCGGCCTTCTCCGCCAGCCGCACACGGTCCAGCGCGTCGGACTCCTTGACGCGGCCGACCCGGGCGGCCAGTGCCACGTGTTCGGCGACGGTCATGGTCGGGAACACGCTGGAGGACTGGAACGTCCGCCCGATCCCGCGGCGGGCCCGCCGGTGCGGGGCCTCGGTGGTGATGTCGGCGCCGTCGACGGCGACGCGGCCACGATGAATTCCAGTGGCGCGGGTCAGACCGCTGATCAGGTTGAACAGCGAGGTCTTGCCCGCGCCGTTGGGTCCGATCACCGCGACGAACTCGCCCTCGCCGACCGTGAGATCCACGCCGGACAGGATCGCCGAGCCGCCGACGGACCAGGACAGGCCGGTCAGGGCCAGGACGTCGGGGGTGGGTTCGCCGGCCATCGTCAGCTCGCCGGGAAGCTCTTGGCCGGCGGCGCGACGTCGTTCGGGTCGAGCGTCTTCACCACGGTCGGCGTGGTGCCGTCCAGCTTGGCCTGGAACATCGGCTGCAGCAGGGCGTGGTCGGCGGCGCGGACCGTGTAGGCGCCCTTGACGCCGCCGAAGGACCAGCCCTCGAGGTTCTTCACCATGGCGTCGACGTCGCCGTCGCCGTTCTCGGCGGCGTGCACGATCATCTGGGCGGCGGTGAACCCGTCCGGGCTGAACAGGTCGGCCTGCTCGCTCTTCTTGCCCAGGTACGCGTCGAGCGCCTTGGCGGCGTCGTTGCTCGTGCCGCCGGGCACGTAGTGCGCCAGGAAGTACACCTTGCCGCCGGTCGAGGCGAACACCGGGTAGGAGGCGCGCACGTCCAGGCCGGTGACCGTCGCCGTGGCGTCCAGCACGCCCTGCTGCGACAGCGCCGTCCACAGCGCCTGCGCGGTGGTGCCGGCCCAGGCCACGAACAGCAGGTCCGGCTTGGCGTCCTTGGCCTGGGTGGCGAACGGCGTCAGGTCGGTGGCGCTCGGCGGGGCCAGCACCGCGTCGACCTTGGCGCCCTTCGCGCCCAGCACCGCCTTCACCGCCGCGACGTTGGCCTGGCCGAACGCGCTGTCCTGGGCCAGCACCGTGACGTGCTTGCCGGTCAGGTCGCCGATGAAGGTCGCCGCGGTCGCGATGTCCTGGTACGTCTGCCGCCCGGACCGGAAGGTGTACTTGTTGATGCCGGTGACGCCGTCGGTGGCGGCCGGACCGGAGACGAACAGCACCTTGTTCTGCGCGGCCAGCGGCGCCACCTGGAGCGCGACGCCGGAGGCGGTGGACCCGGCCAGGATGTGGTAGCCCTGGCCGATCAGGTCCTTGGCGGCGCTGACCGCCTTGGTCGGATCGCCGGCGTCGTCCTTCTGCACCACCTCGATCTTGTGGCCGTTCACGACGCCGGTGCCGTGCGTGGCGTAGTCGAGGCCGGCGAGGAAGCCCTCGTAGTAGTCCTTGCCGTAGCCGGCGAGCGGCCCGGTCTCGGAGTACACGAGGCCGACCTTGATCGGGGAGCCGGTGGCGGCGGCCGCGGCGGTGGTGCCGCCGGAGCCGCCGGAGGAGCCGCCGGCCGCCTTGCTCGGACTGCCGCAGGCGGCCAGCGCCGCGATCGACGCGGCGGCTATGGCGGCGGCGCTGAATCTGCGCAGGATGCTGGTGGAATGCATGGCCGGAACGTTAAGTGCGCGTTACGGGCCCCGAAATGTGGGGCACAGCCACATCCAGCGGCGCGTCTGTGTTGGCCGTCACCTCCTCGACCGTGGCCCCGGGCGCCAGCTCGACCAGCCGGAAGCCGTCCGGCGTCACGTCGAGGACCGCCAGGTCGGTGATGACGCGGTCGACCACGCCCTTTCCGGTCAGCGGCAGGGTGCACTCCCGCAGCAGCTTGGGGGAACCGTCCTTGGCGGTGTGCTCCATGACCACCAGTACGCGGCGGGCGCCGTGCACGAGGTCCATCGCGCCGCCCATGCCCTTCACCAACTTGCCCGGCACCGTCCAGTTCGCCAGGTCGCCTGTGGCCGAGACCTGCATCGCGCCGAGCACCGCGGTGTCGATGTGACCACCCCGGATCATGCCGAAGGAGGTGGCCGAATCGAAGAAACTGGCCCCGGAGCGGACGGTCACGGTCTCCTTGCCGGCGTTGATCAGGTCGGCGTGGACGTCGCCGGGTGCCGGATACGGGCCGAGGCCGAGGATGCCGTTCTCGGACTGGAGCACGACCTCCACACCGGGCGGGAGGTGGCCGGGGATCAGCGTCGGCAGGCCGATGCCGAGGTTGACGTACGTGCCGTCGCGGAGCTCGCGCGCCGCGCGGGCGGCCAGCTGGTCGCGGGTGAGGGCCATGTCAGGCTGCTCCGTTCTCGGTCTGCTCGGTCTGCTCGGTCTGCTCGGTCTTCTTCTCGGTCACGGTCCGCCTCTCGATGCGCTTGTCCCGCTGGTCCTCCGGCACGAGGACGACGCGCTGCACGAAGACGCCGGGCAGGTGGACCTCGTCCGGGTCCAGCTCGCCGGGCTCGACGAGCTCTTCGACCTCGGCGACGGTCACCCGGCCGGCCATGGCCGCGACCGGGTTGAAGTTGCGGGCCGAGGCGTGGAACACGAGGTTGCCGTGACGGTCCCCCTTCGCGGCGCGGACCAGGGCGAAGTCGGCGGTGATGGCGGGTTCGAGCAGGTACTCGCGGCCGTCGATGACCCGCGTCTCCTTGCCCTCGGCGATGGGAGTGCCGACGCCGGCCGGCGTGTAGTAGGCGGGGATGCCCAGGCCACCGGCGCGCAGGCTTTCGGCGAGGGTGCCCTGCGGCAGGAGTTCGACCTCGAGTTCGCCTGCGAGGTACTGGCGCGCGAACTCCTTGTTCTCGCCGACGTAAGAGCTGGTAATCTTGGCGATACGACCAGCCGAGAGCAGCAGACCGAGGCCCCAGTCGTCGACGCCGCAGTTGTTGGAAACCACCGAGAGGCGGTCGGCACCCTGGTCGAGCAGGGCTGATATCAGCGTGCTGGGGATGCCGCAGAGGCCGAAGCCGCCGACGGCGAGCGTGGCGCCCGCGGGGATGTCGGCCACCGCTTGGGACGGGGATGAAGCAGTTTTGTCCATGCACTGGACGATATGAGTGCTGCTATACCGTTTGGTATGGCTTTGCGGGCCACTAGATCACCCAGGATTGTGCGTCAGGCCCCCATGACGCGGCGGATCTGCAAGGCCAACTGGATCTCCAGGCTCCGCCCCGGATCCTGCCAGTCGGCGCCGAGCAGGCGCGCGGTGCGCTCCAGCCGCTGGGTCACGGTGTTGACGTGGATGTGGAGTGCCTCGCCCGTGCGTCCAAGGCTGCGCCCGGCGGCGAAGTACTGCTCCACGGTGCCGAGAAGATCGGTGCCGCGCTTGGCGTCGTAGTCGATGAGCGGCCCGAGCGCGCGACGGACCACGTCGCCCGGATCGCCGCCCCCGAGGACGAGGGCGAGGAAGCCGAGGTCGGACGGCGCGGCGGCGCCGCCGGCGCGGCCGAGGGCGTGGAGCGCGCTGAGACACCTGACGGCTTCGGCGTGGGCCTCGGCATACGCCGCGACCTCGGCCTTGGGCCCTCCGGCCCCGACGGTCAGCGGCTGGGCCAGCCCGCCGCGCAGTGCGGTGTGCACACGCTGCGCGGCGGCGGAGGGATCGTCGCCTGGGAGGAGCAGGACGATGCGGCCTTCGTGCGATCCGGCGAGGCCGCCCTCGGCGCCCGCCAGCCGCCCGGCAGCGAAGTGCGCACGCGGGCGATCGGCGGGCGCGGCGTCGGCGGCGATGACGATGTGGGGACGGTCCAGGTCGACGCCGACCCGGCGGGCCCGCTCGGCGAGCGTGGAGGTGTGCCGCACGGGGACCGCGAGCAGGTCGTCCAGCAGGTCGCCGCCCAGCCGCTCAGCCGCCTCCGCTTCGGAACGCCGCATCAGCAGATGCAGCGCGACGACGAGCGCCGCGCGTTCGAGGATGCGCTGATCGACGTCGCCGAACGACTCCGGCGTCCGCAGGATCAGGGCCCCGAGCGGCTCGGCCGCCGCGGCCACCGCCGCCACGACCAGGTCGCCGGACCGGACCGCGTGACCGGTCGCCGCGGAGAGCGTGATCAGTTCGGTCGCGCCGCCGAGCACCACGCCGGTCGCCGAGCCGGCAGCCGGGCCGGACGCCGCACCGGTCGCGGCACCGCTCGCCGGGCCGATGCCCCGGCCTGCCAGATCGGCGACGCAGCCGAGTGCCTCCGGCCCCGCGACCGCCGTCACCACCGCGTCCGCGTCGACCACCACCAACCCGCCGCCAAGCGCTTCGGCCACCGCCGCCGCGATCCCCTCGACGTCCCCGCCGCGCAGGACCAGCTCCGCGAGCTTGTCGTGGACCGCGGCCGCGCGCTCGACCGACTCGCTGTGGGCGCGCACCAGCTCGTTGGCCGCCCGCAGCTCCCCCAGGGCGTCGCGCGTGGCCTGCAGCAACCGCGCGTTGTCGATCGCGACCGCGGCGTGCGCGGCCAGGGAGCTGAGCAGCGTGATCTCGTGGCGGGCGAAGGGCCGCGCCGTCCGGTTCGCCGCGAACAGGACGCCGATCACCCGGCTGCCCAGGATGAGGGGGACGCCCAGGATCGCGATCAAGCCCTCCTCGCCGACCGCCCCGTCGATCTCGCTGGTGTGGCGGAAGCGTTCGTCATGGGGGTAGTCCGAGGTCACGTAGGGCTTCGCCGTCTGCGCCACCAGGCCGCCCAGGCCGGCGCCCATCGGAAGGCGCACGGACTGGAAGCGGGCCGACACCGAGCCGTGGGTGACCCGCATGTAGGTGTCGCCCTGGTCCGGGTCGTCGAGGGTCAGGTAGGTGACGTCGGCGCCGATGAGGGTGTGGGCGCGGGAGACGATCGCCTTCAGGACCGCGTCCAGGTCGCGGAGGGCTGCCAGGTCGCCGGCGGTCTCGAAGAGGGCGACCAGCTCGGCCTCGCGGCGGCGGGAGCGGGCCAGGGTGGCGCGGACCTCCAGGGCCACCCGTTTGGCGGTCTCCAGGTCCGCCAGCTCCTCCGCGCTCGCGCCGGCCACGCGGGCCGCCACCACCGGGCCGTCGTACTCGATGGCGGCGGCGTCGCGGGCCAGCAAGTCGAGGAACACCGAGGTGGTGGCGAGGGCGGACATAGCGCCCAGCATCACGCGGACATCACCGTGCTGTCCATCCGCCGTCCATCGCCAGGGAGGTGCCGGAGACCGACGCGGCCCCGGGCGAGCACAGATACGCCACCAGCTCGGCCACCTCGGAGGGCTCGATCAGGCGCTTGACGGCCGAGCGTTCCAGCATCACCTTCGCGACCACCTCGTCCTCGGGGATGCCGTGGGCGGCGGCCTGGCTGGCGATCTGCTTCTCGACGAGCGGAGTGCGGACGTAGCCGGGGTTCACGCAGTTCGAGGTGACGCCGTGCGGGGCGCCCTCCAAGGCCGCGACCTTCGAGAGCCCCTCCAGGCCGTGCTTGGCCGAGACGTAGGCGGCCTTGAACTCCGAGGCTCGCAGGCCGTGCGCCGAGGAGATGTTCACGATCCGGCCCCAGCCGCGCTCGTACATGTGCGGCAGCGACTCGCGGATCAGCCGGAACGGGGCCTCCAGCATCAGCCGCACGATCAGCGCGAAGGACTCCACGGGGAACTCGTGCAGCGGCGCCACATGCTGCAGCCCGGCGTTGTTCACCAGCACGTCCACCCCGCCGACCCGGTGCGGCAGCGCCGAGGCCTGGTCCGGGTCGCTCAGGTCGGCGACCAGCGCCGCGCCCCCGACCCGCTCGGCGGCCGCGTGCGCGCCCTCGGCGCTGATGTCGGCCACCACCACCTTCGCCCCCGCCGCGGCCAGTCGCTCGGCGCAGGCCAGGCCGATGCCGCCGGCGGCACCGGTGACCAGGGCGGTGCGGCCGGAGAGGTCCAGGGCGGAGACGGCGTCCACAGATAGCGTCATGCCCGATCACGCTAGAGACGAGGGCGGGCCCTTCCCATGTCGGCCGCCGCCACATACCTGGGACGGCTCATGGTTGCGGCAGCCACCAGCCCACCCGGCACTCCCTGCCACCCGTCATGGAGAGGCGCTTCGCAGCGCCGCGTCACGCGAGATCGAAAGGCGGCTCCCCCGCCTGTCCGGTGTCGAAATGGGTGACCCGGCCGTCCAGCACCTCGAAGTGCCAGCGCGTGGTCATCGCGCCCCAGCGCTCGTTGGTGTAGTCGGCGATCAGGTCCCGGCCGTCCGGCGACTGGAGCGTCACGTCCATCCGGCCCTCGGTGTCGAACACCTCGCGTTGCAGCCACTCCCCGAGCACCCGCGGCGACCCGTCGTCGGACATCGTCGCGTTCGCCGTCATGGCGGCGTCCAGCGCCGTCTTGTCGTGGGCGTTGAGCGCCTCGACGAAGGCACGCACCGCCGGGTCCACCAGCTGTGAGGTCGCGATCATACGGCGATGATCGAACGTCCCGTCACCTCCCGCAACAGCTGGCGGACCCGGCGCTCACGCGTCGCGCCCTAGCCGGCTACGCCAGGCGCCACTGCTGGTTGGCGCCGCCGTTGCAGCCCCAGAGCTCGATCAGGACGCCGTTGACGTTGCCGGCCGGCACGTTCCCGCCGGTGACGTCCAGGCACAGTCCGGACTGCACGCCGGTGATCGTGCCGTCCGGGTTCAGGTTCCACTTCTGGTTCGTCTGGCCGTTGCAGTTCCAGGTGATCACCTTGGTCCCGGCGGTCGTGCCCTGTCCGTTGGCGTCGAGGCAGAGCGTGCCGTTCAGGACGCGGAGCTCACCGGCGGAGGTCAGGGTGAGGGCCTGGTTCGACCCGCCGTTGCAGTCCCAGATCTCCAGCTGCGTGCCGGGGGTGGTGGTGCCGTTCGGCACGTCGACGCAGCGGTTCGAGGAGGCGCCGACCATCGGGTGCGTGGTGCCGACGCTGCTCCCGGAGCCGTGCGAGACCCGGTACATGACCGAGCCGTGGCCGGGGACCGAGGCGCTGATGGTGCCGGTCGTCGAGGTGAGCACGTGCGACCACAGGTTGTTCAGCGTGTAGGAGGACGCTGACGAGATCCCGATCGCCGAGGCCGTGGTCGAGATGGTCTGGGCCGACGAGTTCTCGTTGAACAGCACCACCGCCACGTCGCCGTTGACCAGCGGTTTGGCCAGCACGTCCCGGCCGCCGGAGGAGGCGATCTCGGTGCCCTGTTTGCCGAGCGTGTCCTGGTCGACCGCGATGACGTCCTTGTCCGTGTACAGCGACAGCGTCGCCGGGGTCGCGCTGCGCAGGTCGGTGCCGGAGATCAGCGGCGCGGCCATCTCCGCCCACAGCGACATCTCCGAGCGGTCCTCGGTGAACGACATGCCGTTGCCGACCTCGAGCATGTCGGGGTCGTTCCAGCCGCCCGGACCGGCGTAGGACGCCAGGCCGACGTTGCTGTGGAAGATCGACAGCATGCTGCCCCAGCTGGCGTTGATGTCACCGGTGGTGCGCCAGCTGTTGCCGACCCCGGCGCCCCACGTCCACACCGACTCCTGGCCCCAGTTGCACAGGCTGTACACGATGGGCCGGCCGGTGTCGGCCAGCGCGTCGCGCATCGCGGTGTACCGGGTCTGGGCCGAGATCCCCTGGTTGTTGCAGTTGTCGTACTTGAGGTAGTCCACACCCCAGGACGCGAACGAGTTCGCGTCGGCCTGCTCGTGGTTCAGGCTCCCGGGGTAGCCGGCGCACGTGGCGGTGCCGGCGCTCTCGTAGATGCCGAGCTTGAGGCCCTTGCTGTGGACGTAGGCCGCGGTGCCGGATATGCCGTCCGGGAACTTGGCCGGATCCGGCACGAGGTTCCCGGCGCCGTCCCGGCTGGACGTCATCCAGCAGTCGTCGATGTTCACATACTGATAGCCCGCGTCCCTCATACCGGACGAGACCATGATGTCCGCGGTCTGCTCGACCAGCGCCTCCGAGACGTTGCACCCGAAGGAGTTCCAGTCGTTCCAGCCCATCTGCGGCGTCAGGGCCAGGCCGTTGCCCAGGGCGTGCGCGGGCGCGGAGACCGCGAGCCCGAACATCGTCCCGGCCACGAGGGTGAGCGCGGCGAAGGCGGCACGCAGTGGTCGACTGCGCGGAGCCCGATTACGCATGGTGCCTCCCTACTCTTCCTCCTCATTCGTCCCCGCCCCTTCGACGGGGACGACGATCAGCTCCCCCACGGCCTCGCGCAGCACCTGCCGCGCCCCGGCCCCCAGCCCGTCGTCGCTCACCAGCACCGAGGCCTCGTGCAGCGCGGCGATCTCGGACAGCCCGACCACCCCCCACTTGGTGTGGTCGGCCATCACCACCAGCCGGCGCGCGGTCGACACCAGCACCCGGTTGGTCTCGGCTTCCATCAGGTTCGGGCTGGTGAACCCGGCCTCGGCGTCCACGCCGTGCACGCCGATGAACACGCAGTCCAGGTGCAGGCGGCGGATCGCCTGGATCGCCACCGGCCCGACCAGGGCGTCCGAGACGGTGCGCACGCCGCCGGTGAGGATCACCGTCTGCGGCGGGCCGGGCAGCGTGTGCAGCAGGTCCGCGACCGGCGGCGAGTTGGTCACCACGGTCAGGTCCGGCACCCGGACCAGGTGCCGGGCGAAGGCGAAGGTCGTGGAGCCGGCCGACACGCCGATCGCGGTGCCCGGCCGCACCAGGTCGGCCGCGGCCCGGGCGATGGACTCCTTGGCCCGCCGCTGCCGCGCCGCCTTGACGCTGAAACTCGGCTCGTCGGTGGAACCGCCGCCGTGCGCGGTGGCGCCGCCGTGCACCTTGGTGACCAGGCCCTGTTCGGCCAGCGCGTCCAGATCGCGGCGCACCGTCATGTCGGACACGTTCAGCGCGGCGACCAGCTCGGTGACCCGCACCGCACCGTGCCGGCGGACCTCCTCCAAGATCCACGACTGCCGCTGCGCCGCCAGCATGCCCGCTCCTTCCCGTCGCAGGTGCCGGAAAGCTCCCGATCCCATCAGGAACGCTCAGAACCGACCAGGTGAGTACAGAGCAAAACCCTGATTCGCGCAAGGGCCGACGCGAACCCGCGCCGAACCCGACACCGGCGACGATCTCCACCAGCATCCGAAGGTTGCCGTTCGGTAACGAACCGCACTTATTCAAAGCCCTGACTCTTGACATCGCCGCCTTCCGGCGGTGGAGTGTGCGCGAGCTTGTTGATACATGTGCGAATCAGAACTGGAACGCGGCACTCCCGAAGGAGCAGCTCCATGTCCTCTGCACAGAACTCCCCATACGCCCGCGGTGTCTCGCGGCGTTCCCTGTTCCGCGGCGCGGTGGGCCTGGCCGGCGTCAGCGCCCTGGGGATCCCGGCCCTGTCGGCGTGCTCCAGCAGCAAGAGCAGCGGCGGGACCGGTGGCGACGCGGGCGCCGCGACGGGGACCGTGACCATCGGGTCCAACGGTTCGGACCCGGTCCCGAAGAAGGCGTTCGCCGACCTGTTCGCGGCGGCGAACACCGCGACGGGGCTGACCACCACCGTCAACACGGTGGACCACAACACGTTCCAGCAGAACATCTCGACATACCTGCAGGGCACCCCGGACGACATCTTCACGTGGTTCGCCGGCTACCGGATGCAGTTCTTCGCCCAGCAGGGACTGCTGCACGACGTGAACGACGTCTGGGACAAGATCGGCGGGAACTTCTCCGACGCGATCAAGGCGCAGAGCAAGGGCCTGGACGGCAAGTACTACTTCGTCCCGGACTACTACTATCCCTGGGGCCTGTTCTACTCGAAGTCGCTGTGGTCGTCGAAGGGCTACACCGCGCCGACCACCTGGGACGACTTCATCACGCTGTGCAAGAAGATGAAGTCCGACGGGCTGTCCCCGGTGGCCCTCGGCGAACAGGACGGCTGGCCGGCCATGGGCACCTTCGACTACATCAACATGCGCACCAACGGCTACCAGTTCCACATCGAGCTGATGCAGGGCAAGCAGGCCTGGACCGACGCGAAGGTGAAGGCCACCTTCGACCACTGGACCGAGCTGCTCGGCTACACCTCCCCCGGGGCCAACGGCCGCAAGTGGCAGGACGCGGTCACGATGGTGATGAACGGCCAGGCCGGGATGTGCGTGCACGGCCTGGACCAGGCCGGGCCGGTGTTCCAGCAGGCCGGCAAGAGCGACGACCTGGACTTCTTCGCGTTCCCGGCGATCGATCCGGCCAACGGCCAGGACGCGGTCGAGGCGCCGATCGACGGCTGGATGATGTCCAAGAAGCCGAAGAACCACGACGGCGCCGTGAAGCTGCTGCAGTGGCTGGGCACCGCGCCCGCGCAGAACACGTACCTGGCGTCCTCGCCGAACGACGTGGCGGCCGCGAGCAACCCGGACACCTCGAAGTACAACACGCTGCAGAAGAAGTCGATCGAGTTCGTCTCCTCGGCCAAGCAGATCTCGCAGTTCATGGACCGCGACGCCAACCCGACGTTCGTGTCCACGGTGATGATCCCGGCACTGCAGAAGTTCATCGGCGACCCCACCTCGATCGGCTCCGCGCTGAGCGACATCGAGAGCCAGAAGAAGACCATCTACGCCGGCTGATGAGCAGAAAACGCGGAAAGCTCCGCCTGCTGACCGGCCGTGACAAGGCTGTCCTGACCGCGATGGCCGGGGTCCCGGCGCTGCTCACCACGGCGCTGATCTGGGTCCCGGCCCTCGGGTCGATCGTGCTGTCGTTCAGCAAGTGGAACGGCATCGGCGGGTTCGACCAGATCCAGTGGATCGGCGGCAAGAACTACTACAACATCACCCACGGGTATCCGCCGTTCGCCCCGGCCTGGCACCACAACCTGATCTGGTTCGCGGTGTTCGTGCTGATCCCCGCGCCGCTGGGCCTGTACCTGGCGACGCAGCTGGACAAGCGGATCCGCGGATCCCGGATCTACCAGAACATCTTCTTCCTGCCCGTGGTGCTGTCCCTGGCTCTGGTGGGCTTCATGGTGGAGCTCATCTACGCCCCCGAGCAGGGCTTGATCAACAACCTGACCGGCCACACCAAGCCCGGGAACCTGGTCGACTGGATCGGGAACCCGCACCTGAACCTGTTCGCAGTGCTCACACTGGCGGTGTGGCGGCAGACCGGCTACGTCATGATCCTGTGGCTGGCCGGGCTCAAGGCCGTGGACCCGGCGCTGCGCGAGGCCGCGGCGCTGGACGGCGCGAACGAGTGGCAGACGTTCCGCCGGGTGGTGCTGCCGTCGCTGCGGCCGGTGACCATCGTGGTCACGGTGATCACCGTGGTCGAGACCCTGCGCGCGTTCGACATCGTCTACGTGGTCAACCGCGGCAAGAACGGTCTGGAGCTGCTCAGCACCCTGATCACCGACAACATCGTCGGCGAGGCGATCCGGGTCGGCTTCGGCTCCGCCCTGGCCTCGATCCTGCTGGTGGTGTCGTTGCTGGTGATCGTGCCGTACCTGGTCGTGACCTTCCGGAGGGATGACTGATGCGGATCCTCGGAGTCCGTCCGGCGCGCCTGTCCCTGCACGCCTTCCTGATCGTGACCTCACTGGTCTGGCTGGTACCGGTGATCTGGGCCCTCTACACCGCCCTGCGCCCGTTCGCCGACACGGCCAAACACGGCTACGTGTCGGTCGGCGGCTCCTACGGCGCCAAGAACTTCACCGACGCCTGGTCGCAGGCCGACATGATGCACTTCTTCCTGAACACCATCGTGATCACGGTGCCCGCGCTGGTCGTCACCCTGTTCTTCGCCTCGATGGCGGCCTTCGTCATCGCCCGCTTCCGCTGGCGCTACAACGTCGCCCTGCTGGTGCTGTTCACAGCCGGCAACCTGCTGCCGCAACAGGCGATCATCACGCCGCTGTTCCGCATCTACACCAACATCGACCTGCCGACCTGGCTCTCCGACTCCGGCGAACTCTACGACTCGACCCTCGGCCTCATCCTGATCCACGTCGCGTTCCAGACCGGCTTCTGTGTCTTCGTGATGAGCAACTACATGAAGACCATCCCGCACGAGATCAGCGAGGCCGCGGTGGTCGACGGCGCCTCGGTGTTCCGCCAGTACTGGCAGCTCACGCTGCCGCTGTGCCGCCCGGTGCTGGCGGCTCTGGCGACTCTCGAGTTCACCTGGATCTACAACGACTTCTATTGGGCCACCGCGCTCATCTCCACCGGCGACAAGCGGCCGATCACCGCGGCGCTGGCGAACCTGCAGGGCGAGTTCTTCACCAACAACAACCTGGTGGCGGCCGGTTCCCTGCTGGTGGCGGTGCCGACGCTGATCGTGTTCTTCGCGCTGCAACGGCACTTCATCGCAGGTCTGACCTTGGGGTCGAGCAAGGGGTAGCGGTCCGGCGACGACGAGGTCGCGGGACGACGCTGTGGAACCGGACGCGGCCGGACGGGCTTGAGGGTGCCCGGTCCGGCCGCGTCTGCGGTTCCAAGTGGTGGCGGTATGCCCGGCTCCGCCCGCCGGCTGTATCGCCGCTGGAGGTGAATCAGGGCCCATCGACTCTAGTGACCGCTGACGGCAGCGGTTTTGCTTGGTCCATGCCGGTGTGCGAGCGCCGGTATGGAGGCCGAGGAGAGAGACGAATGGCCAGTGGAGTCCGAAGAGCTTGCGTGATGTTCGCCGCTGCCGCACTCGCCGCAGCGCTCGGGGCCGGGCGGCCCGAGACCGCTCATGCCGCCCCTGCCTACCAGGACGGGTTCATCGTCTACGGCTCCGGAGATGCCGGATGGACCGTGGTCAACCCCGATGGATCACAGTCCCGCACGATCAAGGTGGGGACGCCCGATGAGGTGATAGACGCTGTCTATTCTCCCGACGGGCGGCGGGTGGCCTACCTGCTGTGGGACCACGAGAGCCACGAGATGACGGTGCGTACCGAACACACGGACGGGACGCCTGGAGGCACCGTCGCCTCCACCTACCAGATCTGGCACCTGGCCTGGACACCGGACGGATCCCGGGTAGCCCTCGACGGCTTCCGAACGATCCCCGCGGACAGCGATGGGTCGACGATCACCGTGCCCACCGACGACTGCCGCTCGAACCCGCAGATCACCACGTCCGGCTACGTCTTCTTCAAGCATGATTGCGACCAGCCCGCCGGGCCACTGGCGGTGTTCCGACCCGGTGAGGACGTCAGCTCCATCGTCTCCCCCGACCAGGCCGTGATATCTGCCGACGGGACACGTCTGGCCCAGGTCGTCGGCAACCCGGGCACGACGGAGTCCATCGTGGTGAGACAGGTCGGCGGACACGACCCCGGCTACCACGTGACGGCCGTTCCCGACTCCGCGGTCTTGCGAGGCTTCGGCCCAGGCGGGGACATCATCTACACAGATGTCGACCCGGACGGGAACCACCGGATCCGGACCGTCGCCGACTTCCCGAACGCCACCTCTCGGACCGTGGTGACGACGAAGGCCACCATCACGTTCGTGCACTGGGCGAACGGGCCGTCGAACCTCTCCCAGCGCCCGGTCGTGGACCGGGTCGCCGGCGCGGACCGGATCGGCACCGCGCTCCAGGCATCCCGGTGGGCCTTCGACGGGGTCGGACAGCCCGGCCGCAAAGCCGCCACCGCTGTCCTGGCTCGCTCCGATCTCTTTCCCGACGCCCTGACCGGCACCGCGTTGGCGATCCAGGCCGGCGGCCCGCTGATGCTCACCCCAGGCGACGCGCTCGCCCCGGACGTCGGCGCCGAGCTGCATCGCATCCTGCCCACCGGAGCAACGGTCTACCTGCTCGGCGGCACCGCGGCGCTGAGCCCGGCAGTGGCCGACCAGGTTCGGCGTCTTGGCTTCACACCGGTCCGGCTGGGCGGAGCGGACCGCTATGCGACTGCTGTGGCCGTCGCGACCACGATCGCAGGAACTCATCCGACGTCCGTGCTGGTGGCCACCGGAACCGCGTTCCCGGACGCGCTGACCGCCGGAGTGGCCGCCGGCCAGGAACGGTACCGGGTCCCGGGCGGCGGTGTAGTGCTGCTCACAGATGGTGGCTCCATGCCCGCCGCCACTCGTGCCTACTTGGACTCACTCACCCCAGGCGGACAGAACACTTACGTCGTCGGCGGTCCGGCCGCGACCGCGATGGACTCGGTTCTGCCGAAGTGGCCCGGGCTGACCAAGCTGGTCGGCACCGACCGTTATGCCACCGCGGCCCTGGTCGCGACCTCCGCGCTGTTCGGGCAGGGGACACAGCAGGTGTTCGGGGCCGGCACCGGCGCACGGTACGCGGCAGCCGTGATCGCCACCGGCCTGGACTTCCCCGATGCGTTGTCCGGCGGTGCCTTGGCCGGGTCCCGGAACGGGCCGCTTCTGCTGGCCGGCCCGGCCGGCCCCACAGCCCAGGAAATCGATATTCTGAGATCCCGGCATCTGGACGAGATCGTCGTCGCCGGCGGGACGGCGGTGGTCTCCCCGCAGGTGTTGGCCACCACGGCCGACGCGGTGTTCGGACCGCGGGGATGGGACTCCTTCACCAATCGGGCCGCGCCCCCCTTGAGGTGAACGCAGGACTTGCTGACCGCACCGACCGGCCCCGAGGTGCTGAGCATCTTCGTTCATCGAGCGGCGTCGAAACTCCGACGCCGCTCGATGAACGTTCTCACGGCCCCCGGTCACTCGAAGCGCACGTTCTCCGAGCGTGTCATCCGGCTGAGCAGCGTCATCGAGCCGAGGACCACCGCGAGGGCGGCGATCAGCACGGTCGCTGTGGTCACGGCGTAGGCGGCGACCGGGAAGGACATCGCCGTGCCGGGGGCCAGGGAGCGGCAGGCGATGACGGCCATCGCGTAGGCCGCGCCGCCGGCCATCGCCGAGACCGAGAGCAGCGGCAGGGCGGATTCCAGGAACACGACGCGGCGGAGCACGGCCATCGGCGTACCGGACAGGCGGAGCAGGGTGAACGGCCGCTTGCGCTCGACGAGGCCGCCGGCCGTGGCCACGGCGATGGAGCAGCCCGCGACGAACAGCGTCAAGCCGACGCCGAACAGGAATATCTGCTGGGCCGCCCGGAACATCGTCTGGCGGATCGAGGCCACCTCGCCGAAGGTCATGGGGCCGGCCGCGTTGGTGGACCACTCGTCGGGGTCGCCCATGCCGATCAGGACCGGGGCGTGGGCGTCGAGGTAGGTGCGGGCGCGTTCCAGGCTCGCCCCGTCCGTCGCCGCCACCATCAGGGTCGTGATGTCGAGGCGGGACAGGTCCAGGCCGACGGGGGCGGCAGCCTTGATGCCGTCGCCGCTCAGCCGGTCGATGTCGCGGTAGCCCATGACCGGCAGGTGCAGGAGCAGAGGGTTGTCGATGAAGAGCTCATCGCCGGCGATGGCCGAGACGTCCTGGCCCGGGGCGCAGGCGCCGAGGACCGGGAGCACCTTGGCGTCGGCGCAGCTGACGTACTCCGCCGGAGGCTGCCAGCCGAGTGGCGGCGGCGTGCCGGCGTCCGGCGTCCAGCCCGAGGGGTCTTCGCTGATGTAGATCGGGATCACGGAGACGCCGGGCATCGCCCGGAGGTCGCGGAGCACCGGAGCCGCGGCGGCGGGGCTGAGGAACGTGCTCGCCGGGCCCATGTCGTAGCGCAGCCGCAGGACGTTGGTGAGGGGAGCCCGGTCGCCGGAGGTCTCGGCTCGCACAGCGCTGGGCAGGATGCCGGCGACGGCGGTGCCGACGAACACGGCCAGGGTGACTCCGCTGACAGTGCGGTAGGTGGCGCGCGGGTCGTCGGTCAGGCGGCGGGCCGCCAGAGTGGACGCTGCTCCCCCGGCGAAGCGGGACAGGAGACGCGAGGCCTGCATGGTGACCCAGGGGCCGGCCGACACGATGCCCCACATGGTGAAGACGAGTGCGGGGTAGATCACGGCGTCCGACGAGTCGTTGTCCGGCCAGTTCACCGCGACGAGGAACAGGGCCACACCCACGAGGAGGGGGATGAGGCGCCAGAAGGTCACGGGCTTGGGGGTGGCCTTGCGAGCGACGGCCAGAGGGTCGTACTGGACGCGCCGGAGAGACCGGATGGCGGCGAGCGCGGCGGCTGTCGGAACGAGGATCAGGACGCCGAGATAGCCCCAGAGCTTCGGGGAGACGTCGGAGGCGAAGAAGCGGTCGCCGGTGACGTTGACCTTGGCGATCTGGTCGCTGAGGGCGAGATAGAGCAGGGTGCCGCCGATCGCGCCCAGGGCCGCGGCGACGAAGGACTCGACGGAGGCGACGATGGCGACTTGGCGCGGGGTCGCGCCGACCAGGCGCATCGCGGCGTAACGCTCCTCGCGGCGGGCGGCGGACAGGCGGGTCGCGGTGCCGACCATGATCACGATCGGGAGGAGCAGGGCCACGGCGCCGAAAGCGAAGGCGAAGCGGTAGATGGAGGTGGTGCCTTTCACCTCCTTGTCGGTGGACATCGCGGTGATGGCACGCGTAGCGGGGCGGGCCTTGAGGTCGTCGGGAGTGTGGCCGATGACGATGGCGAGTTCATCGGGGCTGGAAAGGGCGGCTTCGCCGATGAGGCCGACCTGACGGCCGGGGAAGCGGTCGGCGAGTCGGTCGTGGGGCGTGGTGGCGAGGAGGTGGGAGAGGGCTGGGGAGACATAGTAGGTGCCGGGTGCGGGGACCCGGGTCAGCCCGGGGATGGTGGGGGCGCCCGGGCCGAGCGCTGCCACGTCGAGGCGGCGGAGTTCCGTGCCCTGATAGAAGTCCTGGGCGAAGTTCCACAGCTCTGTGGCGCCGGCTTGTTCGGCCGCGGCGAGGTCGATACTCGTCCGGGGTTCGCCGACTTTGGCCGGGCTGGGCTGGTCGGTGCGTTGGCCGGCACCCTGGGCTTCCTGGTTCACAGGGGTCGGCGCGCACTCCCAGCACTGTCGGGTGGTCGTGCTCTGGTAGGCGTTGAAGAGGCCGAGCACGCCGAGCATGACGGTGACGCCGACGACGACCGCGAGGGAGGTGAGGATCAGGCGCGTGACGGCTTCGCGGCCGCCGCGCAGGGTCAGGCGGATTCCGAGGCGGACCATGGTCATGCCACCGCCGAGCTCGGAGTGGTGAGGGCGCGGCCGTCGCGGACGACGATCTCGCGGTCGGCGTAGGCGGCGACGCGCGCGTCATGGGTGACGAGGACGACGGTGATGCCCTCCTCCCGGGCGGCGTTGACGAGAAGGTTCATCACGTTCTCGCCGGTGAGGGTGTCGAGGGCACCGGTGGGCTCGTCGGCGAACAGGACGCGGGGGCGGTGGACCAGGGCTCGGGCCAGCGCGACGCGTTGTGCTTGGCCGCCGGAGAGTTCGCCGCTGCGGTGAGTGGCGTGATCGTCGAGACCGAGGCGTTCCAGCCACGGGGCGGCTTGGGCGTAGGCCTGCTTGCGCGGGGTCTTGGCGAGGAGGAGTGGCAGGGCGACGTTGTCGAGGGCCGTCAGTTCGGGAACCAGCTGGCCGAACTGGAAGACGAAGCCGAAGGCGTCACGACGGAGTTCCGTGCGCTTCGCCTCGCTCAGGGTGTCGACGCGCGTTCCGTCGAAGATGATCTCTTCCTGGTCGGGACGGTAGATGCCGGCCAGACAGTGGAGCAGGGTCGATTTGCCGGAGCCCGACGGGCCCATGACGGCCAGGATCTCGCTCCGCGCCACCTCGACACTCGCGCCCCGCAACGCCCGCGTCGCCCCGAAGGCGCGGTGGACGTCGCGTGCTTCGAGGAGGAATTCGGTACTCATTTCTCGCCCCCAGTGTGTTGTCTCAGGACCTTGCTCGCCGGTGGAAGCCGCTCAGGTTGAGGAAACGGCTTGGGCCAGGGCGGTGAGCCTGGCCGAGGTCAGCTCGATCCAGCGCAGATCGGCTTCGAGGTGGAACAGGCCGTAGTCGGCCAGCAGCGCGTCGATCATCGGGCCGTTGCGCTTGAGCTCGGTGAGTTCGCGCATGCGTTGCAGGTGAGCGGCCCGCTGCGCGTCGAGGTAGCCGGCGGCGTCCTCGCCGAGCATCAGCGCGAGGACGACTTTGGAGAACAGCACCGTCTGCAGATGCGGCTCGGGTTCCACGGTCTGCGACAGCCAGCTCATGACTTCGGCCCGGCCGAGATCGGTGATGGCGTAACGCTTGCGGTCGGGACCGTCACCCGGCTCCGCCTCGCCGCCGACGACCTTCCCGTCCCGGGCGAGCCGGCCGAGGGTCGAGTAGACCTGGCCGTACGGCAGGGGTTTGCCGTTCGCGAAGTGGTCGTCGTAGTCGCGCTTGAGGTCGTAGCCATGGGTCGGGCGACCACGGGCCAGGAGGCCGAGGAGGGTTAGGGGGACGCTCACAGGAGTGACTATACACTCAAGGTATAACCCGAGTGAATAGTGCCCCGAGCTGGGCGTTCTCCAGCGCGTGGGAGACGGTGAACGAAATGACGAAGGGCCCGGTTCTGAGAACCGGGCCCTTCCTTTGTAGCGGGGACAGGATTTGAACCTGCGACCTCTGGGTTATGAGCCCAGCGAGCTACCGAGCTGCTCCACCCCGCGTCGGTGGAACAACGGTAACCCGTGGGGGGTCGGCAGAGCAAATCGAATAAGGCCGCCTCACGTGTCCCGTCGGTCACTTCGGCTGCTGGCCTGCCTCGATGGACTGAGCGCGGGTGAGGGCGTCCTGGAGGCGCTGCTGGGCGTCGCCGAAGGCCTTCCAGTCCGGTGGGGACTTGGCGAGGGCTGCGGCGGCGTCGTTCTGGGCCTTGGTGGCGTCGTCCAGGGCGGCCTTGAGCTGGTCGCTGGGCGGGGTGGGGCCTGGCGCGGTGGGGCCGGACGTCGTGGGGGGTTGGGTGGGGCTGACAGGGTTCTCGCCGGTGGTGGCGCCCGCGCTGCCGGCGAAGACCTCGTCGAGGCCCTGCTGGAGGGTGGCTTCGAAGGCCATCTTGTCGCCGAAGGCGACCATGACGGATTTCAGGAGGGGGTAGGTGGACTGGCCGCTCTGGGGTTGGACATAGACAGGTTCCACGTAGAGGAGGCCGTTGCCCACTGGGAGGGTGAGGAGGTTGCCTTCGATGACCTTGGTGGCACCGCCGGTGCGGAGAAGGTTGAGCTTGTCGACGAAGGTGTTGTGGAAGATGTTCTGGACCTGCTCGGGACCCTTGATCGCGCTGTTGGTCGGGATTTCCAGGACTCTGATCTTGCCGTAGTCGGGACCGGAGTCGGAGTCCACGGCCATGAAGGCCGCGAGGTTGCTGCGCTTGGTCGGGACCATGGTCGAGGTCAGAGAGAAGGCCGGCGTCTGCTGGCCCGGCATCTGGAGGGTCAGGTAGTACGGGGGCTGCGGTTGCGCTGAGGCGGGATCCTTCGTGGGGTCGTTGGGGGTGCTCCAGAAAGAGGAGCCGCCGAAGAACTCCTGGGGGTTCGTCACGTGGTAGCGGCCCAGGATGTCGCGCTGGGCCTTGAACAGGTCCTGGGGGTAGCGCAGGTGGGCCAGGAGGTCGGGGCTGATCGCGGAGCGGGGCTTCACCGTGCCGGGGAATGCCTTCATCCAGGTCTTCAGGATGGGGTCGCTCTCATCCCAGGCGTAGAGGGTCACTGTGCCGTCGTAGGCGTCGACGGTGGCTTTGACCGAGTTGCGGACGTAGTTCACGCGGCCTGCGTTGAGGGGGTCGTGTGCGGTGTCCGCCTGGGAGTCCTTGGCGACATCCTGAAGCCGGGTCGATGTCGAGTAGGGGTAGGAGTCCGTGGTCGTGTAGCCGTCGACCACCCATTCGATGCGGCCGCCCACGACGACCGGGTAGGTGGTGCCGTCGATGGTCAGCCAAGGCGCCACTGCCTGGACCCGCTGCTTGGGGTCGCGGTCGTAGAGGATGCGGGAGTCCTGGTTCACCCCGTTGGACAGCAGGATCTTCGGCTCCTGGAACTTCACGGCGTACAGGAGCTTGTTGAGGAAGGAGCCGACTGGGACGCCGCCCTTGCCGGTGTAAGTCGTCGTCTGCTGTTGCTGGTCGCCGGGGTAGTCGAACTCGGCCGGGGTGGACTTGCCGGTGCCGCCGACTATCGAGTAGTCGGGGAGCCCGGCGCTGAAGTAGACGCGTTGCTCGTAGTCACCGAGGGCACCGGTAGCGGGGAGGTCGCGTTCGACGTAGTCCGGGGAGCCGTCGGAGCCGGCGGCGTTGCCCTTGGCTGCCACGACGCCGTAGCCGTGGGTGTACTTCAGGTGGTCGTTGACCCAGTTACGCTGGTCAGAGGGGATGCCGTCGAGCTTCAGCCGGCGGACGGCGACCACCGTGTCCTGCGCCTTGCCGCCGACCGGATAGCGGTCGACCGCCAGATCGTCGGGGAAGGTGTAGAAGCCGCGGACCTGCTGTTGCTGGTCGTAGGTCGCGGAGATCACCGAGGGGTCCATGATGCGGATCTGGGTGACGGTCTCGGCGTCGGCGGCGAGCTGGTTACGTGTGGCGTCGGTCTTGGCGTCGTATTGGCGGACCTCGACGTCGTCCAGGCCGTAGGCGGCGCGGGTGGCGTCGATGTTCTTCTGGATGTACGGCGCTTCCTTCGAGCCCTGGCTCGGGTTCACCTGCAGCTGCTGCACCACCAGGGGATAGACGCCACCGATCACCACCGAGGCCAGCACCATCAGGGACACGCCCAGGGCGGGCAGCGCCCAGGGGTGGCCGCCGCGGTCGATCCCGGGCAGGTTGCGGCTGGCTATCAGGCGGGCGGCGTTGCCGAAGAAGAGCACCGCGCACAGGACGGCGATGACCAGAAGGATCGTCTTGGCGGGGAGGACCGCGTGCACCGACTTGTAGGTGGGGCCGGACCATCCATCGGTGATGGTGGACGCGGCGACGGTGAGCGCGTAGCGGTCCAGCCAGTAGGCGTAGGCCTTCACCAGGACCAGAAGGCCGAGCAGGATCGAGATGTGCACCTGCGCCGCGCGGGTGGCGCGCGAACCGATGCTGTGCCCGACGGAGAATCTGGATCCTGACGGCCGGCTTCCGGTCGGCGGGGTGACGGCGACGCCGGCGAAGAGGTAGTGCGTCAGCAGCGCCGCGAGCAGGCTGACCACCATCGTGGCCAGAAGGAAGCCCTGGACGTGGCGCAGCCACGGCAGAGTGAAGACGTAGAAGCCGATGTCCTTGTGGAACTGCGCGTCCTTCGTGCCGAACGGCACGCTGTTGGACCACAGCAGGTAGGTGCGCCACGCTCCGGTCGCGGCGGTTCCGGCGGCGATGCCGAGCAGCAGGGAGACGCCGACCAGGATCCACGGCAGGAAGGGGCCCAGGGCCATGCGGTAGCGATCCAGGGCCTGCTGTTCCAGGGACACGCCGGTGAGCGGGGGCCGGAAACGATGGGCCAGCCAGATGTTCGCGCCGACGACCACCGCCATCAGGGCGCCGAACACGAGGAACAGGACAGCCTCAGTCACCATCCGGGTCCGGTAGACGTGGGCGACGCCGACGGAGCGGTACCAGAGGTAGCTGGTGTAGACCGTGTCGAACAGCAGGAAAGCGGCGATCAGCAGGACGAGGATGACCAGGGTGATGGCCAGGACCCTGGTGCGCCTGGGTGGGACGCCGAACGCCGCACGGTGTCCACCCCCGGATCCGGATCCCCCGGAACCAGCCGGATGTCCCTCCCGCCCGTCCTCGTCGCCGTCACCACCACCGAAGTTCGGCATCTCGAACGCCACGGCCTCAGCGTACGCCGGGAACCCGCACGGACGGCGGGTGGCGAGCGATGTTCGTCATACCAGCCGAAGATCGGGCGAACGCCGCCCTGGCGGGCGGTCCGTGCGCGGCGGGGGACAATGGCCCCATGAGCTCTGTCGCCAGTGTGGCCCTGACCCAGGCCGTCATCGAGATCGAACAGCACGTCGCCACCGACGGCTGGAACCAGCGCCCGCGGATGTTCGCGCTGACCCCGACCGCCGACCTGCTGGCGACGCAGCCGCGGATGGCGGCGGCGCTGGGCATCACGGACGAGGCGGCGCAGGCCGGGGGCATCCCCTCGCTGACCTCCATCGAGCAGGAGGGCCTGGCCCTGAACCAGCCGCTGGACGAGATGCTCGCCAAGATGGTGTGGCCGCCCGCGGTCACGGGCTGCGCACTGGTCATCGAGTCGCAGATGCTGCCGCCGAGCGCCGAGGAGCAGATCCCGGAGGGCTTGGAGGGCGCGGCGCTGGAGCGCTGGGTCGGCCAGCACCCGGAGCGGCACGACGTGCGGATGGCCGTCGGCGTGCTGCGCGACGGGACGCGGCAGGCGGCCATCCGGCTGCGGTCGAAGGACTCGGACATGGAGGTGCTGTCGGGTCCGGACCTGGTCCCCAACCTGGCCGAGGCGCTGCTGGGGACGTTCGAGGAGTGAGGCGGCCGGGCCGGTCCCCTTCGACCTGCCGTTGAGCTCGCCGCCACGGCGAAGATCTTTGAGACGCTCCAGGTCGCCGACTTCGGCCGCCCCTTCGGGCGGGCCGAGCTGCCGTTCCAGCGGGTGCGGCTCAGCCGCACATCGTGGGGGTGCCGCCGGCCCGCAGGGTCGTCAGCGCGTCGAGCGCGCTCTGCAAGGTCGTCACCTTCACCAGCTTCAGGCCGCTCGGCGCGTTCTTCACCGCGTCCGCGCAGTTGTCGGCCGGGGTCAGGAACACGGTGGCGCCGTCGCGCTTGGCGGCCAGCGTCTTCATCTGCACGCCGCCGATCGGGCCGACCTTGCCGTCGGCGTCGATGGTGCCGGTGCCGGCGATCTTCTTGCCGCCGGTGATGTCCTCCTGCGACAGCTGGTCGATGATGCCGAGCGCGAACATCATGCCGGCGCTGGGGCCGCCGACGTTGTCCAGCTGGATCTTCACGTCGAACGGGAAGACGTTCTGGGTCCGCGGCAGGAAGCCGACCAGGGCCCGTGAGGGCCCGCTGTCGTGGGACTGCGCGGTCACGATCGAGACGTTCTGCTGCTTGCCGTCGCGGGTGATCGCGAGGACCACGGTCTCGCCCGGCTTGTGCTTCTGGATCAGCGTGTGGACGTCGTCCGGCTTGGTCAGCACGGTGCCGTCCACGGCGGTGATGACGTCCTTGGGCTGCAGCTTGCCGTCGGCCGGGCTGCCGGGGGTCACCGAGTCGACCACCACTTCGGTCTTCACCGGCTTGATGTTCTTCGCCGCCAGGGCCGCCGTGATCGCCTGGTCCTCGGAGTCGTCGAACAGCGCGGTGTTCTGCTGCGTCGCCTCCTGCGCGGTCTGGCCCTGGGGGTAGATGACCGTGCGCGGGACCACGATCTTGTCGGCGGACAGCCAGCCGGACAGCACCTCGACACTGTTCGGGCGGTAGTCGGCGCGGGAGACCTCGACCGTGACCATGCGCAGCTGGCCGCCGCCGTCGTGCTTGAACGTGTCGGTGCCGCTGATCGCGATGACCGGCTTGGCCGGCTGTCCGTCGGTGGAGTAGCTGCCCAGGGTGTCGTAGGTGGGGCCCGGCGACATCTCCGCGTACGGTGTCGGGATCAGGAACGCCGAGGCGGTGAGGAGGGCGACCGTCGTTCCGGACAGGCTCAAGGTGAGGGCTCGGCGCTGCATTCCACAGATGCTATCCGTTGCAGCCTGAAGCGGCGCTGAGACCGGGGTCCCGGCCCCTCCTGAGCAGCGGCTCAGGCGTCGGGAGCCGGTCCGACCTGCTCCTCGGTGTTGGCGATCGCCTCGCGGAAACGCCGGTAGGCGGAGATGGTGTCGTCGTCGCTCTGCCTGCGCACGCGGCGCGCCAGGGCGGAGAGCGCCGCCGCCAGGATCACGGCGCCGATCGGGATCGCCCACCAAGCCAGGATCGACAACACACGGTGACTGTAACGCACATCACCGTCACGTTCCGTGAACCTAGCAGCCGACCCACTCGTGGTCGCCCTCGGCGAACTCCTCGCGCTTCCAGATCGGGACCTGCTCCTTCAGCGTGTCGATGAAGGAGCGGCACGCGGCGAAGGCCTCGGCCCGGTGCGGCGCCGCCGCGCCGACGACCACCGCCAGGTCGCCGATCTCCAGGGCCCCGACCCGGTGGACCGCGGACAGCGCGACCACCTCGGGGTGGTGCTCCGCGACGTCCTCCGCGACCTTCCTCAGCAGTTCCGCGGCCGAGGGGTGGGCGCTGTAGTCGAGCGCGGTGACCGCCCGGCCGTGGTCGTGGTCGCGTACCGCGCCGAGGAACAGCGCGATGCCGCCGGCGTGCCGGTCGGAGACCGCGGCCACGACCTCGTCGACCGAGAGCGGCTCCTCGCGGACGTCGGTGTGGATCCGGATCGTGAGTTGCTTTTCCTCCATCACGTCACCGATCCTCCCCCACGACGCTTGCGCCGTGCACGCCGCACAAGTGCTGCAGTTCCGACAAGTGCGACGGTTGCGCCCGCGGCACCGAGGCCGGCGGCGGCGTCCTTCTTGCCGAGACGGCGGGCCAGCGCCGCATGGTGACCGTCGATGTTCTCCAGGAGCTGCCCGAACGCGTCCTCGTTCGTGTAGGCGGGCTCCCATCCCGCTTCGCGGAGCTTCTTGTTCGAGACCGCCCAGGGATGCATCACGTATTGCAGGTCGCTGGCCGGCGCCGGAGTCAGGTGGAGCCGGTGCAGGCGTTCGGCGGCGCCGACCGCGAGGCCTTCGGGCAGCTCCATGCGGCGCATCCCGGAGAGCTCCTCCACCTCCTCCTGGGTGAGCCAGCCGTCGGAGGCCACGGGGACGATGCCGGAGACCTTGCCCAGTGCCGCGTACTCCAGGGCCGAGAGCAGGTCGTCGACGTGGCAGAACTGCCAGATCGGCTTGGACCCGCGCACCACCAGCAGCCGCGGCGCCTCGAAGTGCCGCGTCAGATAGGTGTCCACGCCCGGACCGACCACGGCCGCCGGGCGGAGCACGGTGACGGTCAGGCCCGGGTGGGCGCGCGGGGCGATCGCCGCCAGGCGCTCGATCTCCAGCAGGTCGCCGACCAGGGTCCCGTCCGGCGTGGCGCGCAGCGGGGCGTCGTCCTCCAGCGGGAGCGGGTTGTCCGGGAGGGCGCCGTAGACCATCGCGGTGGACAACAGGACCACATGGTGGACACCGGCCGCCGCGGCGGCGGTGATGGCGGTCTGGGCGGCACGCACGTTGCGGGCCGTGCGGGCCCGGGGCTCGGCGCTCAGGTCGGCGTCCACCGCGAGGTGCACCAGGGTGTCCACCCCGTTGAGCCGTTCGGCCAGCTGGGGGTCGGTGACCTCGCCCAACCGCCAGGTCGCCGGGGCCGCCCCGCGCTCGGCGTCCAGGCCGACCACCCGGCGCACGTCGCCGCCGAAGGCGAGCTTGCCGGTCAGCGCCTCGCCGAGCCGGGCGGCCGCGCCGGTGACGGCGACGGTGGGCTTGCTGGTGCGGCCGGTGCGCTTGCGGTCCGGCGAGGAACTCACTGGGGCTCTCCTGTGGTTACGTTAGATGTATAGAGGAACTCAGTCTCCGCGCTGTTAAACCGAACCTGCTCCCCCGTCGTCCGTGAGGTCACCCGCCGTGAACAAGAACCCCGAAGATCACAACCCGTCGGACGACGACGAGTCGCAGAACCAGGGTAAGCGCCCGGACGGCCCCGTTGATCCGCTGGGGGCCATGTTCCAGCAGATGTTCGGCGGAACCGGGGCGCAGTCCCCGGGGTCGAACATCCCGGGCATGCCGGACCCGCAGATGCTGCAGATGGTGTTCAGCCAGATCCAGGCCCTGATGAGCGGCGGCGGCGAGGGCGCCGTGAACTGGGACCTGGCCAAGACGATGGCGCGCAACGCCGTCGCCTCCGCCGGACCCGACCCGTCGCCCACCGACGGCGAGCAGCGCACCTATGACGGTGCCGTCCAGCTGGCCGAGCACTGGCTCGACCAGGTCACCTCGCTCCCCGCCGGCACCGCGGGCACCCGCGTGTGGTCCCGCGCCCAGTGGATCGAGGAGACCCTCCCGGTCTGGAAACAGCTGGTGGAGCCGGTCGCCGAGCGCATCACCTCGGCCATGGGCGAGGCGGTCGGCGGGGCCGTGGGCGAACTCGGCATGCCGGAGAACCCGGAGGCCGCGGGCCTGCCGCCGGGCATGGGCGACATGCTCGGCAACCTGTTCGGCGGGCAGGCCGGCGGCGCCGCGGGCGGCAACCCGCTGGGCGGGATGATGAAGCAGATGGGCACCGCCATGTTCGGCTCCCAGGTCGGCCAGGCGCTGGCCTCGCTGGCCGGCGAGGTGCTCACCGGCAGCGACATCGGGCTCCCGCTGGGCCCGGAGGGCAAGGCCGTCCTGCTCCCGGCCAACGTCGACGCCTTCACCGAGGGCCTGGAGGTGGACATCGAGCAGGTGCGCCTCTACCTGGCGTTGCGCGAAGCCGCCTACCAGCGTCTGTTCTCCCATGTCCCGTGGCTCAAGCCGCGCCTGCTCGGCGCGGTCGAGGAGTACGCCCGCGGCATCACGGTCGACGCCTCGAAGTTCACCGAGCTGGCCCAGCAGGCCGAGCGCATGGACCTGAACAACCTGGACCCGTCCCAGCTGGAGAACATGCTGGGCGGCGGCGGGCTGTTCACCCCGGTCGACTCCCCCGCCCAGAAGGCCGCCCTGGCCCGCCTGGAGACGCTGCTCGCCCTGGCCGAGGGCTGGGTGGACGCGGTGGTGCACGCCGCCGCGGCCCCGCAGCTGCGCTCGGCGGACGCGCTGCGCGAGACCCTGCGGCGCCGCCGCGCGGCCGGCGGTCCGGCGGAGCAGACCTTCTCGGCGCTGGTCGGCCTGCAGCTGCGGCCGCGCCGGCTGCGCGACGCCTCGCGGCTGTGGGCGTCGCTGGCCGACGCGCGCGGGCTGGAGGGGCGCGACGCGATCTGGTCGCACCCGGACCTGCTGCCGACGTCGGCGGACCTGGACGACCCGGACGGGTTCGTGCACGGCAAGGCCAACGGCTCGGAGGACGGCCTCGAGTTCGACTTCTCGGGCCTGGACGCGCTGCTCGAGGGCGGAGTCGAGGGCACCGGCCGGGCCGAGGACGCCGACGAGGAAGCCCAGAAGGGCGAGAAGAACGAGCAGGGCGACAAGCCCGGCGAGGGCGGCAAGTCCGGAGAAGACGACAAGGGCGACGAGGGCCAGCCGAAGGCCTAGCAGATCACCTGGTGGGCGGACGACCGCGTCAGTCGGCGTCGTCCGCCACCGCACCGCCACCGGCGGCACTGGCGAACCCCTCCAGGAACCCGCGCGCCCGCTCCGTCTTCGGGTACACCTGCAACAGCTCCCAGAACTGCGGCCCGTGGCTGGGGACCAGCAGATGGGCCAGCTCGTGCAGCAGCACGTAGTCCAGGACGTACTCGGGCATGCCACGGACCCGGTCGGAGATGCGGATGGTGCCGTCGACCGGGGTGCAGGAGCCCCAGCGCGTCTGCTGGTTGCTCACCCAGCGGACGCTGGCCGGCTGGGCGCGGCCGTCGAAGTAGCGCAGCGACAGATCGCGGGCCCGGCGGGCGAGCTCGCCGTCGTCCGGGCGGCGTTTGCGTTCCTGGCCGGCCAGGCGCGCCAGCATCTTGTCGACCCACTGCTGTTCCTCGGCGCGTGTCATCTGCGCCGGGATCAGCACGACGGTCTTGTCGCCGTCCCGGTACGCCGAGACGGTGCGACGCCGCCGGTTGCTGCGCCGCACCTCGATCTGACCGCCCTGGTGGGGGGCATCGTCGAGTCCCACGCCAAGGGACACTAGCGTGTGCCACCCCCTCATGGCGTTATCGAAATGACATCTCGGGGCGTCGGGGACGGTGGAAATCGGATTGTCCACACGCCGTGCACAGGTTTTCCACAGAGTTATCCACAGGGAGGGCGATCCTGTGGGTTTCCTAACACAACCGTCGGTCAGCGGCGCGTAGCGCCTCCTCGACGGGCCGCCGTGGGAGACGGGGGAAGACGGGTGGGCGATCAGCGTCCCGTGAAACGGGGAGCCCGCTTCTCCCGCTGAGCAGCCAGTCCTTCCTGGAGGTCCTCGGTCGCCAACGTGATCGGCTGGGCCAGCGCTTCCCAGCGCACCGCCGCCTCGAAGGACTCGTGACCGGCTCCGACCAGGGCTTCTTTGGTGAGCTTCACGGCGATCGGCGCGCTCCCGGCGATCCCCGCAGCGATCCGCTCCACCTCGCCGGCGAACTCCGCGGCGGGGAACACCCGGTTGTACACACCCAGCGCCACAGCCTCCGCGCCGCTGACGGCCCGGCCTGTGTACAACAGCTCGCGAGCGTTCGCGATGCCGATCACCTCGGGCAGGAGCCAGGTGGCCGCCATGCCCGGGTGCATCCCGAGGCGGGTGAACGGCACGGCGAACTTCGCGGTGTCCGTGGCGTAGCGCAAGTCACAGGCCAGCGCCAGGCAGGCGCCCGCTCCCACCGCCGGGCCGTTGACGGCCGCGATGGTCGGGATCGGCAGGTCCCGGATGCTGAGCCAGATCTTGTAGAACGGCAGCATCTTGTCCCGGAGCCGGTCCACCGGGGCGCCCGGCTCGGCGCCGATCCAGCCCAGGTCGCCGCCGGAGCAGAAGGCCGAGCCGGCGCCGGTCACCACGACGCAGCGCGCTTCCTCGTCTTCAGCGATTTCCGCGATGATCCGCTGCCACGATGCGGTCATCGGCGCGGTCATCGCGTTGCGGCGGTCCGGGTCGTCCAACGTGACGGTCACCACACCATCCGACGTGCGGTTTACGGCCAGGAGTGGATATTCGCGCGACTCAGGCATGGCGTCAGCGTAGCGGTGCGGTTTGGGCGCCGCGCTGCCGTATGGTGTTCCGCGTTCGGGGCGAAAAGTACGTAAGAGCTCAGATACGGAACGGAGTGACAAACCATGGCGGAGTCGTACACCGGGGATGCCTACTGTGTGAAGTGCAAGGAGAAGAAGAGCTTCACCGGCGAGGTGAAGGTCAGCGACTCGGGCCGGCGGATGGCGCAGGGCACCTGCCCGACCTGCGGGACCAAGCTGAACCGGATCCTGGGCAAGGCCTGAGTCGGCGGTTCGGGGCGGCGGCCGGGCGTCCGGCCGCCGTACGGGTGAATTAGGGGGCCGCGGAGGTGCGCTCGGGGCCGCCGGTGGCGCAAGGTGGCCCGGGAAGCGGCTCCTCCACGGACGGCGGTGGGCGACGGGTGGGGTTCGGGGACTGACACAGCAGGAGGTCGGGGCATGCGTCCGGTGCTGAAGACGGGACTGCGGCGGCTGTGGCGGCCCGGCGGTGCGCTGCAGGTGGGCGTGACCCCGGGGCGGTCGCTGTTGCTGAACGGGCTGGGTCCGGCAGCGACGCAGTTCGTGGGCGCGCTGGACGGCACCCGTGACATCCCCGCGCTGCTGGCCCACGCCAGCCGACTCGGCTTGTCCGGATCGCAGGCCACGACTCTCCTGGACGTGCTGGCCCGGGCCGGCTTCCTGGACGACGCCGGGTACGACCCCGGTCCGGCTCTCCGCGCGCTGGACCCCGCCGAGGCCGACCGCCTCGCTCCGGATCTGGCCGCGCTGGCCCTGGGCTACCTGGTCCCCGGCGGCGCGGTGCGGGCGATGACCCGGCGGCGCACCGCGGTGGTGACGGTGTACGGGTGCGGCCGGGTCGGCGCGTCGGTCGCGCACCTACTGGCGGCGGCCGGAATCGGCTGTGTGGTGCCGGTGGACGCCGGGCGGGCGCGGGCGGCGGACGCGGCGCCGGCCGGGTTCCGCAATCCCCAGGCGCCGAGCCACCGGGACGAGCGGGAGGTGCCGGGGCCCCGCCGCCGGCGCGGGACACCGCAGCCGGACCTCGGGGTATCCCCGCCCGGGGAAACCCTCCCGGGCGACGGCCCGCGCCGCCACGACCTCGTCCGGGCCCTGATCCGCGCCTCGGCGCCGTCGACCCGCACCACGCTGCCCTCCAACCGTCAGCACCCCGACCTCGCGGTCCTCGCCCCGGTCGCGGACGGCTACCCGGCGCAGGCCGCGGCGTTGCAGGCCGCAGGGGTGCCGCACGTGTCGGCCGAACTGCACGAGACCACCGGCGTGCTGGGGCCCTTCGTCCAGCCGGGCCGGACGTCCTGCCTCCGGTGCCGCGACCTCTACCGCACCGCGCGCGACCCGGGCTGGCCGCGGGCGATGGTGCCGTTCGGCGGCGTGGACGCGGTGCCGGCCGGGGCCGACCGGGCCTGCGACGTCATGCTCGCGTCGCAGGTGGCGGTGCTCGCTGCCATGCACGTACTGGCTTTCGTCGAGGGTGACCCGCCGCCCACGGTGAACGCCGCGGTGGAGGTGGTACCGCCGTTCGGCGCGCAGACCTGGCATGAGCGGCCGACGCATCCGGACTGCGGCTGTGGATCCGGAACGGCCGAGCTCCGGGAGGCCGTCTCCGGACCGCTAGCGCATAGTTGACAGGAAATTCATCGCGTCGCAGGAATCACGCACCTGTCCGACTTCGCTGTCGATGGTTAACCTCCCCCGTGTTCGTGCTCTTACTGAGGTTCTCATTCGAGGGGGAGGAAACTGATGCGCAGAACGCGCACCCGCGCGGCCGCGGTCGCGCTCGCTGTGGCCGCCGCGACCGTCGGCGGCACGGCGGCGATGAGCGGTACGGCGTCGGCCGACGGCCACTGGGGCGGCCCTTCCACCGGCTGCCGGCTCGGCGCCGGGAACGCCGCCGTGAAGCACGTGATCTACCTGCAGTTCGACAACGTGCACTTCACGCGGGACAACCCGAACGTGCCCAGCGACCTGGAGCAGATGCCGCACCTGCTGAACTTCCTGGAGTCGCAGGGCACGCTGGACGACAACCACCACACGCCGCTGATCGCGCACACCGGCACCGACATCCTGACCTCGCTGACCGGGCTCTACGGCGACCGCCACGGCATGCCGATCGCCAACTCCTACCGGTACTTCGACCAGAACGGTGTGTCGCAGGCCGCCGGGACGTTCGCGTACTGGACCGACGGCGTGTACGACTTCAACAACCCGAACCCGACCGACACCGCGCCGACCATGGTGGGCCGGGACGGCAAGACCGCCCCGGCGCCGTGGACCGCGTACACCCGGGCCGGCTGCGACTTCGGGGCCGTCGCCACGGCGAACACCGTCCTCGAGAACACCGGGCCGGATGTGCCGAAGGTGTTCGGCGCCGGTTCCCCGGAAGCCGCCGAGGCCGCCGACAAGACCAACCAGAACCTGGCGCAGACCGATTTCGTCGGCATCGGCGTGCACTGCGCCAAGGACTCGAAGGTGTGCGCCGCGGGCGGCGCGAACGCGCGGCCGGACGTGCTGCCTGACGAGCCGGGCGGTTACACCGGCTACAGCGGCCTGTTCGGCGCGAAGTACACCGACCCGGTGATCAGCCCGAGCGGCCCGGTCAAGGACGTCTCCGGCACCGCCCCCATCACCGACGCGCTGGGGCGGCCCGGCTTCCCGGGCTTCGACGGCATGTCGGCGGCGAACTCGCTGGGCTACGTCGCGCAGATGCAGGAGGCCGGGATCCCGGTCACGTACGCCTACATCTCCGACGCGCACGACAACCACGCGCCCGGCGGGCACGCGTACGGCCCGGGTGAGGCCGGCTACGTGGCCGCGCTGAAGTCGTACGACACCGCGTTCGACCAGTTCTTCCAGCGGCTGGGCAAGGACGGGATCAACGCCTCGAACACCATGTTCGTGGTGACCGCCGACGAGAACGACCACTTCGTGGGCGGCAAGCCGAGCCCGCAGGGCTGCGACGGGGTCACGACGCCGTGCACGTACACGCAGCTCGGCGAGTTGAACGCGAACGTCAAGGGCCTGCTGGTCACGCAGACCGGGGACACCACCGCGTACGGCGTCCACGCCGACTCGGCGCCGAACTTCTGGGTGAACGGCGCCCCGGCGGCGGACGCGCCGCAGGTGCGGACCTTCGAGCACGATCTGGCGGGCCTGACCGCGGCGAACCCGCTGACCGGGCGGACGGAGAAGTTCGCGGACTACTTCGCGGACGCCACCGAGATGAAGCTGCTGCACATGACGACCGCGGACCCGAAGCGGAACCCGACGCTGACCGAGTTCGCCAACCCGGACTACTACGTGTTCTCCGGCGCGCCGAACTGCACCACGCCGTGCATCACCGAGCCGAACGGCTTCGCGTGGAACCACGGCGACTTCGCGCCGGACATCAACACCACGTGGGCCGGCTTCGTGGGCCCGGCGTTCAAGAAGCTGGGCGTCACCGACGCCGTGTGGTCGGACCACACCGACCTGCGGCCGACGATGCTGACGGCGCTCGGGCTGCGCGACACGTACGTGCACGACGGCGTGCCGCTGGTGCCGTTCCTGAAGGACGGGGCGCTGCCCCCGGGCCTGCACGGCAAGAAGGTGGCGGACCTGGAGGCGGCGTACAAGCAGCTGAACGCGAGCGTCGGGGCCTTCGGCAGCGACACGCTGAAGGCGGCGACCGCCGCGATCACCTCGAACACGCCGGGCGACCAGCAGTTCACCGCGACCGAGTCGGCGCTGACCGCGCTCGGCGCGGCGCGGGACACGCTGGCCTGGCAGATCGCGACGACGCTCGACGACGCGGCGTACCACCGCTGCGGGCTCGACGGCGACCGGGCCCACGACCTGGTGAAGAAGGCTGACGCGCTGCTGAAGCAGGCGCACACGCTGGCCGGCTAGGCAGAGCACGCGAAGGGCCCCGCTCCGAGCGAGCGGGGCCCTTCGCGTCGGCTCAGATGACGCCGCCGACCACCAGACCGCCGATGACGAGCAGGGTGGCGGCGGTCAGGGCGTTGGCGCGCTTCTCGATCCAGGGGGCTGTCAGGCGCGCGGTGCCGAGAGCGGTGGCCACAGTGAGGCCGACTATGGCCGCGATGGTCGCCGCCGCGAAGACGGCCAGGACGCCCACGGCCGGGGTCACGCCGAGGGCGCCCGCCGCGAGGAAGAGCGGGAGGATCGTCAGGTCCGGGCTGGCCGCCGCACCGAAGGGGACCAGGACGGCCAGGAGGTTGTGGCGAGGTCGGGGGCGGCGATGCGGGGGCTCAGCCGGGGTCGCAGCCGGGGTCGCAGCGACAGTCGCAGTCGCAGGGCGTTCGAGGACGGCGACGCCGGGGAGGAGGACGCGGGCTGCGACAGCTTGAGGGTGCGGATGCTCCTGGCCGGGGCGATGGCTGTGGCTGGGGCCGGGACCGTGGCTGGGGCGGTGGCTGGGGCCGTCGTGAGCGTGACCGTCGTGGTCGTGGTTCTGGTTGTGGTCGTGGTTCTGGTCGTGGTCGTGGTTGTGATCGTGGTCGTGGCGGTGACCATGCGGATGCGGATGCGGGTGCGTGTGTCCCCGTCCCAACACCTCCAGCACGAGCAGCACCAGCCCTGTCGCGACCAGCACGCCTCCGACGGCCAGATCGGCGTGCCGCGCGACGGTGTCGCGGAACCGCATGCCGACCACGACCAGGACCGCGCCGGCCAGGAGCGACACCAGGACGTGCGTCACCGCCGCGGCCAGGGACAGGCGCAGCACTCTGCGGGTCGGGTAGCCGCGGGTGCGGGCCAGCACCGCCAGCGGCATCCAGTGATCGGGCAGGACGGCGTGGCCGATGCCGATGCCGGCCGCGGCCAGGAGCATGGGAAGCGTGGTCACGCGTCCACCTTAGCTGATCATATTCACTGATGCGAAGATGAGAATATGTTGCGAACACCTCTCACCTGCGAGGAGTTCGCAAGGCGGGGGGTGTCCGGTCAGCGCGGCAGGGCGGCGTAGGCGTCCCAGGCGTCGAGCGTCACCTGCGCGAAGCCGAGGCCGTACGCCGTCACGCCGCGGCCGTAGGCGCCGAGCCAGCACTCGCGCAGTTCGGCGGCGAGGACCCATCCGTACTCGGACTCGCGGTAGCGGAAGCGGGTGGACGTGCCGTCGACCGGGAGCTGGACGGCGCGCCAGGGGGCGTCGTCGAGGTTCTCGGCGACGTCGTAGGTGAGCTCGGTCTGCTGGTGGAGCCAGTCGCCGCGCAGGGCCTTGTCGACGGCCCAGGGCCAGTCGTCGGACAGCAGGCCCAGCCCCGCCACCGCCGCCAGGGTGCTGAGGGTGGTCGGCTCCAGCACGGTCTGGCCGCCGCCGGGGCGCCGCGGGAGGCGTGCCATGGTGACCACGCCGCAGAACCTGCGGGGGCTGACGTCGTCGGGACGGCGGGCCGGGAAGTCGCCGTGGCCGAGGGTGCCGTACTCGGCGACGCCGTTCTGGCCGAGCATGATCGAGCCCAGCCAGCGGTCGCCGCCCCAGGCCTCGTCCAGGCCGTACCAGGGGACTGCGGTGTGCTGGCCGGCCCAGGCGTCGGGCTCGGCGGCGGCCAGGGCCGCGGCGGAGATCGAGGCGACCGGCGGGCCGGGGAGGGTGAACGGGGTCTCGCGGTGCGCGACCGCCGCTCCGCCGTCCGCCCCGCCGTCCGCGTCGGCGGGCGCACCCGCGCGGCCACCGGTGTCCGCCGACGCCACAGAGCCCGGCTGCGAGGCCGGGCCGGAGGGGTTCGGGGAGTCTTCTTCAGTTGAGATGGTGCTGCTCATGGAACCTCACGTCGCATCCGCGTCAAACGGCGGGCGCTCGCCCGCGGCCAGGCGCGGAGCGGGGGCCCGGTAGAGGGCATCGTCCGGAGTCGCGTCGTCGGCGGCCAGGCGGCGGGTGCCGTCGGCCGCACCGCGTATCTCGCCGTTGAGCGTCTGAGTGATGTCCCTGATCTCGCGGAACGCGGGGTCCTCGGCGCCGTCCGGGCCGAGGACGTGCTTGCGCACGAAGTTCTTGGGGTGCAGGTCGGTGAGCTCCAGGTCCTGGAACTCCGGGCCCAGCTCCTTCTTCAGGTCGTTCTGCGCGTTGCGCGTGAACTCGCGGAACTGCCTGAGGGTGCGCGCCACGCCCTGCACCGCGCCGGGCAGCTTGTCCGGGCCGAACAGCATGACGGCCAGGGCCAGCAGGGCGATCAGCTCCAGCGGGCTGATGTCGAGAAACGGCACGGTGGGTGGCTCCTGCTCTGGCGGGCGCGGCCGGCGGGCGTCCGGCGCTACGCGTTTAGCGTAACTCCCGTACGCCGGGCGCAGGACCCAGGCGGCGGGTGGATGTTCGTCGATCCTTACCCGTCAAGGCTCGGCAATGCCGAGCCCCGACGTCAAGAGCGGTCCGGGATCGACTCCGCCGTCCGCCCGCCGTTCACCGCGGCGACCGGCCGGGGTCGGTCAGTGTCCGGGCCCGTAGGTCGCGACTTGGGCCGGCGCGGCCGGGGCCGGGGTGTGCGCGGCACCGCCCGCGCCGCCGCTGAAGTCGCCGACCAGCCACACACCGGTGCCGATGGCGGCCAGCGACACGGCGCCGATCGCGGCGGCCCGCAGCCGCTGCGGCCGCACCGGGGCGCGTCCGGCCGTGGGGCGGCCGGACGCCGGAGCCGCCGGCGGGCGGATCGGCACGGTTTGGAAGGAGAACGGGGCGGGCCCGCCGCCGACACCGCCCTGGCCGGCCTGGCCGGAGCCCGGCGCCGCGCCGGCCCCGGCGCTCGCGCCGCGGTTGGTGTCCATGCTCAGCAGCCCCAGCATCAGCTCCACCGGGACCTGCGGTCCGTCGAGGGCGCCGAGCCGGGCCTTCACCCGCCGCTCGGCGTCGGCCTCCCGGCGGCAGTCGTCGCACTGGGCGAGGTGTCCGAGCATCCGGTCCCGGGTGCCGTGGTCGAGTTCGCCGTCGATCAGCGCGGTCAAGCGGTCTCCGAGGTGCCTGGTCACCGGCGGCCCTCCTTCCCGCCGGCCTCGGCCGCCGCCCCGCCCGGCGCCCGGTGCTCCAGGGCCGCGCGGAGTTGCGAGCGGCCGCGGTGGATCCGCGAGCGCACCGTGCCCAGCTTCACGTCCAGGGTGGCCGCGATCTCCTCGTAGGACAACCCCTCGATGTCGCACAGCACCACCGCGGCACGGAACTCCGGCGCCAGCGCGGCCAGGGCCGCCTCGATGTCGGCGTCCATGTGCGTGTCGGTGAAGATCCGCTCCGGCGACGGCTCGCGGCCGGGCAGCCGGTCGTCTGCGTCCTCGCCGAGCGAGTCGAAGCGGATCCGGGCGCGGCGGCGCACCATGTCCAGGAACAGGTTCGTGGTGATGCGGTGCAGCCAGCCCTCGAAGGTGCCGGGCTGGTAGCTGGACAGCGAGCGGAACACCCGGATGAAGACCTCCTGCGTGAGGTCCTCGGCGTCGTGCTGGTTGCCGGTCAGGCGGTAGGCCAGCCGGTACACCCGCTGCGAGTGGGTGCGGACGATCTCGTCCCAGCTCGGCGGCTCCCAGCCGACCGCCTCGGCGTCCAGGCGCTGGGCGGGCTCGGCGACCGCCGCGGCGGTCTCGACGGGCATGGCGGTATCGGGAAGCGGCTCAGCGGCCCCGCGCCGGTTCTTGTCCAGGGCGGCCTTGCGGGCCGCGCGCCGACGACGTAGTTCCCCGAGATCGATCCGCGGTCCTATGGTGTTGACCGGGACGGCTCCAGGATTGCGGGCGCTGTTGGCGTCAGCCACGACGACCCCACCTCCTATTTCCAGTACCGCACTCATCACCATAGACGTCTGCCTCGCTGCTAAAGGCTGAAAGGAACCTGAGATCGGACTAAGATCTCCCAGCTCCCCAGACCGGGTGCCACTGTCTATGACGGAACGGCCGGTCACGGCGCCGGAGTTCCCGGGAAGGCGGGCGTATCCGGTGTCCGCTTACAGCGATCACGGGCACTCTCCGGAGACCTGGGCTCCCGCCTCACCGTGACCCGCCGACGCCTTTCGAGGACCCGCTTCGCGGCGCTGTGTCCAATGGGCGGTCAGTCCGACGTGGTATGCGCGCGGACAGGTGGCTACGCTCTTGATGCCCAGTAGCAACCAACCGACCAGATCCCGGCCGACTCCGGCCCCGGGACCGCGAACCTCGGAGGCCGTCATCCCCAGTCACCGGCACGCCAGCCTGGCGTATGCGGAGGGGTACGTCGCCGAGGACGACGTGCTGGCCTCCGCACGCCGTGAGGCGCGCCGGCTGGGCATCGTCCCGGTCGAGTCCGGCACCGGCGCCGCGCTGCGGCTGCTGGCCGCCACGCTCGGCGCCCGGGCCGTCGTGGACGTCGGCACCGGCGCCGGCGTGTCGGGGATCTACCTGCTGCGTGGCATGCACCCGGCCGGGGTCCTGACCACCGTGGACGAGGACACTCAGGGCTCGCAGGCGGCGCGCCGCGCGTTCGCCGACGCCGGCTTCGCGGCCAGCCGCACCCGGGTGATCGGCGGCGCGGCCGGCTCGGTGCTGCCGCGGCTCGCCGACGGCGGGTACGACATGGTGTTCTGCGGAGGGCCGGGCACCGACCACCTGGCCGGCTACGAGGAGGCGCTGCGGCTGCTGCGGCCCGGCGGGCTCGTGGCCTTCGACGGGGCGCTGGGGCAGGACCGGGTGGTCGACCCGTCCATCCGGGACGCGCGCACTTCGGCGCTGCGCTATCTGCACCGCCAGGTCGCCGAGGATCCACGGCTGCTGCCGGCGCTGCTGCCCACCGGTGACGGGCTGTTGTGCGCGGTGAAGCGCCCCTGAGGAACACCGGGGGACCCTCTCCCGGGAGGCTGCCAGGAGCCCGGTCGCGCCCCGGGCCGGAAGCCGACGCCGCCTGGGGGCGCCGGGCCGCGAGGACGCGGATGGTGCGATGGTTCGGAAAACGTGAGGAGGAACACGTCAGCGGCGACGCCGGACCCCGGCCGTTCGGGGGTCTGACGCCACTGGTGGGACGGTTGGGGAAGAGATCGCGGGAGGTCCGGACTAGCCGACGACGCCCTTGATCGCCTCACCGAGGGCCGCTGCCTCCTCCGCCGACAGCTCCACCACGAGCCGGCCGCCGCCTTCCAGCGGAACCCGCATCACGATGCCCCGTCCCTCTTTGGTCACCTCAAGCGGGCCGTCACCCGTCCGCGGCTTCATCGCCGCCATGCTCGTTCCCCTTCCTAGGAGCCAGCTCTCAACCAACCCATTATCCCGCACGCAGCCCGGATGGGTTCCGGTGTCGCTTCGGGAGGCGCGACTGAGTAGCTTCGTCAGCGTCTGCAAACAGTTCTACCGGACGCGACCAACACTGGTACATGCCTGAGAGCCGATGAGGCGGAGAGTGGGACTCCCTATGTCCGACAGCGTTGTCTACGACGTCACCGAGGGTGTCGGCACCATCACCCTGAATCGCCCCGACGCCATGAACTCGCTCGACAGTGCGACCAAGGGCGCGCTGCGGGACGCGGCGACGGAGGCGGCCCGGGACGACTCCGTTCGCGTGATCGTGCTGCGCGGAACCGGCCGGGCGTTTTGCGTCGGGCAGGACCTGAAGGAGCACGCGGCGTCGCTGGAGGCCGGCCTCGGGCTGGCGAACACGGTGCAGGAGCACTACAACCCGCTGCTGCGGGCGCTGGTCTCGGCGCCCAAGCCGGTGATCGCCGCGGTGAACGGCGTGGCCGCCGGGGCCGGCGCCGCCCTCGCCTTCGCCGCCGACCTGCGGATCGCCTCCGACAAGGCGGCGTTCAACCTGGCGTTCGCCAACATCGGCCTGACCGCCGACTCCGGCGCCTCCTGGACGCTGCCCCGCCTGGTCGGCCCGGCCAAGGCGATCGAGCTGCTGATGCTGCCGGAGACGATCGGGATCGAGCAGGCCGCGGAGCTCGGCCTGGTGCACCGCGTGGTGCCGGCCGGCGAGCTGGACGCGGCGGTCGGCGAACTCGCGGCGCGGATGGCCGCCGGGCCGACCGCGGCGTACGCGGCGATCAAGCAGGCGGTCGGCTTCGGCCTGGCGCACTCGTTCGACGAGACGCTGGACCTGGAGGCGGAGCTGCAGGACAAGTGCGCGGCGACCGAGGACCACCGGAACGCCGTGCGGTCGTTCCTGGCCAAGGAGAAGCCGACGTTCGTCGGGCGATAGGCATCAGGACACCGGTACGGTCCCCCGCGAACGAGAACGGCCGGCCCCACAGCGGGGCCGGCCGGAACGGATGAGTCGCCTACTGATCGCGGTCGGCCGGCCGGTACCAGGCGGACAGCGGGTTCTCCTCGGCAGCACTCTGATCGGCCGGCGGCTCCGCTTCGGGAGCGGACCCGACGCCGGGGCCGAAGCCGGGCTCCGCGGTAGCCGTGCCCGCAGTGGGAGTCCCCGCGGCGCCGGGCATCACGTCCACCGTCCGCGCCACCGGCTCGTAGCTGACGCCCTCACCGAAGCGCGCGCCCTCCGGCTGCCGCAGGTCGGCGATCAGGCGGTCCCGGTGGTCGATCTCGGCGGCGAGCCGGTCCAGCAGGCGGTCCACCTGGTCCATCCGGTAACCGCGGAACGCCACCGCGAAGCGGGCGCTGTCGACGTCGTCCTTGCCCAGCTGCCGGTCGTCGGCCAGCACCGGCTCGGGCCGGTCCTGGCGCGGATCGTCCAGGCCCCCGCCGCGGCCGGCCGCCACCCACGCGATCGCCCCGAACACCGCCGCCACGACCAGAAACTGAAAGTACAGCACGCGGACATCGTGCCACGTCCGACGGCGCGCCGACGAGGTTAGGCTGATCTCCATGTCATCGAACGCGGACGGCGCGCCGGACCTCCCCCTCGAACCGGCGCCGGCCGCGCAGGGCACCCTGCGTCTGGGCCCTTACGAATACGGCCCCCACCAGCGGCTCGTGATGGCGATCGTGAACCGCACGCCGGACTCCTTCTACGACCGCGGCGCCACGTTCACCGACGCCGCGGCGCTGGACCGGGTCGAGGCCGCGCTGGCCGAGGGCGCCGACCTCGTCGACATCGGCGGGGTGAAGGCCGGGCCCGGCGACCTCGTCGACACCGCCGAGGAACTGCGGCGCGTGGTGCCGTTCGTGGCCGAGGTCCGCAAGCGGTTCCCGGAGGCGGTGATCTCGGTGGACACCTGGCGGGCCGAGGTCGGCGACGCGGTCTGCGCCGAGGGCGCGGACGTGCTGAACGACGCCTGGGGCGGCTGGGACCCGCGGCTGGCCGAGGTGGCCGCCCGGCACGCGGTGGCCCTGGTCTGCACGCACGCCGGCGGCGTGGAGCCGCGCACCCGCCCACACCGGATCGGCTACCCGGACGTGATGGCCGACATCCTGGCACGCACCGTGTACGGCGAGGCCGAGCGCGCGGCCGCCCTGGGCGTCCCGCGCGACCGCATCCTGGTCGACCCCGGCCACGACTTCGGCAAGAACACCAGGCACTCGCTGGAGGCCACGCGCCGGCTGCCGGAGATGACCGCCACCGGCTGGCCGGTGCTGGTCTCGTTGTCGAACAAGGACTTCGTCGGCGAGACCCTGGACCGGCCGGTCAAGGAGCGCCTGATCGGCACGCTGGCCACCACGGCGGTGTCGGCCTGGCTGGGGGCGCGGGTGTACCGGGTCCACGAGGTCACCGAGACGCGCCAGGTGCTGGACATGGTGTCGGCGATCCAGGGGTACCGGGAGCCGGCGGCCACGAAGCGCGGGCTGGCCTGAGCCTGATCGGCCGGAACGGAGGCGTCGGCCGCCGGAGCATCGCGCTCCGGCGGCCGGCCGCCTTCCGCTTCACCGGACGCGGCGGAGGGTCACGCCGGCAGGGCCCGCTCGCCCGGCTTGCCCATGATCGCGATCGCCTCGTCCGGGTCGTCGACGAGGTGGATCAGGTCCAGGTCGCGGGCGGCGATCTTCCCGGCCGGGACCATCGAGTCGCGGATCCAGTCCACGAGGCCGCCCCAGAAGGCGCGGCCGACCAGGACCACCGGGAACGACGTCACCTTGTGCGTCTGGACCAGGGTCAGGGCCTCGAAGAGCTCGTCCATGGTGCCGAAGCCGCCGGGCAGGACCACGAAGCCCTGGGAGTACTTCAGGAACATGGTCTTGCGGACGAAGAAGTACCGGAAGTTGATGCCCTGGTCGATGTAGCTGTTCAGGGACTGCTCGAAGGGCAGCTCGATGCCCAGGCCGATGGAACGGCCGCCGGCGTCGAAGGCGCCCTTGTTCGCGGCCTCCATGGCGCCCGGGCCGCCGCCGGTGATGACGGCCCAGCCCGCGGCCGCCAGTCCGCGGCCGATCTGCTCGCCGGCCAGGTACTCCGGGGAGCCGACCGGGGTGCGGGCCGAGCCGAAGACGGTGATGGCCGGGCCGATGCGGGCCAGCGAGTCGAAGCCCTCGACGAACTCGCCCTGGATGCGCAGGACGCGCCAGGGGTCCTCGTCCTTCCAGTCCTTGCCGTAGGCGTGGTCCAGCAGCTTCTGGTCGGCCGTGGCGGCCGGCAGCTGCTCCTGGCCGCGTCGGCGGATGACCGCCCCCACGAAACGTTCGGTCAGCTTGCTGGATCCGCTGTGGCCGCTACCCGTCCCTTGACTCATAGCCGCACACTACCCGCCGGGTCTCCTCGCCGGATGGCTCGACGACGACCACAGGGCAACCACCTCACGACTGCGGCTTGACCGGGTCGAGGTGCGCGCTGAGCCAGCCGTAGGCCTGCGGCAGCCACTGCTTCCACACCTCGGTGTTGTGCGAGCCGTAGTCCTTCTTCAAGACGTCCACCAGTTCCGGCGCCGCGTCGTGCAGCGACAGCGCGTCCGTGAGCACGCTGCCGCCGGCGTCCTCGGCGGAGGCGGCGGCCAGCAGGGCCACCGGCGGGTTCGGCTTGTGGTTCTTCAGCATCCACAGCGTCGAGTTCCGGTTGGCGAAGTCCAGGCCGTACTTGGAGACGTAGCCGCCGGGCCGCACGTCCGCGCTCATCTGCACCGCCGCGCCGAAGTACTGCGGGTACTGCACCAGCAGCTTGCCCGCGCACAGGCCGCCCTCGGAGTAGCCCATCATCCCCCAGCCGGTGCGGTCGGTGGTGACCCGGAAGGTGCGCTGGAGCATCGTGCGGACGTCCTCGGCGATGTAGGTGGCCACCTGCGCGCCGTTCGGGATGTCGGTGCAGTCGGTGTTCACGCCCTTGATCGGCGAGATGTTCACCGCGGCCAGCACGAACGGTGTCGAGGCCTTCTGCTGCACCAGCTTGGCCAGTTCCTTCTGCCCGGCCATGTTGCCGAACCAGGTCTGCGGGCTGCCCGGATAGCCGGGGAACAGCATGACCACCGGGAAGTCGGTGTTCGCGTAGGCCGGGTCGTTGTACTGCGGCGGCAGCCACACCATGACGTCGTTCTGGCCGCCGAGCCCGGACTTGGGACCGGTGAAGCTGGTCACCAGGGAGTCCTCGCCGTACTTGTCGAACTTCTGGGCCGGACCGGGCGGGCGGACCCGCGGCACGAGGGGCACCACGGCGCCCCGGCCGCCCTGAGCGTCACCGCCGGGCCCGGGGGGCAGCTCGGAGCCCGGCGCCGGCGTGCCGGCGGCCACCGAGTTCCCGTGGATGATGACCCCGGGCGGGCCGGTCTCGCCGAGCAGGTCGTCCCAGGACGCGTAAAGCCCGTAGTAGTTGTTGACCACGACCCCGAACAACAGGATCGCCATGACCTGGCTCACGCCGATCATCGCCAACCGGGACACCGCGCGCACCGGCTGCGGACCGCGGACGCGGTTCCACAGCAGATAGGTGCCGACGGGCCCCGCCACGGCGAGGAAGATCGCCGTCACCATCATCGGCCAACCGGTCGGGCTCATGGGGAATTCGGACCTCTCGGGACTTGCCTACGCGACGCGGGATTCGCCTGCCCCCGAACTGTGCGAGGGTTGCTCCGCCGCCGGTAAGACGCCACCGAGGCCCGACCGGTTGCTTCTGGGGCGCACCCGCTGATCAGCGATGCGCCACGCTGCCGTCAGATCACGATGCGAAGCTGAGCCAGCTTCTCACCCGCTCCGCACATCGGACAACTTGCCCGAGGTCCACTGATTCGTCCGGTTTATGGGCGAGCGCCCCGTCGCCGGGTCCGTAGTTCACCCCGGGGACGCCGAGCCCGGCGAACCGCGCCACGTCGGTCCAGCCGAACTTGGCCGTGGGCCGGGCCTGCATCCCGGCCATGACGGCTCCGACGAACTCGGCGGCCAGGGGCAGGTGGAGCCCGGGCCGCGCGGCCGGGGCCGAGTCCGTGACGAGGATCTCAGCGTCCAGACCCGCGAAGACCTCGCGGATGTGACGTTCCGCGTCCGCCTCGTCCCGATCCGGCGCGAAGCGGAAGTTCACCAGGATCGAGCACTCGTCCGGGATCACGTTGCCCGCGACGCCGCCGGTGACGCCCACCGCGTTCAGACCCTCGCGGAATTCCAGGCCCTCGACCTCGACCCGGCGCGGCTGGTACTCCTCCAGCCGCCGCAGGGCCGCGCCCGCCTTGTGGATCGCGTTCTCGCCGAGCCAGGAGCGGGCCGAGTGCGCGCGGGCACCGCGGAAGGTCAGGCGCGCCCGCATCGTGCCCTGGCATCCGCCCTCGACGATGTTGTTGCTCGGCTCCAGCAGCACCGCGAAGTCCGCGGCGAACCACTCCGGCCGGGTGCGGATCAGGCGGCCGAGGCTGTTGCGCTCGGCCTCGACCTCCTCGCACTCGTAGAAGACGTAGGTCACGTCGCGGTTCGGCTCGGCGAGGGTGGCGGCCAGCACCAGCTGCACCGCCACACCGGCCTTCATGTCGGAGGTCCCGCAGCCGCGCAGGGTGCCCGTTTCCCAGTCGCCCTCCAGCAGCGAGGGCACGTTGCGCCGCCCGGTGCTGTCGACGGCGATCGGGACGGTGTCCAGGTGCCCGGCCAGGATCACCCGCTCGGCGCGCCCGAGGTCGGTGCGCGCCAGCACCGAGTCGCCATCGCGCAGCACCTCCAGGTGCGGGTACGGCCGCAGTGCCTCCTCGACGGCGTCGGCGAGCGCCTTCTCGTCGCCGCTGACGGACTCGATGTCGACGATCGCCGCGGTGACGCGCGCGGCGCCCAGGGTCAGGTCCAAGCCGGACATCTCGTGGCCGCCCGCCTCAGCCGGTGAAGCCGTTGTCGCGGAGCATGTCGTTGATCTGGAGCTTGTCGTGCGCCTCCCCCGGGGCCAGGCGCTTGAGCACCAGCAGGCACGGCGTGGTGAAGTCGCCGCCCGGGAACTTCTTGACCCGGGTCGAGCTGACACACACCGACCAGGCCGGGGCCTCGCCGCGGGGCAGCTCCTCGCCGGTGTCGGCGTCGAAGACGCGCATCGACTTGGTGAGATTGGTGCCCGAGCCGAGCTTGGCGCCGCGGCGCACCCGCGCCCCCTCGACCACCATCGAGCGGGAGCCGATGAAGCAGTCGTCCTCGATCACCACCGGCACCGCGTTCGGCGGCTCCAGCACGCCGCCGATGCCGACGCCGCCGGACAGGTGGACGTTCTTGCCGATCTGGGCGCAGGAGCCGACGGTGGCCCAGGTGTCGACCATCGTCCCGGCGTCGACGTAGCCGCCGATGTTGACGAAGGAGGGCATCAGGATCGCGCCGGGCGCGACGTAGGAGCCCCAGCGGACGATCGCGCCGGGCACCACGCGGGCGCCGCCGAAATCGGCCTTGAGCGGCATCTTGTCGTGGTACCGGAAGTCACCCGCGTGCGACTCGACCATGTCGAGCACCTTGAACGACATCAGGATCGCGCGCTTGGCCCGCTCGTCCACGACGACCTCGTCGGTGGCCGCGTCGACGAACGCCACCCGGGCGGTCCCGGCGTCGATCAGGTCCACGGCCGCCGTGACCGCCTTGCGGGCGTCGGCGTCGGCCGGGGAGAGCTCGGCGCGGCGCTCCCACAGCTCGTCGATCTCTGCCGAGATGGGGGATGCGAAATCGTTGGATGCGGGTGCGTTGGTCATGACGACCACGATAAGCGTTTCGGTTACGGTGGCCTGGCGGCGTTCACACCGCAGGATGAGCGCTCGACGAAACGGACGGAACGGGACGGTATGGGTCAGCGTGGGCGCCCCCGTGGCGAGCGGGAAGAGAAGGCGGGCGGTTCGTCCCGGCACATCGGGGCCTGGGTGGTGACCGTGGCGCTGCTCGCCGTGCTGGGCACCGGCGGATACTTCGTGTATCGGACCGTCACCGGCACCCTGCGCTCGGAGGACTGCACGGCCACCGGCGCCGACGGCTCCCAGGTGACCATCGTCAACGACCGGATGGCGAACGCGGCCACCATCGCGGCGGTGGCGCGGGCCAAGAGCCTGCCGGAGCGGGCGACGATAATCGCCCTGGCCACCGCGCAGCAGGAGTCGAAGATCCGGAACCTGACCTACGGCGACCGGGACTCGGTGGGGCTGTTCCAGCAGCGGCCGTCGCAGGGCTGGGGCACTGCCGACCAGATCGCGGACCCGGTGTACTCCTCCGGGAAGTTCTTCCACGCGCTGCTGGACGTCAAGAACTGGCAGACCATCGACGTCGGCAAGGCGGCGCAGTCGGTGCAGCGCAGTGCCGACGCCTCCGGCGAGTCGTACGCGCAGTGGGAGGGGATGGCGACGGTCCTGGCCACCACCCTCGACGGGAAGTCCGGCACTCAGCTGACCTGCCGCTTCGACGACCCGAAGGCCGCGGCCGAGACCCCGGGCGCGAACGGCCTGACGCCGCGGGCCGACGCCGTCGGCGCCGCGCTGGTGAAGCAGTTCAGCGCGAACGGCACCGGGAACGCGCCGCAGTACTCGCACTCCGCCGACGGCCTGACGGTGCAGATAAAGTCCGGGCAGGGCCAGTCCGACCCGCGGGTGCTGGCGGCCTGGGCGGTGGCCTCGGCGAAGAACCTGGGCGTGGACAAGGTGCAGTACGCCGACCAGGTCTGGACCCGCAGCTCGGGGAAGTGGCAGACCGCTTCCACACCGGTGTCCGGGACCGTGGACGTCACGGTGGTGAAGGGTGGGTGATCCGGCCGGGAAATTCGGCCGAACGGGGCCTTCCGGACGGAGTTCCGACATCGGACCATCCTGTCAAAAACAGTAGATATTACTATCCCTTTACCGAGTTCCGCGTTTCCTGAGCCCGGGTTCATCCGTTGGGCAGGGGGCTGCCGCGTCCACGCGGCAGCCCCCTTACCAAGGAGAACCAGGCAATGAGCACCCTGAGCACCACGGTCCGGCGCGGCCTGGTCGTCACGGCGGCCGCGGTGGCCGCCGGCCCGATCGTCGGCGGCGTCGCCTCCGCGGCGACCGCCCCGACGACGACCGCCCCGCTGGACACCGCCGGAATCTCGACCACCGCCGCACCGGCCGCCGACGGCGCATTAGACGCCGCCGGCTTGACGCCGGTGGCCCGCATGGCGCCGCTGCCGACCGGCGGCCTCGGCGGGCTGCCGCTGGCCGGCTCGCTGACCCAGAGCCTGCCGGTGGGCGGCCTGAGCCAGGGCCTGCCGCTGGCCGGGCCCGCACTGTCCGGGCTGACCAGCAACGTGGTCCCGATGAACGGGATGCTGGGCCAGCTGACCGGCGGGCTGGCCCCCGCGCAGACCCCGGCCCCGGCTCCGGCCCTGCCCCCGATCCCGGCGCCCGCCCCCGCCCCGGCCGCGCACCCGGCGTCCGTCGC